>CAYGDL010000253.1:0-1516 GCA_964348545.1 uncultured Alphaproteobacteria bacterium | reverse complement strand
AAAATTTCGGCTGCGGGTCCAGCCGCGAACATGCGCCCTGGGCGCTGCTGGATTTCGGCATCCGCTGCATCATCGCCACCAGCTATGCGGATATTTTTTATAATAATTGCTTCAAGAACGGCATTCTGCCCATCATCCTGCCGCAGGCCGATGTGGACAAATTGATGGCCGACGCCGAGCGTGGCGCCAATGCCGTGGTCAGCATCGACCTGGCGGCACAGGAAATTCGCGGCCCCGATGGCGGCGTGATAAAATTCGAAATTGATCCGTACAGAAAGCAATGCCTGATCGAGGGGCTGGACGATATCGGCCTGACACTGAAACAGGGATCGAAGATCGGTCAGTTCGAACAAAACCGCGCCGCACAGCAGCCCTGGTTATAGAAAGACACGACGAAACATGTCCAGCAACAGATCCCTGTTAATTCTGCCCGGCGACGGTATCGGCCCCGAGGTCATGCGCGAAGTGCGTCGCGTAATCGACTGGTTTGACCGCAAGCGCGCCATCAGTTTTGACATTGAAGAAGACATTGTGGGCGGCGCGTCGATTGATGCGCACCGCACGCCGCTGACCGGTAAGGCGCTGGAAAAAGCCATGAATGCCGATGCGGTGCTGTTTGGTTCTGTCGGTGGTCCGAAATGGGACAATCTGGGATTCGACATGCGCCCCGAAGGCGGGTTGCTTACCCTTCGCAAGGAGCTGGATCTGTTCGCCAATCTGCGTCCCGCGATCTGTTTTCCCGCACTGGCGGGCGCATCATCGCTGAAACCGGAACTGGTGACGGGGCTGGATATTCTGATTGTGCGCGAGCTGACCGGCGGCGTGTATTTTGGCGAACCGCGCGGCATTGAAACCCTGCCCGATGGCCAGCGGCGCGGCGTCAATACACAGGTTTACACCACATCTGAAATTCACCGCGTGGCGCACGTGGCGTTTGATCTGGCGCGCAAGCGGCGCAATCTGGTGCATTCGTCGGAAAAAGCCAATGTCATGGAATCCGGTCTGTTGTGGCGCGAAGAAGTCACCAAACTGCACAAGGCGGAATATAGCGATGTGCAGCTACAGCATATTCTGGCCGACAATTGCGCCATGCAATTGGTGCGTGAACCCAAACAGTTTGATGTGATTGTCACCGATAATCTGTTTGGCGATCTGCTGTCGGATGTGGCGGCGATGCTGACCGGATCGCTTGGCATGCTGCCATCGGCGTCATTGGGCGCGAAAGACGCCAGCGGCAAAAGCAAGGCGCTGTATGAGCCGGTGCACGGCTCTGCCCCCGATATTGCGGGCAAGGGCATGGCCAATCCAATTGCGACGGTGCTGAGCTTTGGCATGGCGCTACGCTATTCGTTTGATCTGCCCGCTGATGCGGATCTGATTGATAAGGCCGTGGAAAATGTTCTGGCCGGCGGTCTGCGCACGGCGGATATCATGCAGCCCGGCATGGCCAAAGTATCGACCGGCGTGATGGGCGACGCGATTGTGCGCGAGCTGGACAAACTCACCACTTGAATTT
>CAYGDL010000252.1:0-1535 GCA_964348545.1 uncultured Alphaproteobacteria bacterium | reverse complement strand
GCCGATGACATAGCGGATATAGGGCTTGCTGAAATGCGCCGCCGGTGCGTGTTCGGGTATCAGAACCGCCGCGGCCGCGCCGCCTTCGTCACTGCTGGTCATATTTCCCCCCTTATTGTTCTATCGCCAGTTTCAGGTCGTCGCGCAGGGTTGTCGAGGCTTTCCAGAAATGATACGCGGACCAGAGGTAAAATGAACTCGAAATCAGCAGGGCATAGCGCAGAGATTCATCGCCATAGGCCGGCGCCAGAAGATCACTCATGATGCCAACCGCCTGCGGCCCCAGCCCCAGGCCGATAATATTAAGCACAAACAGCAGCAATGCGCTGGCCATTACGCGCATACGCACCGGCGCCAGGGTCTGGGTCACCGCAAATCCCGGCCCGAGCCATGTGTTGACGAAGATCATGGGGAAAAACAGAAAAATAAGCGACCCCATAGGGCCGTCTGAAAGATAGATGCCGGCACAAAATGGCGCTGTCAGCAAAAACGAAATTCCCGGCAGCCACATCTGCCAGCGCATATCCCGCTTTGAAAACAGATCGGCCAGATACCCCCCGGACATGGTGCCGATCAGACCACCAACCCCAATGACCAGCGACAGCCACATGCCGATTTCACCGCTTTGCATATGATAGCTGCGTGATAGAAAGCTGGGCATCCATTGATAGATGGAATAGGTGCCAAATGCCTGCAACGCCGTCCCCAGCGAGAGATGCCAGAATGTTGGTATGCGCCACATATGGCGCACCACCTCCAGGATCGGCGGTGTCGCCACCTGTTCCCTGACGCCACCCTGGGAATGGCCGCGCATGGGTTCGTCCAGGGAATAGCGTACAATCATCGCCAGAACGACGCCGGGCAGGCCAAGCGCCAGGAACGCAACCCGCCAGCCATAATATTGTTCGATCCAGCCCCCCAGGAGATAGCCGGACAGCAGCCCAAGCGGCACACCAATGGCGAAGATGCCCAGCGCTGTGGACCGGCCTTCCACCGGCACATAATCGGCGATCAGCGAATGCGACGGCGGACTGCCGCCCGCTTCGCCGACGCCCACCCCGATGCGCGCCGCCAGCAATTGCCAGAAATTTTGCGCCACGCCGCAAAACGCCGTCATGACGCTCCATAACACCAGGCAAATGGTCAGGATGTTGACGCGCGAATGCTTGTCGGCCAGACGTGCAATCGGCAGCCCCAGCACCGAATAAAAAATCGCAAAGGCGATGCCGCCCAGAAAGCCAAGCTGCGTATCGGACAGCAGCATCTCTTGCTTGATCGGCTGCATCAGGATCGCCAAAATCTGCCGGTCGGTCAGATTGACAAGATAGACCACGGACAGGATGCCAACCGCGTAGCGCACATAGTTTGCACTATACACCACCGGCGGGTTTTCCGGTATCATATCTGACTTCACAGACAGGTCGAAGCGTCGCACATCATCCCCAAATTATGAATGTCACTGGATTGTAGTTGTCCGGTTTTGCCCGGCCCATTTTAGTTCGCTTCCAACTGGATGGCGCGCCGGTAATCTTCAC
>CAYGDL010000251.1:0-1581 GCA_964348545.1 uncultured Alphaproteobacteria bacterium | reverse complement strand
GCGCCAGCGGATGACGCGCATCGCGCGCCTTCGCCACCGCCGCATAGGCGCCATAAAGCGGACGAATCACATCCTCCAGCAGCGGCCCGGCAACATTGTCCGCATCACCATCCATTGCCGCCTGTACCTGCACATAGGTCAGGCTGGCGCGCGAGTTCATCAGACCACGGATAAATTCATGTCCCAGTTTTTTGCCATGCGCATCAAAGCGCATGCGCACCGCCAATACGGCGCGGTCCTCATCATGCACCAGCGAACACAGGCCCGCCGACAAAGCCTCAGGCAGCATCGGCACGACACGATCCGGAAAATAGCTGGAATTGCCGCGCTTTAGCGCATCACGGTCGAGCGCGGAACCGGGGCGCACATATTGCGCCACATCGGCAATAGCGACAATCACCACCCAGCCGCCCGCATTTTTGGGGTCAGTATCCGCTTCGGCCCAGACCGCATCGTCATGATCGCGCGCATCGGGCGGATCAATGGTGACCAGCGGCAGGCCGCGTAAGTCCGTGCCCTTTCCCAGTTTTGGCGATGTGGCGGCCTCCGCTTCTTTCACCGCTGCAGGAGAAAACTCGACCGGAATGCCATGTTCATAAATGGCGATCAGGCTGACCGAGCGCGCGTCATTGACCAGCCCCAGGCGCGCAACCACTTTGCCGAGCGGCGGGCCATAACGCCTGCCCGCTTCCATCTCCACCTGCACCAGTTCGCCACTTTGCGCGCCCATGGTGTGATCGCGGCTGATCAGAATTTCGTCGCGGCCTTTTTCAACGGGCCGCACCCGGCATTCCTTGCCGTCCAGTTGCAACACGCCCAGCACCCGGCGCGCGCCGGTTTCCGTCGGACGGCCCAGATGGCGCATGACGCGGGCTTCATAGCCGTCATCGGCCTGGGTCAGGCGCGCCAGCACCTTGTCGCCAACGCCTGCGGGTTTGGCCCCCTCGCCGTCGCCGGGAACGATCAGAATGCGCGGGGCCGGTGTCGCGCCACGCCACTCAAACGGTTGCGCCAGCAATTCACCATCAATATCGCGCCCGGTAATTTCCAGCACCAGAACCTTGGCCAGGCTGCGCACACCGCCAATGGCGCGCGCGGCGTTCTGGTTCAGCCCTTCATCGCGCATCTCGTGCAGCAGGCGTTTAAGCTCCACACGCCCGGCGGCCGTGATGTTAAAGGCGCGTGCAATTTCGCGCGTTCCCACACGGCCCGGATTTTCATTTATATATTCGGTGATTTCAGCTTTGCTGGGAAGACCGCCCGGCTGCTGCGGTCGTTTGGTGCGCTTTACAATGGCCCCGGCGCCCTGTGTTGCGCCGGGCAGCTTTTTTTTCATGCAACAGGTTCCGCAAGCGATGGTTTTTTGGCCGCAGATTTTTTAGCCGCCGGCTTTTTCTTGGCAGCCGGTTTTTTTGAAGATGGCTTCTTCGCCGCTACTTTTTTAACCGGTTTTTCAACCGCCGCCGGTTTTTTCGCACCCGCTTTGGTTTTCTTTACCGATGGGCCGCGCGCTGCCTTGGCATTCACAAGCTCAATGGCTTCTTCCAGCGAGATGGTTTGCGGATCATAGCTTTTGGGGAT
>CAYGDL010000250.1:0-1611 GCA_964348545.1 uncultured Alphaproteobacteria bacterium | reverse complement strand
ACATGTAAATGGAGCAAATGCCGCCGATGCGCGCCGGGATCAGACAAAGCGACCGGCAGCCGATGTTTTTTGTTCCCGGAATAATTCTTGTATTAATTTCCCTGCTGGTTGGTGTGCATGTGGTGCGCACCCTTTTTGTGCCTGAATATGACCAGTTTTCGCTCATTATGTTTGGGATTTTGCCGGGGCGATATATGCCTGGTGTTATGATGCCCTTCCCGGGCGGTGTCTGGTCCGCCATCCCGCCGTTCATCACCTATGCCTTCCTGCATGCGGACTATACCCATCTGGCGATCAATAGCGCCTGGCTATTGGCGTTTGGAACCGCCGTGGTGCGTAAAATCGGAACTGCGCGATTTTTATCGCTGTACCTGATCTGCGCGGTTAGTGCCGCACTTGTGCATATCGCGGTGGATATGGGTTCGCTGACACCGATGATAGGGGCCTCTGGCGCCATTTCGGGCATGATGGGGGTCGCCTTCAGATTTTCGTTTGATGATATCATGGAGGGACGAAAACAGGATATTGACCCCGAAAGCCGCAGGCCCATTCGCCTGTTACCGCTATATGACCGCGGCTTTTTGTCGATGAGCGGGATGTGGCTGCTGGTGAATGTCATTTTCGGGCTAACCGGCATCCGGGTGGCCGATCATGTGCTGCTGATAGCCTGGGACGCCCATATTGCGGGCTTCGTTGCCGGTGCGCTGTTGATTGGCGTGTTTGTCGAAAATAAAAATGTGTCCAGCGTCACAAGCCATTAATATTTTTTATACCTACAAATATTAATATCTATATAGACTGGTGACGTGATGCTGAATCGGGGTTTATTGAAATCGGGGTTTGTTGAAAATGAGTTATGTAGAAAGAGCCGCTTATCCGGACGCCAACGAAGACAGCCTTGCCGGCAAACCCCTGCGGGTGCGGCTGCTTTATGCGCTGGGCGTCGGTGTGCTTGGATATTTCACCTTTAACGCACTGGTCCTGCTCGCCATCGTGCAATTTATTTACATTGCCGTGAACAAGTCCAAAAATGACGAAATCGCCCATTTTTGCAAAAACCTGCTGAGCTATCTGGGCGAAGTGCTGGCGTTCATGCTGTTTCTTGATGACACGCCGCCGTTCCCGTTCGCGCCCTTTCCGGTCAATGAAACCGGCAGCCGCTGACCCGTACATCTCCCTGAGGTTTCAGCCGCCCTGCACGACCGCAATGACATTCTTGCGGTGTTCGGCTATGAACGGATCATGATTCCACTGACCACATATCTGTAAGGGGGCCAGCCCGTTCATGACTGCAATTATCGATATTAAAGGCCGTGAAATTCTCGATAGCCGGGGCAATCCGACCGTTGAGGTGGATGTCATCCTGGAATCGGGCGCCATGGGCCGCGCCGCTGTGCCATCGGGCGCCTCGACCGGCGCGCATGAGGCGGTGGAGTTGCGTGATGGCGGCGCGCGCTACAAGGGCAAGGGCGTGCTAAAGGCGGTGGCCGCCGTCAATGACGATCTGTTCGATCTGCTGTCCGGCATGGAGTCCGAAGAACAGGTCGTGCTGGATCGCATGATGTGCGATCTGGATGGCACCCCCAACAAATCGCGGCTGGGGGCCAACGC
>CAYGDL010000249.1:0-1615 GCA_964348545.1 uncultured Alphaproteobacteria bacterium | reverse complement strand
TGAAAAATCCGCGCCTGCTGTCGCTGGAACAGGCCATCGCCTATATCGCCGATGATGAGCTGGTCGAGGTAACGCCAAAATCCATCCGCTTGCGCAAACGCCATCTGGAATTTAATAATCGCAAAAAGGCGCTGCGCGAAGCGGCGGGGTAGACGCGGCTGGTCCTATGAAAGTAAGTGAGGTTCTTCATATGCTTCAGAGTGACGGCTGGTATATTGCTGCGGTGCGCGGCAGCCACCGGCAATTCAAGCATCCCTTGAAACCGGGACGGGTGACGGTGCCAGGAAAGCCCAGTGATGATCTTGCACCGGGAACTTTAAACAGTATTATAAAGCAGGCCGGATTAAAGAAGTGAGGTGCACATGCGCTACGCGATCGTAATCGAGAAAGCCGAAGGCAACTATTCGGCCTATGCGCCCGACCTGCCGGGTTGCGTCGCCACCGGCGCCAGCGCCGAGGAGACGGAAGCGCAGATGCGGGAGGCTATACTGTTTCATCTTGACGGCCTGCGCGAGGATGGCGCGAGCATCCCTGTTCCTTCCAGCCGCATTGAATATATCGAAGTGGCGGGTTGAACCAGCGTTGATCCATGCAAGATGATGAACTCCGTGAACTGATCGAATTTGCCGGAAAGCTGGCCGACGATGCGCGGGCGGTGATCCTGCCGCATTTTCGCAGCCCGCTGGATATTGCCAACAAAAAAAATGACGGCAAGTTTGACCCGGTCACCATCGCCGACAGGGAGGCCGAACAGTCCATCCGTTCACTGATCAGCAAGACCTATCCCGCTCACGGCATTCTGGGTGAAGAATTTGGCGCGCTCGAAAGCAGCAATGGCCTGACCTGGTGCATCGACCCCATCGACGGCACCCGCGCCTTTATCATGGGCGTGCCGCAATGGGGGGTGCTGATCGCCCTGCATGATGGCGCTGCCCCGGTGCTCGGCATCATGGACCAGCCCTTTACCGGCGAACGCTTTACCGGCAGCAGGCTGGGCGCCAGCGTCTCACGCAACGGCAAATCCACACCCCTGCGCACCCGCGCCTGTGCGGCATTGCAGGACGCTATTCTCACCACCACGCATCCCGATGCGTTTGGAAAAAAATCCGAACATGACGCCTATCTGCGCGTGGCGGCGCAGACCCGTATGCACCGCTATGGCGGCGATTGTTATTCCTACGCCATGCTGGCGCATGGGCTGATTGATCTGGTGGTCGAAACCGATCTCAAGCCCTATGACATTCAGGCGCTGATCCCGATCATCACGGCGGCTGGCGGCGTCATCACCAACTGGCGCGGCGGCCCCGCCGATCAGGGCGGCCAGGTGATCGCGGCGGGCGATGCGCGCCTGCATGCGGCGGCGCTGGAAATATTGAAGGGCGATGCGGACTGGAAATAAGCAAAAACTACCAATTAATTGTTGCTATCTCCCCCCCCCCCGATAATCTATAGCATTGTAACTAATGCGGGCCGGTTAAGCCGGCATGACTTGGCCAAAATCCATCATAACAGGGGGAAATTATGTCAACAGAACAGCAATTGGGCGAACGCGCGATTGTTATCGGCGCGGGCATGGGCGGGCTGATGGCGGCGGGGGTGCTGGCCAGATATTTCG
>CAYGDL010000248.1:0-1619 GCA_964348545.1 uncultured Alphaproteobacteria bacterium | reverse complement strand
AGGACCGGTGTTTTTTTAAGCCTTATTTATGCTCTAAATGAGTATAAAAATAAGAAAGGCAGATCGAAATGCAGGGAAGCGCAGGAGAACGACAATGAACAGCGCCGCTGAATTGGCCCGTGACGGGCTTGAATATACTCCGGCAGTGGCCCGCGCCACCGCCCCGATTTATGAGCGGGTGCGCAACGTTATTCCGGAAATCGAATGGCCGTTCTTTGCGCCTTATATTCACGCCATCAATGAACTGAAGCGCGAAAAAAACGCCATCGTTCTGGCGCATAATTATATGACCCCGGAAATTTATCATGGCGTCGCCGATATTGCCGGTGACAGCCTGGCGCTGGCGCGCGAGGCGGCCAGGGCCGATGCCGATATCATCGTACAATGTGGCGTGCATTTCATGGCCGAAACGGCCAAGCTGCTCAACCCCAATAAAGTAGTTCTGATCCCCGATATGGGGGCGGGCTGTTCGCTTTCGGAATCAATCACTGGCGCGGATGTGCGTCTGCTGAAACAGGCGTTTCCCGGCGTGCCAGTGGTGACCTATGTCAACACCAGCGCCGATGTGAAAGCCGAAACCGATATTTGCTGCACCTCGTCCAACGCGCTTCAGGTGGTGGAATCTCTGGGTACGGACAGTGTGCTGTTTCTGCCCGATCAATATCTGGCGGCGAATGTCGCGCGCCAGACCAGCGTCAAAATCCTGACCTGGCAGGGGCGCTGCATCGTGCATGAGCGTTTCACCGCCAAGGAAATCCGCGAATATCGTGAAGCCAATCCGGGCATCATCGTGCTGGCGCATCCCGAATGCCCGCCCGATGTGCTGGATGAAGCGGATTATGCAGGCTCCACCGCCGGCATGATCGGCTATGTGCGCCGGGTGCAGCCGCCCAAGGTGGTGATGATCACCGAATGTTCAATGAGCGATAATGTCGCTGCGGAACTGCCTAATGTCGAATTCATCCGGCCCTGTAATCTGTGCCCCTATATGAAGAAAATTTCGCTGCCGAAAATTCTGCGCAGCTTGCGTGAAATGCAGCATGTGGTCGAAATTGATCCAGCCATTGCGCCACGCGCGCGTCTGGCCGTCGAACGCATGCTGGCGCTGGGTCAGCCGTTGGCGGGATCGGCGCAATGGCAGGGCGGGCCGGGCAATCTGCGCAAGGCCGAAATTGTCGGCGGCCCGCGCGAACTGATTTCTGCGTAAACAGGCAAAACCATGCAGCGTGAAGCATTAGCCAGATTCAACGCCGATGCAATTATTGTCGGCGGCGGCGTGGCGGGTTTAACCGCCGCACTGAAGCTTGCGCCGCATCCGGTGATTTTGCTGCTGAATGCGCCGCTGGGTTCGGGCACCGCCACCGGCTGGGCGCAGGGCGGAATTTCCGCCGCCATGGCGCCGGGTGACAGCCCCCAACAGCATGCCTCTGACACGCTGAACGCCGCTGCGGGCATTGCCGATGCCGCGATTGTCGCGCTGGCAACGCATGAGGCCCCGCGTTGCATAGAAGATCTGATTGCGCTGGGCGCGCGCTTTGACCGCACACCCGGCGGCGATCTGGCATTGGGGCGCGAGGCGGCGCATTCGGTCAATCGCATTCTGCATATTGGCGGCGATG
>CAYGDL010000247.1:0-1667 GCA_964348545.1 uncultured Alphaproteobacteria bacterium | reverse complement strand
GGTGGCTCTGGGCCTTACAGAGCCGCGCGGCGGATCGGACGCGGCGCATCTGATTTTGAAAGCCACCAAAGACGGCAATGGCTATATTCTGAATGGCGAAAAAACCTCCATCTCACTTGCCGATCAGTCAGACATGGTGGTGTTGTTTGCGCGCACCAGCGGCTCGGACGCCAAGGGCGTGTCGGCATTCCTCGTGCCGCTCAATCTGCCGGGCGTCACCACCACACGTTTCAATGATCTGGGGTCGGGCGCGGTCGGACGCGGTTCGATCTTTTTTGACGATGTAAAAGTCGGCCCCGATACGTTGATCGGCAAGGAAGGCGAAGGCTTCAAACTGGTGATGAACGGCTTTGATTACAGCCGCGCACTGATCGGCCTGCAATGCCTGGGCGCAGCTTCGGCATCGCTGGAGGAAACCTGGAAATATGTCACCGAACGCCAGGCGTTTGGCAACCCGATTGCCAAATATCAGGGCGTCACCGAACCGCTGGCCGAAGCCGAAACCCTGCTGACCGCGGCAAAACTGCTGTGCTATAAAACCCTGTGGCTGCGTGATCAGGGTGAAAAACATACCGCCGAGGCCGCCATGTGCAAATGGTGGGCGCCCAAAACCGCGTTTGATGTGATTCATAACTGCATCATCATCAATGGGCATTTCGCCTATAGCAAAGACATGCCGCATCAGCAGCGCTTGCGCGATGTGCTGGGCCTGCAAATTGGCGATGGCACGCCGCAAATTCAGAAAATGATTATCGCGCGCGAAAAAATCGGCCGCGTCGCCGTCCCCTACTGAGCGGATAAAGGAACAACGCCATGAGTGATGAAGTGGTGCGCATCTGGACCGAAGGCCAGGTCGGCATTATGGAACTGAACCGCCCTGCGGTATTCAACTGTCTTGCGCTATCGGTGATGGAAGCGCTGAATGCGGGCATGCGCCGTTTTGAAGATGGCGAACAGGTGCGCGTGGTGCTGATCCGCTCCACCGGCAAACATTTCTGCACCGGCGCCGATCTGGACGAAGTAAAAGGCAAGCGCAGCGATCTTGACGCGCTGAAACATTTTATCAGCTATGGCCATGGCGTACTGCGTTCCATGGAAAATTCCACGCTTCCGGTTGTGGTTGCCGTGCAGGGGCTCGCGCTGGCCGGTGGTCTTGAACTGATGATGGCCGCCGACGTGGCCTTTGCGGGCGAAAGCGCAAAGCTTGGCTGTCAGCATGCGCAGTTTGGCCTGATCCCCGGCTGGGGCGGCACACAGCGCCTGCCGCGCCTGGTGGGTGAACGCCGCGCGCTTGATCTGATGTTCAGTGCGCGCTGGATCAGCGCCCAGGACGCGCAAAATTGGGGCCTGGTGAATTATGTTGTGCCGGACGCGGAACTGCACGCCAAAGCCACGGAATATTGCGTTACCCTTGCAGCGCGCAACACCAACGGCATCGCCATGATGAAGAAACTTACCGTACACGGACTATCTGGCAATCTGGATCACGGTCTGGCGCTGGAGGCGGCCGAGGCGCCCGCCGCCCTGATGAGCGATAATGTCACCGAGGGACTGAACGCATTTCAGGAAAAACGTCAGCCGAATTTCAAATAATAAAACAGGGAGAGCGAACATGGATCTGGAACTCGCAGGAAAATCGGTCATCGTTACCGGCGGCGCATCGAATA
>CAYGDL010000246.1:0-1711 GCA_964348545.1 uncultured Alphaproteobacteria bacterium | reverse complement strand
GTTTAGGTTGAGTCGCCCCACCCACGGTGTCACCCCGCACTTGTTGCGGGGTCCACCAGCCTTCGCAAGAAGGCTATGGCTGGCAAGGGGGCCAAAAACTCCGGCCTTTGCGTGTAACTCCTGGACTCCGGAATAAATCCGGGGTGACAGGTTGAGGGCGGGGTATGCCTGAATCCAAACGCGGCACGTCCTAATTCATCCGCAAAATTTTCCGGGCCTCTTCAGGCGTGGCCACGCCGCGCCCGTGTTTGCGGGCAATGTCAGCAAACTTTGCGATCAGTTCCGCATTGGTTGGCGCACCAAGCTCTGTATACGGATAATCGCCCAGGCCGACGGCGACATGCCCCCCAGCCCCAATGATTTTATCGGCCAGATTCAGAAGATTTCCGCCGTAATTATACACGGTCCAGACGAATTTTATATTCGCCGGCATCACGCCCAAAAAGGCGTCAAGCCCGGCGGCTGTTCCCGGATGCCCGGCAAGTATCTGATCTCCCGTCAGGGTAAGCCCTACATAGATAGGTTCGTCCAGCAGCCCCATTTCATGAAACGCAATGATCTGACGCAGATAGCTGATGTTCCACGCCACCGCACAGGGTTTCAGGCCTGCCGCGCGGATTTCCCTGGCGAAATACATCAATGTATCTGTGCTGTTCAAATACATCTGATCGCCGGTGATAAATTTGCGCGCCGCCAGATCATAGGCGTCTATATTGGTGCTGCCCATATCCATGGGCGCAAAATCGGGCCTTGTGCGCTTGTCCTTCGCCATGGCGAGTACATGTGCCAACCGCCCTTCCTTAGATGCGGCCAGCGTATTGGCGCCCAGCGTGGGATGCACCAGCAGATCGCAGACATCATGCACGCGCGCGATGGTTTCAGCGTAACGCGCCGCATCATGGCAGGGCGCGCCATTTTCTTCACGCGCGTGAAAATGCACAATGCTGGCGCCCGCCACGCGGCAGGCCACGGCATCGCGTGCGATTTCTTCGGATGTCCAGGGCACATGCGGGTTGCGTTTGCGCATGGCGTATTCATTGACCCGCGCCTCAATGATCAATTTTTCCATGACGCATTCCTCCGGATGATGGATGGAAACCGGCGGCATAGGCCGCCGGTCAGGTATGCGTTAGCTGAAACTGCGAACGAACTTGCCGATACCGTCAATGGCCTTGGTTGCATCCGGCAGATAGGGCGCAAACAGATGCCAGACATGCGGCATATGCGGCCATACTTCCAGCGTGGATTTAACCCCCGCCGCCTTGGCTTTTTCATGGCAACGCACGCTGTCATCCAGCAAAGTTTCTGCATCGCCAACATGGAACAGCAATGGCGGCAGGCCCTTGAAGTTGCCATAGAAGGGCGAGGCCAGAGGAATATCCCTGGCTTTCTTGCCATTCAGATACATGGCGGCAATTGGGCCAACGCCTTCGCCGCCCGCAATCGGATCAATCCTGGCGCGGGTTTTCATAGAGGCGCCGGTGCCCTCCAGATCCGTCCAGGCGGAAATCGGAATGGCCGCATTGGGTAGCGGTTGTTTCGCATCACGCAGCGCCATGCACGTCGCCAGCGTCAAACCGCCGCCCGCGCTGTCGCCGGAAATAAAAGTGTGGCGCGCGGGCGTTTTGGCGAACGGGCCGTGGTTCAGCATATATTTGAACACCTTCACGGCGTCTTCCACTGGCGCTGGAAACGGATGTTCGGGCATCAG
>CAYGDL010000245.1:0-1779 GCA_964348545.1 uncultured Alphaproteobacteria bacterium | reverse complement strand
GCTCAGGATGACAGCAGGGGCGGCTCAGGATGACAGCAGAGGCGGCTCAGGATGACAATTCCGGGTTTTTCATCAACCCGCTAATCCGGCCAGACATGGCGCAACGCCCTGATTGCGCTTTGGGCCTGCTCCGGCGTTTGCGAAATACGAAATGAATCTTCGATGCCCTGGCGGGTCAGTGTGGGGGCCACCTCGCGCGCCTTGCGGATCTGTTGCCGGGCCTCTTCCCTATGGCCCTGAGCCGCCAGCGCAAAAGCCAGCGGAATATATACATTACCCCAGCCGGGCAGCAGTTTAACCGCCTTGCGCGCGGATTGCTCCGCCTGCTGAAAATCGTTCAGGGTCAGATAACAGTAAGCCTGATAAAAGTACGCCAAACCGGCGTTCGGGTCTTTGGGGGACAGGCGTAAAAACATATCCAGTTGTTTGAGGCCCGCATCGGGCCTGCCCGCGTTAAGCAGCGCGGAACCATAATTAAGCCGGGTCAAACCATTATTGGGGTTTATGTCCAGGCTGCGTTCCAGGCAATCAAGCGCCTGCGCCGAACGGCCCGCGAATGAATAGGCGATGCCGCTAAAAGTCAGCACCTGGGGGTCGTCCGGCGCCAGGCGCATCGCCCTGCTGGCCAGCGCCACGGCCTCGTCTGCATTTTCCGCGACATCGCCGCCAAGGCCCCAAATGTTTCGCACACTGGCGATATATCCGAGATGCGCCCAACTAAGCGCATAGCCGGGTTCAATTTCGGTTGCCCGGCGCAGCAGCCTTTGCCCCGCCTCAAGGGATTCAGCGCTGGGATTTAAGGAAGTAAGCGCTTCCGCCTGCACGCACAGCGCCCAGGCCTGCAAATCTTCCGGTCTGGCCCGCGCGGCGCGTTTACCCTCGGCCATACCAAGATTGGAACACAGGCTGGTCACCAGCCCGTCCACCACATCATCCATGATGTCGAAAATTTCCGTTATTGGCCGGTCGATCCTGTCGGCCCAGACATGCGCGCCGCTGGCGGTATCAATCAACTGCGCGGTAATGCGCAAACGGTCCCCCACCGGCCTTATGCTCCCTTCCAGCACATAGCGCACGCCAAGCTCCCTGCCCACCGCACGGATATCCACGGGCTGGCCTTTGTAGACAAAAGTAGAATTGCGTGCGATGACGAACAGGCGGCTGTCGCAGGACAGGCCAGTGATAATATCCTCGGTCATGCCATCGGCGAAATATTCCTGTTCCGGATCGCTGCTCATATTGACAAACGGCAGCACCGCGATGGAGGGCTTGCCCTCGATGACCTCCAAAACCGGCGCGTCAACCGAAGCCGCAACAAAGCCGGAAGCATCGGCCAAAGCGGGTGCTGTGGCGGCGGGTTCCGGCTGTCTGTAGCGGTTGCGCACCACCACATCCACTATCAAAAATGTCACGCCGATGTAGATGGCCAGAAACTGGTATTCACTGAACACGCCGCGCAGACTGTCCAGATTCACCACATGAAAGACATGCGCCACCCAGTGATCCGGCGTGAAACCGGTCAGCGTCACGATCACGCCCGCCACAAACCAGTGCGTCAGATATTCCTTCGCGGTATGCCACAAATGATTGCGCGGCGGCGCGGGGGGATCGGAGCTCATGCGGCGATTTTCCGGAATTTCATGTAGGGTCGCTTTATGTTTACGCAGGATAGCGCAATATAGACCATGGATTCGCCCAATGCCACATACCATGATACCACCTGCTCCCCCCGCATAGTCATGCTGAGCAAAGCGTCCTGGCTACGCCGGAGCGAAGCCG
>CAYGDL010000244.1:0-1822 GCA_964348545.1 uncultured Alphaproteobacteria bacterium | reverse complement strand
GATGCGGGCGTGGTTGAATTTTCCAAACGCTATCTGAGCGAGATTTGCAAGGGCGCGTTTGAAGATCCGCGCACGGATCTTATCATTGGCGATGGCTATGCCTTTGTTGGTGACAGCCCGGATAAGTATGATGTGATCATTGTGGATTCGACGGACCCCGAAGGCCCGGGTGAAATTCTGTTCACGAAGGAGTTTTACAAACGCTGCAAGGACCGCCTGACACCGGGCGGCGTATTGGTGACACAAAACGGCGTGCCGTTCATGCAGCCTGCGGAATTGCGCAGCTCCGCCATGCATTTGCGTAATTTCTTTACGGATGTAAGCTGTTACCTGGCCACCATCCCAACCTATATTGGCGGCGCAATGGCGATGGGCTGGGCCACCGATAATGCCGGCCTGCGCAAGGTTGCGGTGGAAACGCTGGAGGCGCGGTTCAGGCCGTTAAAGCTGAACAGCCGCTATTACACACCAGAAGTTCACAAGGGCGCGTTCGCACTGCCACCCTATGTTGGGGAATTGCTGGTTTAATTTGCGGCGGCTGCATTCTGGTGCAGCCGTTGCAAAGCAGCCAGGGTTATCGGATGAAGCCCAGGGCCACCCGCATCAAGATGTTTTGACATTTGCATCCGCATGCGCGGATCCCAGAATTGGCGAATGTGGTTTTCGACGCCTGCAATAGCTTCCGCTTCGGGATAGGCTTTGAAAAAATCTGCAATCTGGTTGGCCATATGGACAAGATGATCGATATTCATGATTAAATGATCCGTTCGTGATGCGTGTACAGATTAAATCCATCGCCGCGCGCAAAGGCGGCGATGCTCAGGCCGCAATCCTGCGCGATCTGCACCGCCAGTGAAGTGGGCGCGGAAACGGCAACCAGCACCGGACAGCCCAGGATGATGGTTTTTTGCGCCATTTCCATGCTGCACCGGCTGGTGATAACCACCATGCCATCAGCGGGCGAAAGCCCTTTGCTGATAATCGCGCCGATCAATTTATCGAGCGCATTATGCCTGCCCACATCTTCGCGCACCAAAAGCAGATCACCGTTGGCGTTGGCAAAGCCCGCCGCATGTACGGCGCCGGTCAGTTTGTTAAAAGCCTGATGCGCGGGCAGGGCGGCAATGGCCGCATTAATGGCGGATGCCCGGAGCGGCGCGCCATGCGGTAATGAGGGCAGGGCGCGCATCACCTGTTCAAGATCACTGATGCCGCAAATGCCGCAGCCGGTGCGACCGGAAATGCTCCGTGTACGTTCTATTAAAAGTGCGGCGCGCTCCGGCGGAATTTCGATGCCCAGGCTGATGCCCGCGCCCTTTGGCGTCTGATCTATGGCGATGATCTCGCGGGCGTTTTGCACAATGCCCTCCGAGATGGAAAAACCACAGGCGAAATCTTCCAGATCTTGCGGGCTGGCCATCATCACCGCGTATGGCTCGCAATTATAGATAAAGGCGATGGGGGTTTCGACGGCAAGCTGATCGGCAAACGCACGATTCACGCCACGACGCAAGCGGGTAACCGATGTTTCGGCTGTGGCGGGCTGTTCGCTCAGTCTGTCCATGACCTCTGTTTTCTGCCTTCTGTCCTCTGAAATCTATTCAGCAGCCGGAGCAATACGGTGCGCGCGTTTGCGGAATTCGTCCGCCTCGGTCTGCCATTGCGACCAGGCGTTGGAAGGGCGCACCTCCACCGCCGTCACTTTATATTCCGGGCAATTGGTCGCCCAGTCGGAATAGTCGGTGGTGATGACATTGGCGGCTGATTCCGGATGATGGAAGGTGGTGTACACCACGCCGGGCTGCATGCGTTCGCTGACCAG
>CAYGDL010000243.1:0-1822 GCA_964348545.1 uncultured Alphaproteobacteria bacterium | reverse complement strand
CCATGGAATATGCCGCCAAGCTGGCCAAGAACGGCCCCATCGCCGTGCAGGCGATTCGCCGTTCGGCGCGTGAATGTATCGGCTACCCGGAAAAAGAAGCGCTGGAAATGGAAAGCAAGTTCGCCGCTCCTGTATTAAAAACCGAAGACGCGGTCGAAGGCCCGCGCTCGTTTATGGAAAAGCGCGAACCGGTTTTCAAAGGCCGTTAATCCGGCGATCTGGTCAAGGCTAAAAATCTGTTCCATAATGGCGGGGTACATTCCCCGCCATTTTTTTTGAAAGCATGCCGCCATGAATAAACGCTACTCCAAGGCCGATGCGCCGCCCGGTAAATTCGGTTTCACCGACGAGCAACTGGCCGAAAAGCCCACCGTATTCCGCGCCGATCTGTTCAAGGGAAAGCGGGTGCTGGTGTCGGGCGCGGGCAGCGGCATCGGCAAGGCAACCGCCTATCTGTTCGCGCGCCTGGGCGCCGATCTGGTGATCTGCGGGCGCAACGAGGAACGTCTGGCGGTTTCGGAACACTGGCTGAAAAAATTCGGCGCGAAAGTGGAAACCCATTCCCTCTCGATCCGCGACCATGACGCGGTAGCGGCAATGATCGACACCGCCTATGCCAATGGCGGCATTGATTATCAGATCAACAATGCGGGCGGGCAGTTTTCGCAAAAGGCCATCGACTATTCCGTCAAGGGCTGGAACGCCGTCATCGACACCAATCTGAACGGCACCTGGTACATGATGCAGAACCTGGCGCGCAACTGGCGGGCATCGGGAAAGCCTGGACACATCATCAATATTGTCGCCGACATCTGGCGCGGCATGCCGGACGCGGCGCATACCTGTGCGGCGCGCGCGGGCGTGGTCTATCTGTCCAAGACTGTCGCCGTGGAATGGGCCGAACATAATATCCAGGTCAATTGCATCGCGCCGGGCGCGGTGGAAACCGAAGGCTTTGGCAACTACCCGCCCGACGCCGCCGCAACTTTCGCGCAGGCCAACCCGATGATGCATGTCGGCGAATCGCACGACATCGCCGAGGCTTGCGCCTATCTGGCGGCGCCGTCGGGCAAGTTCATCACCGGCGAAGTCATTACCGTCGATGGCGGCCAGCAACTGTGGAGCGATCTGTGGCTGTACGGAAAACCGGACTATTTCAAGACGGGGGGGTAGCGCCACAAGGCGGCTTCGACGGTTATTTATGACCGCAACGAATGCATGCTTCAATCAAGCTGAACAGGAAACAGCCTGCTAAACAATAGCCCGACCGATCGCTCCTATTCATCCCCCATGCGCAGCGCGGCGATAAAGGCTTCCTGCGGGATTTCCACTTTGCCGAACTGGCGCATGCGTTTTTTGCCGGCCTTTTGCTTGTCCAGCAGTTTGCGTTTGCGGGTGGCGTCGCCGCCATAGCATTTGGCGGTTACGTCCTTGCGCATCGCCGATATGGTTTCGCGCGCCACCACGCGCCCGCCAATGGCGGCCTGTATGGGTATCTTGAACATGTGGCGCGGAATTAAATCTTTCAGCCGTTCGCAAATGTCACGCCCGCGCATTTCCGCGCGCCCGGCATGCACAATCATCGACAGCGCATCGACCGGCTCTTCATTTACCAGGATCGACATTTTCACCAGTCTGCCCGGCTCATAGGCGTCAATTTCATAATCAAAACTGGCATAGCCGCGGCTGACGGATTTCAGCCGGTCATAAAAATCAAACACGACCTCGTTGAGCGGCAGGTGATAGACCAGCATCGCCCGCGCACCTGCATAGGTAAGCTGTTTTTGCACGCCGCGCCGGTCCTCGCACAGTTTCAGAATGG
>CAYGDL010000242.1:0-1844 GCA_964348545.1 uncultured Alphaproteobacteria bacterium | reverse complement strand
GGCGTGATGGGCGACGCGATTGTGCGCGAGCTGGACAAACTCACCACTTGAATTTTAACCGCCGGGGGTTCATATGCGCCCGGTGAAACGGGAGCAAAAACCATGGGTTATAAAGTAGCAGTCGTAGGCGCCACCGGCATGGTCGGGCGCGAAATGCTGAATATTCTGGCGGAACGTGAATTTCCCGCCGATGAAGTTGTGGCGCTGGCCTCACGGCGCAGCATCGGCAAGGAAGTTTCTTACGGCAATCACACGCTGAAAACCCAGGCACTGGAAAATTTCGATTTCAAGGGCACCCAAATTGCGCTGTTCTCGGCCGGCGGGTCTGTGTCCGCCGAATGGGCGCCCAAAGTGGTGGCGGCGGGCGCGGTGGTGATCGATAATTCCAGCCATTTCCGCATGCATGCCGACGTGCCGCTGATCGTGCCCGAAGTGAACGCGGCAGCCATTGCCGGTTACACCAAGCGCGGCATTATCGCCAATCCAAACTGTTCGACCGCGCAATTGGTGGTGGCCCTGAAACCGCTGCATGATGTGGCCAGGATCAAGCGCGTGGTGGTGGCGACCTATCAATCGGTGTCAGGCGCTGGTAATCAGGGTGCGGATGAATTGTTCCATCAGACCCGCGCCGTGTTTGTGTCTGATCCCATTGAGAAAGCCAAATTTACCAAACAGATCGCCTTTAATCTTATTCCGCATATCGACAGCTTCATGGAAGATGGCTACACCAAGGAAGAATGGAAGATGATGGCCGAAACCAAGAAAATGCTTGATCCATCTATCAAACTGACCGCGACCTGTGTTCGGGTGCCGGTATTTGTCGGCCATAGCGAAGCGGTGAATATCGAGTTTGAACGCCCGATCAGCGCGGATGAGGCGCGCGATATTTTGCGTGAGGCGCCCGGCTGCATGGTGATCGACAAGCGTGAGGATGGCGGCTATATCACGCCGGTGGAATGCGTGGGCGAATTCGCCACCTATATTTCGCGCATCCGCGAAGACATTACTGTGGAGAACGGCCTGAACCTGTGGGTGGTGTCCGACAATCTGCGCAAGGGCGCCGCGCTCAACGCCGTGCAGATCGCGGAAATTCTGATCGCCAGGCATCTTATAAGCGCGGCATAAACATTGGATAACTGGAGCAATCGATTGTGAACAGCGGCGTAAAACGGGATGTTGAAAAGAATTATCCGCTACCGGATTTCATCGCCAAGCTGCGTCGGCTTGCTGATGCGCTTGAACAGGAGCAGAAATTTGAAATTCAGATCGCGGGCAAACGGATTTATGTGCCGGTCCGCGCCACCTTTTCCATCGAGCATGAAAAGAGCGATGGGCAGGAGGAAATCGAATTTCAGATCAAATGGTCCGGTGAATAGCTGAACCTGCCTATCGCGGCAGCAGGCTCTCACCCATCAGATATTCATCGACTGCGCGCGCCGCCTGGCGGCCTTCGCGGATGGCCCATACGACCAGCGACTGGCCACGGCGCATGTCGCCTGCGGCGAATAATTTGTCGACGGATGTTTTGTAATTGATCATGTTGGCCTGCACATTGCCGCGCGGGTCCAGGGCCACGCCCAGTTCTTTCAGCATGCCGTCATGCACGGGGTGCATGAAGCCCATGGCCAGTAAAATCAGATCGGCGGGCAAAGAAAACTCCGTACCCGGAATTTCTTTCAGCCTGTCATCCAGGCGGATGCATTCGATTTTCACGGCCTTGCCGTCTTTGCCAACGATATTTTTTGTCGACACGCCCCAGTCGCGCGCGCAGCCTTCGGCCTGGCTGCTGGATGTGCGCATCTTGTTGGGCCAGTTGGGCCACACGACCGGCTTGTTTTCTTTTT
>CAYGDL010000241.1:0-1853 GCA_964348545.1 uncultured Alphaproteobacteria bacterium | reverse complement strand
AGCCGATTATTATGACGCGCGCAATTCTGCCCCAAAGACACTGGGGCAATTTGCAGCCAGCTATAAACCGCTGCCGACAAACGCCCTCTATATACCGGAAGACGAATGGGAGGCGCTGTTAAGCGCGCATCGCGTGCGAAATTTCACGCCCTATCAATCCCCTGAAAATGAACTGACAGTGGATGCAGGCGGCCGACAGTGCCGGAACTTTGCGCCGGAGCGCAAACAGGACGCTGTCAATATTTACGAGGCTGTGCGCGATCACGTCATCGCATCGCAGGCTGCGGGCAAACAGATGTTGATCGCAGCCTATAGCACCGGATCGCGGGAACGGCTGGGAGCTGTGCTGGCGGATCATGGATTGAACGCCATCGTCTATCCCGACAGTTGGGAACAGGCGAAGTCAGCGCCGCGCGGCGCGGTTGGGCTTATCGTGCTGGGCATTGAAAATGGGTTCGAGACCAATGATCTGCTGCTGATCGGTGAACAGGATATATTGGGCGACCGGCTGGTGCGCCAGAACCGCCGTTCACGCCGCGCGGAAAATTTCCTGACCGAAGCGTCGAGCCTGAGTGCGGGCGATCTGGTGGTGCATATCGAGCATGGCATTGGCCGTTATGAGGGATTGCAGACACTGGAAATCAACGGCGCGCCGCATGACTGCCTGCTATTGCTCTATCATGGCGGCGATAAATTATATCTGCCGGTTGAAAATATCGAACTGTTGACGCGTTATGGATCAGAAGACGCCCAGGCAGTGCTGGACCGGCTGGGCAGCGCCGCATGGCAGAACCGCCGGGCGCGTCTGAAAAAACGCATCCGCGAAATGGCCGAGGAATTGATCAAAATTGCCGCCGCGCGCGCACTGCGCGATGTCACCCCGATCTATCCGCCCGATGGGATGTACACGGAATTTTGTGCGCGGTTTCCCTATCAGGAGACCGAGGATCAGTTGCGCGCCATTGAGGCGGTGCAGGAAGATCTGGCCAGCGGCCGGCCGATGGACCGGCTGATTTGCGGCGATGTGGGATTTGGCAAAACCGAAGTCGCACTGCGTTCTGCCTTTGTCGCGGTGATGTCCGGGCATCAGGTTGCGGTGATCGTGCCCACCACATTGCTGTGTCGGCAGCATTATCGCACTTTTCTGCAACGCTTTGAGGGTATGCCGGTGCGCATTGCGCAACTCTCGCGCATGGTGCCCGCCAAACAGGCAAACATTCTGAAAAAGGAAATCAGCGAAGGGCAGGTGGATATTGTCATCGGCACCCATGCGTTGCTGGGCAAGTCCATGTCCTTCAAAAATCTGGGCCTGCTTGTTGTGGATGAAGAACAGCATTTTGGCGTTGGGCACAAGGAACGCCTGAAACAGTTGCGCGCCGATGTGCATGTGCTGACCATGACCGCGACACCCATTCCGCGCACCTTGCAGTTAGCCCTTTCCGGCATGCGCGAGCTTTCGGTTATCGCGACGCCGCCGGTGGACCGGCTGGCGGTGCGCACCTTTGTCTCTCCGTTCGATCCGGTGCTGTTGCGCGAGGCGCTGCTGCGCGAACATTATCGCGGCGGCCAAAGCTTTTATGTCTGTCCACGCATCGCCGATCTGCCGGAGGCGGAGGAATATCTGCGCGAATTTGTGCCCGAAGTAAAATTTGTGGTGGCGCATGGGCAGATGCCGCCGGGTCAGTTGGATGATGTGATGAACGCCTTCTATGACCGTAAATATGATGTGCTGCTCAGCACGACGATTATTGAATCCGGGCTGGACATTCCCACCGCCAACACCATGCTGGTGCATCGTGCGGACATGTTCGGGCTGGCGCAACTTTATCAGCTTCGCGGCCGCATTGGCCGTT
>CAYGDL010000240.1:0-1868 GCA_964348545.1 uncultured Alphaproteobacteria bacterium | reverse complement strand
GTCTTCAGGAACTGCTTGGGAATGATCATGTCGGTATCGACATTGATCTGCGGCATGGGCGCCGCAACGCCGGTTAATTTGTCAAATTTCTGCATTGCCAATTTTCCTCAATCTCTGTTTGTCACCCCGGACTTGTTCCGGGGTCCAGGGCCACACCGAAAGGCCTGAGTTTTTAGCTCTGGATCCCGGAACAAGTCCGGGATGACAAAAATTTAGCTATCCCAGTTCGCGCACATCCGTCAGACGCCCCGTAACAGCGGCGGCGACGGCCATGGCGGGGCTGACCAGATGCGTTCTGCCGCCACGGCCCTGACGGCCTTCGAAATTGCGGTTGGAGGTGGAGGCGCAACGCTCTCCGGGTTCCAGCTTGTCGGCATTCATCGCCAGACACATGGAACAGCCCGGCTCGCGCCACTCAAACCCCGCCTCGATGAATATTTTGTCCAGGCCTTCATGTTCGGCCTGTTCTTTCACCAGGCCCGACCCCGGCACCACCATCGCGCCCACATGGGATGCGACCTTGCGTCCCTTGGCAACCTTGGCGGCGGCGCGCAAATCCTCGATGCGGCCATTGGTGCACGAGCCGATAAACACCCGGTCGATTTTGACATCCGTCAACTTCGTTCCCGCCGTCAGGCCCATATAATCCAGCGCGCGCAACATGGACGCGCGGCGTGCGGCGTCCGGTTCCGCAGCCGGATCGGGAACCTTGCCGGTGATGGGCAACACGTCTTCCGGGCTGGTGCCCCAGGTGACTTGCGGCGCAATATCGGCGGCGTTCAGCACGACTTCACGATCAAACTTCGCGCCCGCATCGCTGACCAATGTGCGCCAGTATTTGACCGCCAGTTCCCACTGCCCGGCCTTGGGCGCGCGGGGCTTGCCCATCACATAGGCGAAGGTGGTTTCATCAGGTGCAATCAGACCAGCGCGCGCGCCCGCCTCGATGGTCATGTTACAGACCGTCATGCGGCCTTCCATGCTCAGTTCACGGATGGCTTCGCCGGCAAATTCGATGACATGGCCGGTGCCGCCTGCGGTGCCGATTTTTCCGATAATCGCCAGCACGATATCCTTGGCGGTGCAGCCTGCCGGTAATTTTCCGTCCACGGTGACGCGCATGTTTTTCGCGGGCGCCTGGATCAGGGTTTGTGTCGCCAGCACATGTTCCACTTCCGATGTGCCGATGCCGAACGCCAGCGATCCGAATGCGCCATGGGTGGCGGTATGGCTGTCGCCGCAGACAATGGTCATGCCTGGTTGCGTGAGGCCCTGTTCGGGGCCGACAATATGCACAATGCCCTGACGGATGTCGGACATGGGCAGATATTCCACACCAAACGCGGCGCAGTTTTCTTCCAGCGTTTCCACCTGAATGCGCGACTCTTCGTCTTCGATGCCCCTGGCGCGATCTGTGGTCGGCACATTATGATCGGCAACGGCCAGGGTCGCCTCCGGGCGGCGCACCTTGCGCCCCGTCATGCGCAGGCCTTCAAAGGCCTGCGGGCTGGTCACTTCATGCACCAGATGCCGGTCAATATAGATCAGGCAGGTTCCGTCCGCCTGCTGACTGACCAGATGGGCCTGCCAGATTTTATCATACAGTGTGCTTGGGCCAGCCATCGCACTTTCCTCCAGCGTGAACTAACTGCGAACGGTCTTCTTTTCCAGAATGCGCGCAGATTTACCGGTGCGGCCACGCAGATAATATAGTTTCGCGCGGCGCACCAGGCCACGACGCAGCACGACAACCTGATCGACCAGCGGGCTGTACAGCGAGAACACCCGTTCCACGCCTTCGCCATAGGAAATTTTGCGCACAGTGAAATTCGCATTCAGCGTCATGCCGCCGGAACGCGCAATGCACA
>CAYGDL010000239.1:0-1899 GCA_964348545.1 uncultured Alphaproteobacteria bacterium | reverse complement strand
CCGGCACACCCGCAGTGTGCGACAGCAGGTGCCGGACCAGCACGTCCTGCTTGCCGTTCTGGCCAAACTCGGGCCAGTAATTTTGTACCGGCGCATCGACATCGACCAGGCCGCGGCTGACAAGCACGAGCAGCGCCAGGCAGCTCATCGTCTTGGTGGTTGAGAACACGTTGATAATGGTGTCGCGTGTCCAGGGTGTGGTGCCCGCAACGTCCTGATGCCCGCCCCACAGATCGACGACCAACTCGCCATCCTTGACCACCGCAACCGAGGCGCCGACGTCATTATTATGCGAAAAATTATTGGCGAAAGCATCTTTGACGGCGCCCAGCGAACCGGCGCAGTTACCGCTGATATCAATATTCATGGCGACCTCTTTCATGGCGACCCCGTTGCGGGGTTGGTTTTCAGGGCCTGTCCGCCGCCAGAACATTTAGTATTGATGGCCGCGCAATTTAACGGAGCATAGGCCTCGTCAGATTGGTTGATATTACGCAGTCAGCTTGCGGCGTTGCAAGCGCCGATATGCGATGGGCTGCCGTTTGATCCGGTTACATGCTGATCGCTCTCAAGCATATCCCGGCGGCGGAACAAAGCCACCGGTTACTTTCTTCAATAATTCGCCAACGCTACTGAATCGTCTCTTACCCATTTTTTTGCATTTTGAGGCGTGAACTGCTTATCAGTAGAAGGGGCTTGTGCGCGCCCCCTTGCTTTCCGGTGAATAACCTCTGGCCAACCGGGAATTTTTTCCCCACACTATTACCAGGAAAACCAGAAGGGGCAGGGTGCCATGAAAACGCTGCAATTGAACAGCTTCGCCGAGGGTTTTGTGTTTCTGGAAGGGCCGCGCTGGCGCGACGGCAAATTGTGGGTCTCGGACATGTTCGGCAAAGCGGTGTATACCCTGACGCCGGACGGCACGCGGAGCAAGATCGTCGATGTGCCGAACCGTCCCTCGGGCATTGGCTTTTTGCCCGACAAGACGCCGATCGTCGTATCGATGACGGATCGCTGTCTGTACAAGATCGTGAATGGCAGACTGGCGCTGCATGCTGATATCTCGAAACTGGTGAACAGCGACATCAACGATATGGTGATCGACGCCAAGGGCAACGCCTATGTCGGTAATGTCGGCTCGGACCTTTTCGCTGGTGCGGAGATTCAGCCCACCAATTTCATTCTGGTGACGGCGGACGGCAAGGCCCGTGAAGTGGCGAAAGGGCTGATCGTGCCCAATGGTCCTGTCGTCACACCAGACGGCAAGATGCTGATTGTCGCTGAAACCTACGCCAAGAAACTCACCGCCTTTGACATTCAGAGCGATGGATCGCTCAAGAACCAGCGTGTGTTTGCGGATCTGGATGGGGCCGAGCCGGACGGCATCTGCCTCGATGCCGAAGGCGCGGTCTGGGCGGCAGTTATTAACCGGCGCGGTTTCATTCGCGTTAAACAGGGCGGCGAAGTCACCCATAAAATCGAAACAGGTGACCGCACCGCCATTGCCTGCACGCTGGGAGGAACTGATGGCCGCACATTCTATGGGCTGACCTATAAAGGTTCGCTGGAAAACGTTTCCAGGGGCATTGCGGCGGCGCGTATTGAAACCGTGCAAGTGGATGTAGCGGCGTCGGGATCGCCATAACTGAGGGTAGAAGACAGGATTGATCAACGCAAGCGTTAGGCGTCTAAATGCTCATATATGAATCACAGAGCTCCGGGCTGACACTGGCGCAGGGTTTGGCCGTGTATCACCGCGCAAATCCTGATCTCTTGCAGGGCCGCAGCATGTCGCTGGCGGCGCAGGAATTTTTCCGGTGTCATGACGCCGTTCACATCGTCTATGGCTGCGGAAGATCGCTGCATGAAGAGGCGATTGTGAAACTGTCCAGCATATTT
>CAYGDL010000238.1:0-1930 GCA_964348545.1 uncultured Alphaproteobacteria bacterium | reverse complement strand
ATCCCGCGCCACGCCATCTGGAAACCCGGTCAGACCTGGGAACAGGTTGGCGAACTGAACCCCGATATCAGGCACGCCAAGACCGCTGGCGCATCTGATCCGCAGGCGCGTCTGCGCGATATGGACGCGATGGGGGTGGATCAGACGCTCCTGTATCCCACCTGGTTCGCCGAAGGCTTTCATCTGGTGGAGGACCCCGATACCGCCTATGCGCTGGCGCGCGCCTATAATGACTGGATCGCCGATTTTTGCGCCGCCGCGCCGGAGCGTCTGTTTGCCGCCGCCATGGTGCCGTTGCAGAACATGGATTACGCCATCGCGGAATTGCGGCGCGTCGCCAAAATTGCGTGCTTCAAGGGCGCCTTCATCCGCCCGATGTTCATAGAGGAGCGTTATTTCACGCACCGCTATTTCGATCCGCTATGGGCGGCGCTGGAGGAATTGCAACTGACCGCCGCCGTGCATCCCGCCAGCGGCTTGTGGAACCCGGAATGGACCTCGCACGGGCAGTTCATCGAAAAGATGAACCGGCGTCTGGGGCATCAAAGCTTTTTCCGCGAAACGGGCGGTGGGCCGCATGCGGGCGGCGGTGGCGGTGCGGCGGGCATGGTGTTCGGTCCCAGCAGCGATCTGGGCCATCCCATGTCGCCAATCATTGCGCCCTGGCTCGATAATCACATGTTTGTCGCCGCCACATTGCTCGGATTTTCGGTGATGGACCGCTATCCGAAAATGAAAGTCGTCATGGCGCATGGCAAGGCGTCCTGGATGGAAGAAGTGCTGGAAAAAATGGAAGCCTCGGCGCTGACCTTTCCGCTGGTGCATACCTATCCGGTGACCACCGACCCCGAAGAACTCTGGGAAGAAGGCGAAGTGATGCTGGGCTTTGACGCCGATGAACGCCTGATCCAGAAACTCCCGCAGGACTTCGCCAAAAAAATCGTCTGGGGCTCGCACTATCCCCGCCAGGACACCACTACCGCCTGGGACGCCATTGACCAACTTGCAGGCGCGGGCGTCGATGAAGCCACCATCGCGCGCATGCTGGGCGCCAACGCCGCCGCCCAGTTCGGCGTGACGCTGGCGCGAACAGTGGGGGTGTAGGGGGGAGAAGGCAAGGTCGCAGCATAGAGGTTCAAGTAATCAAAAAAGGGGGGGGTAGAACTGTCATATCAAGACCTGACCCCGATTTTTGCGGCAAACGCCGGTCGGCCGCGCGCGCGAAGTATGCGGATTTTGTCGCGCAAGGTGTCACACAAGCTTCGCCCAGGGCCGGGTTGCGAGGCCAGGTGCTATTGCATATTAAAGGGGACGCTACACTTTAATCCGTTAACCAACTGTCCGTGAAAACGGGGTTGGCTCAACCTGACCCATTTTTTGCATTATCCGTGATGCGGGCAGGGTAATGGTGACCCTGACGCCAAGGCCAGGTTCGCTTGCAAGCTCAAGCGTGCCCCCATGCCTTTCAATAAACGCCTTGGAAAGTGGAAGGCCTAGCCCTGTCCCAGGTTCAGATGCGGCGACTTCCAGAGAGTTTCGAGCCTGGCCGAATGGCTGCATGACGGCATCGATCTCTTCAGGCGCAATGCCAATGCCGGTGTCAGTTACAGTCAGAACCAAATTGCCTGCCGCGTTCAGAACCGACTCAATGGTGACAGAGCCCCTTTCGGGGGTGAACTTTACAGCGTTTCCTATCAGATTGAGTAGAACCTGCTTCATAATGCGCTGATCGCACCATAAATCCGGATTCGCGCCAAGACTGATGCGCAGGAGCAGTTGCTTTTCCTTCGCACGTTCGCGCAGGAGATGGCAGGAGGTCTCTACGATCGTGTCCAGAGGGCACACCGTTTCATGCAGCTCAAATTTCCCAGCCTCGATTTTGGACAGGTCAAGCACCTCATTGATGAGCGAAAGCAGATATTGACCGCTG
>CAYGDL010000237.1:0-2028 GCA_964348545.1 uncultured Alphaproteobacteria bacterium | reverse complement strand
CCTATTGTTCTGGGGGCCGTGTGGCTGGGCGGTTTGCCATTTCAGATCATGCTTGTGATTGTCGTCCTTCTCGCAGCCTATGAATGGACGCGTCTGACTTGCGGCCCAGGCTGGTATATTGACGCGGTGATTATCGCGGGGACGGCGCTCGGTGCGATGCAACTGGCAATCATGCCCGGTTACATGGGTGATTTTTCGCGGCTGGGTTTTGTGGCTGCGGCAATTATTTCTGGCATGGCGCTGCTGGGCAGCCTGGGGTTGATCCGGGGGCAGGTTTTGCGCTGGCGTTTGCTCGGCGTCCCCTATATTTCTCTGGGCCCGGCATGTCTGATCTGGTTGCGGGGGCAGGAAGACACTGGGTTTTTATTAACCATATGGCTGTTATTGCTGATCTGGGCGATGGATATTGGCGCTTATATTGCCGGGCGCGCGATAGGCGGGCCGAAGCTGGCGCCACGGGCCAGCCCGAATAAGACCTGGGCGGGGCTGATTGGTGGTATGCTAAGCGCTGCGACGGTGGGGGGCTTTTTCGGGTGGAGCGCTCCCCTGGTTACAGATCCCGCGCCGATCTTGCAGATGGCGTTGTTGAGTGCGCTTATAGGGGCCTGGTCACAGATTGGCGATATTGCGGAATCTATGGTAAAACGGCATTTTGGCGTCAAGGATATGAGCAATTTGATACCCGGTCATGGCGGCATTCTGGATCGTGTGGATGGGCTGTTGTTTGCAGCGCCCGCGATGGTTCTCGTTGTTAAGGGCCTGGGGTTGGTATGAGTCAGACCGCCCCCCTCCCGCTTGTCGCGCCTAAAAGCCTCACCATTCTGGGGGCCACGGGCTCAGTCGGGCTTAATACGCTTGATCTGATCGAACGCGCCCCCGGCCGCTACAGGGTCGAGGCGCTCACGGCGAACGGCAATGTCGATGAACTGGTCAGGGCTGCGCGCCGCGTTACGCCGCGCCTTGCGGTCATTGGGGACGCCAGTAAATATCAGGCCCTGTGCGATGGGCTGGCGGGCACGGGCATTGAAGCCGCAGCAGGCCCACAGGCGATCATAGAGGCAGCCACGCGCCCGGCGGACTGGATCATGGCGGCGATTGTCGGCGCGGCGGGACTGGCTCCCACGCTGGCGGCAGTGGCGCAGGGCACAACGGTCGCCATCGCCAATAAGGAATGCCTGGTCTGCGCCGGCGATCACATGATGGATCTGGTGCGGCGCAAGGGCACGATCCTGCTGCCTGTGGATTCCGAGCATAACGCCATCTTTCAGGTCTTTGACAGCCAGCGCCCGGAAGGGGTTGAGAAAATTACCCTGACCGCATCTGGTGGTCCGTTTCGCACGGCGAGCCTGGCCGAAATGAAAGCGGCAACGCCCGCCCAGGCTATTGCGCATCCTAATTGGCAGATGGGCGCTAAAATTTCTGTCGATTGCGCAACTTACATGAATAAAGGGCTTGAACTAATTGAAGCCTATCATCTTTTTCCGGTTACTAAAGACCAGATTGATGTCGTGATCCATCCCCAATCGGTGATCCACAGTATGGTTTCTTATAGGGATGGCTCGGTTCTGGCGCAGATGGCGTCGCCGGATATGCGCACGCCAATCGCTTATGCGCTGGGCTGGCCGGACCGCATAGATGCGCCTGTGGCGCGACTTGATCTGGTTCAAATCGGTCAATTAACATTTGAAGCGCCTGATTTTAGCCGCTTTCCTGCATTACGTCTGGCCAAAGAGGCGCTGGCGATGGGCGGCAGTGCGCCAGCGGTTTTGAGTGCTGCGAATGAAATAGCAGTGGCCGGGTTTTTAGATGGTAGGATCGGTTTTCTGGATATTGCACGCATTGTTGAACAGACTCTGGAGGCTGGAGGAAATGGAGATATGGGGCAGTGGTTGCGTCCCATGCAGTCTCTGGAGGATATTTTAGGCGCAGATGCGGCAGGCCGGGCCTATGCGTGCGAGCTAATCGAACGATACTAATCCGGTTGGGAGAAAACAGTGATTTCCGGTGATATTCTGATCTATGTCGGCG
>CAYGDL010000236.1:0-2058 GCA_964348545.1 uncultured Alphaproteobacteria bacterium | reverse complement strand
CTAGAACACATCCCAGCTATTTTTTCACAAAATCATCCGGCCGGAACTTTTTCGCCGCCGCCTCATCAAAATACCGCATTGCGCCCTGTGCCCACACGCCGATCTTGCCGATCGTCGGAAAGGTGGAATAATCGACGTGTGTCCGCTCGCCCCCCATAAGATAGACAAGCTCCACCGCGCCGGTATTGTACAGCTGATGCACGGCGCCATCGATTGGAAAGCCCACATAGTCGCCAGGTCCAACAGGCGCGCGGGCACCATCGATTTCAATCTCGCCGCCGCCTTCCAGAATGTAAATATATTCTTCTTGCGCGGCATGGGTATGCGGAACAAAGCTCTCTTTGCCGGGCGCAATCCGGCCCAGGGTTAGCTGCGCGCGCTGCATGCCCACGCGATCGGACAGGGGGGTCATTTTCAAATCGGAATTGGGATTGAACGGGTGAGCGAACTGAAAACTATCTTGGCCCGGGAGCATGCGAGTGCGTACGATATAGCGCTCAATTGATCTATTATTCTCCGCCATGGCAAATGTCTCCCTTCTTCCCGGACAGATGCTATCATCGTTTAACTCAAAAGGAGAATCGCCTTGTTATCGTTATTTGCGCGCGCTGGTGACATACAGAGCATCCCGGTCTGGCCGGTGACCAAAGCCGGGCTGGACTCCTGGCTGGCGTCGCAACCGGCCAATGTGTCCGCCTGGGCGCGCGCCAATCAGTTCACGGCGCAGGCTGGGCGCGTGCTGAAAATTCCGGCGGGCGACGGCGAACTGGCGGCTATTGCCTTTGGTCTGGGGGCCGCGGACGAGCCGATGATCTGGCGGATGTTGCCCGATAGCCTCGGTCCTGGCGTCTATCATATTGCGGGGGCGTTGGATAAAGCTTCCGCGCATCTCGCGGCGCTTGGCTGGGCGTTTGGGTCGTACCGCTATGAACGCTATAAAAAGAAACCCAAAAAAGAGACGCAAGCGCAACTGGTGCTGCCAGACGGTGTGGATGAAGCGGAAATTACCCGCATTGTGCGCGGGGTGTTTCTGGCCCGTGATCTGATCAATACGCCCGGCAATGATATGGGGCCGCAGGAATTAACGGACGCCGCTCAGAAAATGGCAACCGCGCAGGGTGCGACGCTGAATGTGATCATTGGCGAAGAATTGCTGCGCCATAATTATCCGATGATTTACGCCGTCGGCAAGGCCAGCACCCGGCCACCCCGGCTGCTGGATATGCGCTGGGGCGATGGGAACGCGCCGAAGGTGACGCTGATCGGCAAGGGCGTGGTGTTTGATAGCGGCGGGCTGGACCTGAAGCCCAGTGACGGTATGCGCCTGATGAAAAAGGACATGGGGGGTGCGGCCAATGTGCTGGGCCTTGCCCATATGATCATGGATGCGGGGCTGAAACTGCGCCTGCGGGTGCTGATTCCAATTGCGGAAAATTCCGTGTCCGGCGACAGTTTTCGTCCCGGCGATATTCTGACCAGCCGCAAGGGTATAACGGTCGAGATTGGCAATACCGATGCCGAAGGCCGTCTTATTCTGGCCGATGCGCTGACTGAGGCCAGCGCAGAACGGCCCGAACTGTTATTCGATCTGGCGACGCTGACCGGTGCGGCGCGCACGGCGCTGGGGGCTGAAATCCCCCCCTTCTTTACGCCTGATGAAGGGCTGGCGGCACAGCTTGCCACCTATGCGCAATCAGAGGCCGATCCCTTATGGCGGCTGCCGCTGTGGAAATCCTATGACAAGGGACTGGATAGCAATATTGCCGATGTCAGTAATGTCACAGATGGCGGCATGGCGGGCGCTATCACCGCCGCTTTGTTCCTACAGCGTTTTACCGAAGGGGCGCAGGCCTGGGCGCATTTTGACATTTATGCCTGGAACGCCAGGACCGCCCCGGGCCAGAAAGCGGGTGGCGAGGCGATGGCGATCCGGGCTTTATATGCCCTCTTGCGGGATCGTTTCTGATCAGGAATAATTGCCGCCATCTAACGCTGGAGGCATGATGGCTGTCGAATTTTCCATGAAAAAGGCGCTGGAATTATGGCGCAACACATTGA
>CAYGDL010000235.1:0-2084 GCA_964348545.1 uncultured Alphaproteobacteria bacterium | reverse complement strand
TTCATCGCCCGGGCGAGGTCATAGGCGACCTGAAGCCGCAACCATGTTTCGGCGCCGCCGCCAAAGGCCTTGTCGAGTCGGATCGCCATTTGCGGGGAAATACCGGCATGACAATTCACCAGATCGGAAAGCTGCTTGCGGCTGATCTTGAGCAGTTTCGCCGCATCAGTAACATTCAGGCCCAAGGGCTCCAGACAGTCATGGCGGACTGAAAGCCCTGGATGGGGAGGATTTTTCATCGGCATAAAGGTTCGCTCCTAATGGTAATCAACCAGATCAACGTCACGCGCATGACCATTCTCAAAGCGGAAGATGATGCGCCAGTTGCTGGACACGGTGACGGACCAGAAACCGGCCAGATCGCCTTTTAGCGGATGCAGCCTGAATCCGGGCAAGTCCATGTGGCTTATGTCCGCCGTTTCATCCAGACGCGCAAGAACGCGTTCACACTTATCCGCATGCTCCGTTTGCAGCTTTCGCCGGTCGCCTTTTTCAAACAGCAGTCTGAGGCCTTTATGGCGAAAGCTCGAAATCATGTGCCAAGTGTAACCTATCACCTATCATATGGCAACAGGCACGTTCCCCCTACTCCGCTGCGGCCTTGTTGCCGGGCGTTGGGGTGCGGGTGCGTTCGACCTGGGTGACGTCGCGCACCGCGCCACGAGAGGCGCTGGTGGTCATGGCGGCATAGGCGCGCAGTGCTGCGCTGACCTTGCGGGGGCGGGCCTTGACCGGTTGCCAGCCATTGGCGTCCGAATCCATGCGGGCGCGGCGTTGCGCCAATTCTCCGGCGCTGATGGCCAGATTGATGCTGCGGTTGGGAATGTCGAACTCGACAGTATCGCCGGTCTGGATTAGCGCGATGGCGCCGCCTTCGGCGGCCTCCGGTGAAACATGGCCGATGGAAAGGCCTGACGTACCGCCGGAAAAGCGCCCGTCGGTCAGCAGCGCGCAGGCCTTGCCCAGCCCCTTGGCCTTCAGATAGCTGGTTGGGTACAGCATTTCCTGCATACCGGGGCCGCCCTTGGGGCCTTCATAGCGGATTACCACTACGTCGCCCTTTTTGATGACGCCTTTCAGGATTTTATCACAGGCCTCGTCCTGGCTTTCACAGATCACGGCGGGGCCGGAAAATTTCAGAATTTCCTTGTCCACGCCGGCGGTTTTCACGATGCAGCCTTCGGTGGCGATATTGCCATACAGCACCGCCAGCCCGCCATCCTGGCTATAGGCGTTGGCGGTGGTGCGGATGCAGCCGCCATCGCGGTCCACATCCAGTGTTGCATAGCGCCGGTTCTGGCTGAACGCCTCGGTGGTGCGCACGCCGCCGGGGGCCGCGCGATAAAATGTGTGCACGGCTTCGTCCTTGGTGCGCATCACGTCCCACTTGTCCAGCGCCTCGCCAATACTGCGCGCATGCACGGTTGGCACATCGCGGTGAATGCGCCCGCCACGTTCCAGCTCGCCCAGAATGGCCATGATGCCACCGGCGCGATGCACATCTTCCATGTGATATTCCGGCGTCGAGGGCGCGACCTTGCAGATATGCGGGGTGACGCGCGACAGCCGGTCAATGTCCTTCATGGTGAAATCAATGCCGCCTTCATTTGCAATCGCCAGCAGATGCAGCACGGTGTTGGTCGAGCCGCCCATGGCGATGTCCAGCGTCATGGCGTTCTCGAAGCTTTTGAAATTGGCGATGTTGCGGGGCAGGGCGCTTTCGTCATTTTCCTGGTAATAGCGGCGGCACAATTCCACGGCGGTGCGCCCGGCGCGGAGGAACAGCTCGCGGCGGTCCGCATGGGTTGCCAGAACGCTGCCATTGCCCGGCAGCGCCAGGCCCAGCGCCTCTGCCAGGCAGTTCATCGAATTGGCGGTGAACATGCCCGAGCAGGAGCCGCAGGTCGGGCAGGCGGAGCGCTCATATTTACCGACCATTTCGTCGGACACGCTATCATCGGCGGCGCTGATCATCGGATCGATCAGATCGACCATCTTGGTGCTGCCATCGTCCAGTATGACCTTGCCCGCTTCCATCGGTCCGCCGGAAACGAACACGGCGGGAATGTTCAGCCGCATCGCCG
>CAYGDL010000234.1:0-2092 GCA_964348545.1 uncultured Alphaproteobacteria bacterium | reverse complement strand
TCCCGGGCAAGCCCGCCAGCAGATACCAGAACAGCGGCGCGACAAGACCATCCGACGTGTTCTCGCTCAGCGATTCAATTGCGGCGCGGCAGACATCTGTTTCGTCCAGCTGGCTGGTATCGCGTCCGACAATTTTTGACAGTTCCCGCCGTGCGGCCTCTATCCCGTGATCACGCAAAATATTTCGCACCGCCGCCACATGCTCATGCAGGCTGCGTCCCGCCAGCAAACTTGCCACCAGGATGATTTCCCATATCCAGCTCATCGGCAGCGCTTGCGCCAGCCACAGACTGGCCCAGCCCCAACCCCCCGCCAGCACCACAATGCCAAGCAGCATCACAGCGCCAGATGTTTTACGCTGTTCGTCCGCATCGGATTCACGATTATAGGTACGATCGGCAAAACTGATAAACGCGCCAAGCCACGTCACCGGATGGCCGATCCGCCGGTACAGCCATTGCGGATAGCCAAACATATAATCAAAAACAAGTGCGAAACCTGCTATCATGCCATCCTGCTTTTCAACTGGCGCCACCACATATGCAATCTGCTTTAACCGGACATGGCGGCGATCTAACCGCGATCCGCAGCGCTTTCCCCCAGGCGCAACAGCCATGGATTGACCTCAGCACCGGCATTAATCCGCAGGCCTATCCCATTCCGGAAATAGACCCGCGCGCATGGCAACACCTGCCTGATACAAAATCGCTTGGCAATCTTTATCGGTCGGCGGCGGAATATTACCGGGTTGACGCGACGCAAATAACCGCCGCCCCCGGCACCCAGGCGCTTATCCAGTGGCTGCCTTTTTTGCGCGCGCAACAGCATGGCGCTGGCCGCATTGGCGTCGTTGGTCCCACCTATGCGGAACATGCCCTGTGCTGGGCCCGCGCGGGGCATGGCGTCACACAGATTTCGGCGCAGCCTATTGCGGACGGAAATTTTGATGTGGTTGTGCTGGTCAATCCCAATAATCCCGATGGACGCATCACGCCCGGCGCGGAACTGATCCAGATGGCGGCGCAACTGGCCGCGCGCGGCGGCTGGCTGGTGCTGGATGAGGCGTTCATGGATTGCGATCCGGATAACAGCTTTTGCCCGCATCTGGCCGCACACCCCAATGTGATCATCCTGCGTTCATTCGGGAAATTTTTTGGGCTGGCGGGGTTGCGGCTTGGCTTTGCGCTGGGTGCGCCGGAGTTGATCACAAGCATTGCCATGCTGATTGGCCCCTGGGCGGTGAGCGGCATGGCGTGCGCCGTTGGAACACAGGCGCTGGGCGATCGCGCGTGGATCACGCACACCCGCGCGCGGCTTTCACTTGCCGCTGAACAGCGCGACGCCATGCTGACGCAACAGGGGCTGCGCATTATTGGTTCGCACCCGCTGTTCAGCCTGATTGATACATCGTATACAGATCATTTATTCACGCATCTGGCGCAACATGGGATTTATGTGCGCCGGTTTGACGCCATGCCGCACTGGCTGCGCATCGGCGCACTGCCCGATGATGGCGCAAGCGCGCAACGCCTGTCACAATGTTTGCAAGACTGGCGGGAGTCGGAATAGAAAATTTCAAGCGATTAGGCTATGATCTGGATCAAATACAGGTGAGAGAAAGAAAGCATGCAAACCCCAAGGACTGAATTTATTGAGGCCAATGGCCTGCGCTTTGAGGTGGATATTTGCGGCGGCGGCAAGAAGCTGGCGCTGTGTCTGCATGGTTTCCCGGAGCATGCCTATTCATGGCGGCATCAATTACCGATGCTGGCGGAAATGGGCTATCTGGCCTGGGCGCCCAATTTGCGCGGCTATGGCAATACATCGCGGCCGGTTGGCGTGGCTAATTACGCCATGCCGCATCTGCTGGCCGATGTGGCCGGGTTGATTGACGCCTCCGGCGCAGAAGAAGTGGTACTGATCGCGCATGATTGGGGTGGCGTCGTGGCCTGGGAATTTGCGCTGCGCAACATCCGGCCCTTAAAGGGGCTGGTGGTGATGAATATTCCGCATCCAAAAATGTTTGCGCGCGGCATCCGCACCTGGGCGCAATTCAGGCGATCCTGGTATGTATTTTTCTTTCAGCTTCCCT
>CAYGDL010000233.1:0-2124 GCA_964348545.1 uncultured Alphaproteobacteria bacterium | reverse complement strand
GCAGCCGCGAAAAAGTGGCCGGTTATGGCGTCGGCCAGATCGACCTGCCGGAAGGTGTCCGCATTCAGGCCCCTATAGATGGTAAAATGGGCGACTGGAAGATCGGCATGAAAATGCGCCTGACTCCCAATCCTGTGGTCACCGATGAGGATGGCACCCAGTATTGCGGCTTCAAATTTACCCCGGTCTAGGAGAATCAATCAATGAATAGAGATGTTTACGTTATTGGCGTAGGGATGCACCGGTTCTCCAAGGACCATATTTCCAAGCGCGATCTGTACTTCACGGCTGGCATGGATGCACTTAACGACGCCGGCGTCAAATTTCGCGACATTGGGGCGCTTTACAATGGCTATATCGGCGGCGGTATGACCGAAGGCATAGGTTTTGCAAAAGATTTGGGCTTAACGGGCGTCCCTGTCACGCATGTGGAAAATGCTTCCGCCACCGGCTCCTCAGCCTTTCGCGAGGCTGTATGGGCCGTGTCTGGCGGCCAGACCGATATCGCCATGGCGATCGGCTATGACGACATGCGCATGATGGGCAATCCAATGTCTCAGCCCCCCAAAGGCAAGAAAAGACTGCCCTCCATGGAAAATATCATGCTGCCCGCCGGTTTTTTCGCCATGTGGGCGCAACGCCGCATGCATGAAAGAGGCACCACGATTGAAACCTTCGCCAAAATTGCCGCAAAAAACTGGAATCATGGGCGCCATAACCCCATGGCCCAGCGCCGCGCCGATCATGTGGTGACGGCCGAAGAAGTACTGGCGTCCGATATGGTTGCCTATCCCCATACCGCCATGATGGCCTGCGCCAGCGGCGCGGGCGCGGCCAGCGCGATTGTCGCGACCGAAGCCTGGGCGAAAAAACACGCCAATGGCCGCCCGATGATCAAGGTGCTGGCGTCACAGTCCCAGTCTGAACATTATGGCGAAGGGCATATTTTCATGGGTGCGGTGGTGGGCCCATCCTATTCCACCGAAATCACCGGCAAACTGGCCTATGAAGAAGCCGGTCTCGGGCCAAAGGATATCAACTTCGTGCATGTGCATGACGCCTTCCCGATCGAGGAGCTGATGTATTATGAGCTTCTTGGTTTTTGCGGCGCAGGCGAAGGCGATCGCATGCTGGCGGATGGCGAAACCACCTTTGGCGGCAGGGTGCCTTTCTCACCCGATGGCGGCCTGATCGCGCGCGGCCATCCCGGCGGGCCGACCGGCCTTGCACAGGTCTGGGACGCCACCCGCCAGTTGCGCGGCCAGCAGGACAAGTTTCAGGTCGAAGGCGCGCGCACGGGCCTGGTGCATATGATGGGCGCGGGATCAATCTGCATCGTGCATATTTTGCAAAAGGTCTGATGATCTGCGTACAGATTAACTACTAAAGGCCGGGCATTCCCCGGCCTTTAGTTTGACTGGCCATAAATCTCTACCGCCCCAGATACACTTCGACGACGCGCTCGTCCGCCTGCACCTTGTCGAGAGAGCCTTCGGCCAGCACCGAGCCTTCGTGCAGCACCGTCACATAGGTATTCAGACGGCGGACAAATTCCATGTCATGTTCCACCACAATGACGCTGTGTTCTTTGGCTATGGCGCGCAGCAGATCCGCTGTCTGTTCGGTTTCCGCATCCGTCATGCCGGCAACCGGTTCATCGACCAGCAAAAGTTCGGGATCCTGCATCAGCAGCATGCCGATTTCCAGCCACTGTTTTTGCCCGTGGCTGAGCGATCCCGCCTGCATGGCAATACGATCCGATAGCGAAACAATATGCAGCACTTCGTCAATGCGCATGCGCTGTGCGGCGTTCAGGCGGAAAAACAGCGAGGTTCGCGCGCGCCGGTCGCATTTCAGCGCCAGTTCCAGATTTTCAAACACACTCAGATTTTCAAAAATCGTGGGTTTTTGAAATTTGCGTCCGATACCCAGATTGGCGATGGCGGCTTCATCCAGTTTGCGCAGATCAATATCGCCATTGAAAAAAACCTGGCCTTCATCGGCGCGGGTTTTTCCGGTGATCACATCCATCATGGTGGTTTTGCCCGCGCCATTGGGGCCGATAATGGCGCGCATCTCGCCCGCATGCACCACCAGGCTGAGATTGTTCAGCGCCTTGAAGCC
>CAYGDL010000232.1:0-2170 GCA_964348545.1 uncultured Alphaproteobacteria bacterium | reverse complement strand
CCAGTGCGTTGCTGCCGCTTTTGCCACTGGTAACGCAAAAGCTGATTGTGACAGATAACATCATTGTTGATTCCAAGTCCGGGGTCAGTGGGGCGGGACGCGCGCCAAAGGAAGGCAGCCTGTTTTCCGAAGTCAGCGAGGCGATCCATGCCTATGGCGTCGCCAATCACCGGCACATGTCCGAGCTGGATCAGGAATTAAGTCTGGCGGCGGGCGCGCCGGTTATCGCCAGCTTTACACCGCATCTCGTGCCGATGAACCGGGGTATTCTATCGACGATTTATGTCGAGCTAAGCCCCGGGAAAAACGCAGGCGATATTCATGCGGCACTGTCGGCGCGGTATGGTGAAGGTGAACCTTTTGTCCGTATACTGCCGATGGGTGAAGTGCCCGCAACCCGGCATGTGCGCGGCACCAATCATGCGCTGATCGGCGTGGTGGCGGACCGCAGGCCGGGCCGGGCCATCATTGTCAGCGTCCTCGATAACCTGGTCAAGGGCGCCAGCGGGCAAGGTGTGCAGAACATGAATTTGATGCTGGGGTTTGACGAAACGGCGGGTCTGATGCAGGAAGCTATTTTCCCTTAACAGGCGGCGCTTCCTGCATGCGCGCTGCCAGAATAACGCTGCCCACTACCAGCGCGATGCCCAGCCATTGAACGGGGCTGGGCAGTTCACCCAATATGGGCACGGCCAGAATTGTGGCGAAAATCGGCACCGTGGCATTGCCCAGCGTGGCGCGTTGCGGACCAAGATTTTGCACGGCAACGGAAAACAGCAACAGCGAAACAATGGATGCGAGTATGCCCTGATAAAAGGCCAGAAACGCAAGCTGCCCAAAAGTGGCGCTGCCAAAATCGGGGGTGAACAGCAGAAAATAAACCGGCAGATACAACAGCGACAGCATGGACACCACAATAGTGACAGGCATCGGTGCAAGCTGCCATTGGCGCAGAATAACCGAATAAACGCCCCACATGATTCCGCACACAAAAAACAGAAAATCACCGAACAGCACAGACGGACTGGCGCTGCCGGAAAAGCCGCTGACCATGCCAAGGCCGGCAAAAATGACGCCAAACAGGACAATCTTTGCGCGCGGGATTTTCAGACCGGTGACAAGACTGGACCCGATGGCAGAAGAAATCGGGATCATTGCCGAAACGATGGCCGCGCCATGCGCGACCGGCGCAAATGACAGCCCCCATATCATGATCAATGCAAAGGGCGGCCCTGCAAAGGCGGTCAATATCAGACCACGACGCAGCCCGATGCCCGAAAATCCCCGCACGCCATAGTGAAATAATAATGGCAGCATAACAATGCCCGCCACGCTAAAGCGCAGCGCCACCATATCATTGACGCCAATTTCGGCCTTTACCGCATATCGCGAAATGACAAAGTTTCCGGCATAAATCGCGACCGCGCCCATGATCGCGGCCCAGCCCAGAAGGATGGCTCGGGTGTTCGATGTTACTGCGCTCATGAAATCCGCAGTTTCAACTCGCGTACCCCATGCAGGCGGTTATTGGGCATCCATAATGGCGGCGCCAGAAGTTCGAAATTTTTGAAACGCGTCAGTATTTCCTCGAACATGATTTTTATTTCCATACGCGCGAGCGCAATGCCAAGGCAGATATGGATGCCGGTGCCAAAGCCCACATGCGGGTTGGGATCGCGGGTAATGTCGAACCTGAACGGGTCTTTGAACATGCGTTCGTCGCGGTTGGCGGACATTTCCCAATAGCTGAGCTTTTGACCCGCGCTTATTTTTCCCCCGGCGATTTGCGTGTCGCAGGTGGCGGTGCGGCGTTTATAGATGGAAGGCGTGGTCCAGCGGACAATTTCTTCCACCGCATTGGGCATCAATTCTGGATGTGCGCGTAATTTCGTCAACTGATCCGGGTTTTCGATAAAGGCCAGCATGGCGCCGCCAATGGCGCTGCGGGTGGTTTCTGCGCCTGCGGGAAACAGCAGCAGGAAAAAATTGACCAGTTCAAGCGGCGTCAGCGGCGCCTCCGCCGGATCATCGGTACGCGCATGAATGATCGCCGAGAGAATATCATTGGCGGGTTTCTGGCGTTTTTGTTCGATCAGCTTCTTGCCATAATCCTGTATCAGCAGCAGATATTCCCGGCTGATAACGCCCTCGCTTTGCACCATCAGGCCGT
>CAYGDL010000231.1:0-2181 GCA_964348545.1 uncultured Alphaproteobacteria bacterium | reverse complement strand
CCACCAAAAGCTTCTGCGATACGTTCATAGCGCGCATCATAGGAAAGCCCGTGTGGGGGCAACGGCCTTCCCGGCTTTTGATCGGGTACACCGCCGCCAATGCCGCCATTGTTGAGAATGATGATTTTGATCGGCATGCCATAGCGCGCGGCGGTTTCAAACTCCATGCCGGAAAAACCAAACGCGCTGTCACCCTGCACGGCAATGATCGGGCGATCGGGATGCACGGCGGCAGCCGCAATGGCGAAACCAAGCCCGATGCCCATGGTGCCATAGCTGCCTGCATCCAGCCGCGTACGCGGCTCGAAATTCGGCATTTGTGTGCGGCCAATATCCATGGTGTTGGCGCCTTCGCCGACAATGATCGCGTTGCGCGGAATGCGCGCCACGATGTCCCTGAAGGCGCGGTAATAATTCACCGGCGAAGTGTTATCGGCAATCATCGGCGCGACCGTTTCCTGATTGCCCTTGATTTTTGCGGCAATCGCGGCGCGCCACGGTGTTTCACGGGGATAGAACCATTGCCGCGCCGAAAGACCCTGGTTCAACTGCCCGACAATAGACTTTCCGTCGCCAACAAGCGCCACTTCCGTCGCGCGGTTATTACCAATTTCTTCAGGGCTGATATCCAGTTGCACGACCCGCACATCCTTGGCGTAGCGCGGCGGCAGTCCGAAATGCAAAATCCAGTTCAGGCGCGCGCCCAGCAGGAAAATCAGATCGGCTTCCTGCAATGCATGCGAACGCGCACCGCCAACCGACAATGGATGATCATCCGGCACCACGCCCTTGCCCATCGGCGTCGCCAGAAACGGCACCTGGGTACGTTCGATCAATTGGCGCACTTCGTCTTCGGCGCGCGACCAGGCCATGCCCTTGCCAACTATAATCAGCGGGCGTTTGGCGCTTTGCAGGGCATCCAGTGCCGCGTCAATGCTGGCCTGCGGCGCAAGGGTGCGGGGCGATTCGCCGACCGTCGCCGCGACATGCACAGTGTCTTCTTCCACCTCGCCCGTAATTACATCATCGGGCATGTCCAGATAAGACGCGCCCGGACGGCCAAATAGGGAGCTGCGGATTGCCTGCTCCACATAAAACGGAATGCGCTCAACTTTTTCCACCACATGGGCGTATTTGCACAAGGGTGAGGCCAGCATGACCTGGCGTTCTTCCTGAAACGCCCCCATGCCGTTTTGCTCCACCGACGATGCGCCGCCAATCAGGATCATTGGCCAGCAATTGGATTGCGCATTGGCAAGCCCCGCCAGCCCATGGATGACGCCGGGGCCGGAAACCACCAGACAGGCCTGTGGACGGCCAGTCATATAACCCGCAGCCTGGGCGGCATAACTGGCCGATTGCTCGTTGCGCATACCAATATAGGTAATGCCTTCACGTTGCGCCGCCATGGCGATGGGGATCACCGGAAACCCCACAATACCAAACATATATTGTACGCCCTGCTGCTTCAGCGCGCGCGCCATGAGTGTTGCGCCAGAAATTTTTGTCATGTCAGCCCCCTGTTGAAAGTTTATTATTTCATTTGCCTGATTTATTCGTGCTGCACGAACACGCCCTCTTTGGCCAAGGCTTCAAGCTGATCACTGCTCAACCCAAGTTCGGCCTGCAATATGGAACGGCTGTGCTGACCCGCCAGTGGCGCTGCAACAATCGGCACATCGGAATCCGAAAGCCGGATCGGCGAGCGCATCATCAGGATCTCGCCTTTTTCCGGATGCGGCACCTTGTGAAAGAAATCGCGCGCCTGAAGATGCGGATCGGAGAACACCTCGCTGGTGTCGAATATCGCGCTGCACGGCACACCGGCGGCCCCCATCAGGCGCATGACCTCATGTTTGTCGCGCTGCTCCGTCCAGGCATTGATGATGGCTTTAAGTTCACCCCAGTTTTGAAAGCGCGCCGCAGGCTGGGCGAACCGCGGATCATCGGTCAGTTCGGGCCGGCCGATCACTTCACACAGCGCCCGCCACATGGGCGGCAGAATGACCACGGTGATCACATAATCATTGGGCCCGCCGCCCTTGCAGCGGAAAATCCCCGAGGGCGGCATGCCTTCATGCGTGCGGCGCCCGACGGGCGGCTGCCCCGGACCCCAGCTTGTCGCCGTCAGTGTACGGATGAACATGGTCATCACTTCATGCATCGACAGTTCAATCACCT
>CAYGDL010000230.1:0-2192 GCA_964348545.1 uncultured Alphaproteobacteria bacterium | reverse complement strand
CTGCCAATATTTTATATGCGCCTTGTTGGACGAAAACACGCCCCCGCCATGATCAGCCATTTCCGCGGGAAGGTTCTCTTTGATGAACCCCCGCACCTCTTCGCGAAACGCGGCGGCTTCTGGCGTAATCGTTAAATCCATGACGGGCTCCGGGGCGAATTATTTATTCCTGATATAAATTATCACGCATTTCCCTGATACGCATGGGCTTATTCCCCCTGCATCCTCTCCAGCTTCACCTCAATGCGCGCCAGCGCCTCCAGCGTGTGGCGCAGCTTTTCTTCCTGGCGCACCAGCCGCTCCGACATTTCAGTCTGCACCGCCGACGCGCTTTCCAGCCGCGACACCCGCTCACCCATGCCGCCCGCCCAGATCAGCGCCGTGCCGATCTGCACGCCCAACAACAGGAACAGCATCACCGGCACCCGGCGCTCGATTCCCCAGCCGGATTTTCCCAACCCGTCAATCGCGCTCATGTCTGCACCTCGTATATGTTTATGTTTTGTTCTTAATATCGGAAAACCTGTCCCCATCCGCCACCGGCGCATAGCCCGTCGCCGCGCGTTTTTCATTGATGGTCAGAAAATCCGCCGCCCGCACCCGCTCCCACAAACCATCGCGGTCCACCGCCAGCGCTTCGATCTGATCCGCGTCATACCATAACCGCAAGCCCGTCCCGAAACGCGGCCCCAGCCACTGGTTCAGCGCCGCGCACGCTTTGCCCACCAGCGGCAAAATCGTTTGCCGGTGAAACGCCAGATTGGCTTCCTTGTAATTGGCATAGGTGTTATCGCCCTGAATGCCCAGCAGCATGGGCGGCACCCCGAAGGCCAGCGCAATTTCGCGCGCCGCCACATGCTTGGACTGAATAAAATCCATATCTTTTGGATTGAACGACATTTCCTTCCAGTCCAGCCCGCCCTCCAGTAACAAAGGCCGTCCCGCATTGGAGGCGCCCTGATAATTATCCGACAGCTCCTGTTTCAACCGCGCCACCTGATCCTGGCTCAGATTGGGACTTCCGTCCGTACCATGATAAATCAGCGCCCCCGATGGCCGCGCCCCATTATCCAGCAGCGCCTTGTTCCATCCCGCCGCCGCATTATGCAGATCAATGCCAAGCGCCGCCGCCTCGATCGGCGAAAATCCATAATGATCATTGCTGGGGTGAAACAGCTTCATATGCAAAATCGGCAAGCGCCCGCACAACGCATCCATCTCAAAGCGCACAGACTTGCCGCCCGCCGAATATTCATAGGCTGCGGGCCAGCCGCGCGGCCCCGGTATCAGTTTCATCCGGTCCGGGCGCAGCACATACAGCTCACGCACCGCGCCGCGCACATCGGCGGCCTCAAGATAGGCATTCCCGGCAATCTGTAAAAACCCGAACCAGGCTTCCTTCAATTCAGCGCCGCTCTGCAACGGGTTGGGCCGCGCCAGTAAATCCAGTAATGGATGCGTGTCCATCTCACGCTCGCGCCCGCCCGCGCCTTCATACAAAAGCCACGGCACGGCGGCTGCCGTTTCGCTGATCATCCGCACACAGCGATAGGCAATGGCGTTGCGCGCAAAACCCTCATGCGCCAGCTCGCCATAATTGCGCGGCGTCCACACGGGCGTCCCCTGTACATGCAATGCAATCATGGATCCCGCAACGCTTTGCTTGGTTGCCACCTCGGGTCGATAGCCCAGCCGGCGTAAAATGCTGAATCTGTCCTTCACGCTTTTCCCTTTCCTGTTCATCACAGCCGCTGCACGCGCGGCTCGCCCGCTTCGCCTGTCAGCATCAATTCCGTCAGCGCCCATACCAGCGCATCCACCCGGTCCGGGCTCCAGCCCGCAACGCTGCGGTTAAACCCTCTTGTAAATTCGGCCATCTCATCTTCCAGCACCGGCAATGCGCCCACATGATGCACCCGGCTTTGCTCATACAATGCCGATACCGGCTCCGCGCGCGCGGCCTTGCCACGACTGGCGCGCACCGATCGCACCGGTGCGTTTGCGTCCACCTGGCGGATCACCGCCTCGACCATGTCACCGCCCTGATTGACCTCCGCCACCAGACGGTCGGCCTGAAAATCATGATATGCCGCCACCGCGCGGCTGGCCCAGACGTGCGGAGATACACCTTGTACGGAATAATCCGCCAGCACATAGCCATGCCCATCCACGCCCAGCCCCGCCACAATAAT
>CAYGDL010000229.1:0-2200 GCA_964348545.1 uncultured Alphaproteobacteria bacterium | reverse complement strand
GCCGCGCGGAAATGGTGGCGCTAAAACAGAACCGCCGGGTCGAGGTGGGGCCGGTAGCGACATTCTATTTCGAAAATTTCGACACCATGCTGCAACAGATTCAGGAAATGCTGTATATCGAAAAAGGCGGCGAAGAACAGATCGATGATGAACTGAGCGCGTATAACCCGCTGATCCCGCAGGGCGCGGAACTGGTCTGTACCCTGATGTTTGAAATTGAAGACCCGGTGCGCCGCGAACGTGTGCTGCGCACATTGTCCTATATTGAGCGCGATACCTTTATACAGGTGGGGGCAGAGCGCATCAAAGCCGTACCTGAACCCGGCGAAGACCGCACCCGCGAGGATGGCAAAACTTCCGCCGTGCATTTTCTGCATTTTCCATTTGCACCCGCGCAGATCAAGGCATTCCGCGATCCCAAAGTGCAGATCATGCTGGGCTTTGAGCACGAAAATTACGCGCATATGGCGCTGCTGACGCCGCCAACACGCGCCGCACTCGCGGGTGATTTTGATGCGTAGTCAGAATTGAAACTCCATCTTTCCTCGCATATCCGCCCGGCCCGTGGCCGGTTATATGCAGGCGGGCGCGGCTTTGAGTGCGCCATCGGACGTAGCGGCATCGTCACCCACAAACGCGAAGGCGATGGCGCTACACCCGCCGGTGAATTTGAATTGCGCCGGGTGCTGTATCGCGCGGATCGCATTGCGTATCCCAACACCCTATTGGAAGTCACGCCCATCGGCCCGCGCGATGGCTGGTGTGACGCGCCCGGCCACCCGGATTATAATTGCCAGGTGCTGTTACCGATAAACGCCAGCGCCGAACGCCTCAGCCGCGCCGATCCGGTTTATGATATTATTGTCGTGCTGGGCCATAATGATACGCCGGTCATTGACGGCATGGGCAGCGCAATTTTCATACATATCGCAAAGCCCAATTTTGCGCCAACGGCAGGGTGCGTGGCCCTGCGCCGCAAGGACCTGCTGAATATACTCAAAGTGTGCGGCCCCGGCAGCAGCCTTGTTGTGCAGTGATTCCAGGACAGTGCCGTATCTGGTAAAGGCACTGGATCAAAATCACATGGTGTCTGGAATGTGCCGCGCCAATGTTTTACGAAATGCGCGGTCATGCTTCAGGCGCCATTCGCGGGACTGCGCCGCACTGCGGTCTTCGGCACGCTCGGAATAAATTATCCGCCATTCCCGGCCACGGGTAGATCGCGCGCCGGTGCCCGCATTATGTTCAGATAGTCGCCGCTCCAGATCGGTTGTGCAGCCCACATAGGTGCGCAAACCTTTGCTATCGTCGCTGCCGAGTACATAGACAAAATAGGACTGTATCAGGTCCGGTTTTTTCTTATCCCCCACAGGATATTCCCATCAATAAATCTGGAATATAACCGGTCCTGATGTTTAGCAAAAATCACCAATACCGCAAGCATCAATGCACACAAATATGACCATATAAGTTTTAACTTTAAGCATTTTGAGGCTGGCTGTTCAGTCCCACAGTATGATGGTATAAGATACAGCCATTTACGGTGAGATAAGCTATAGGACAGATATTACACGGGCGCGCCACAACGACGGCGGCGGTTCGTCGAGCGATATAACATAGTCAAGAAACTATAGCCGCGCTGGCGGGACGCCACGGGATCAACCCGAAGACGGTGCAGAAGTGGAAGAAGCCACCGTGGGGGGCTTTGCGCAGATACACATTGCTCCCACTGGATGACGGTGAGTCTAAACACAGGGCCGTTAGTGTAACCCATTTGATGGCTATTCTGGCGTCAATATCGACACTCTTCCTTGTTCATTGCGCCCCTGACGAAGCAGTTCTTTCGTCAAAGCGCTCTATTCGTGCGTGAATTTGGCCGGGCGTTTTTCCACGAACGCGGCCATGCCTTCGCTCTGGTCTTTTGTGGCGAATTGCGAATGGAACAGGCGGCGTTCAAAGCGCACCCCTTCGCTTAACGACACCTCATAGGCACGATTGATGGATTCTTTCGTCATCATGGCGATGGGCAGGGATTTGTCCGCAATGACGGCTGCGACCTTCAACGCCTCGGCCACCAGATCGGCGGCGGGGATGATACGGCTGACCAGGCCAGTACGCTCGGCCTCGACCGCATCCATCATGCGCCCGGTCAGGCACATTTCCATGGCCTTGGATTTGCCGACAAAGCGGGTCAGGCGCT
>CAYGDL010000228.1:0-2221 GCA_964348545.1 uncultured Alphaproteobacteria bacterium | reverse complement strand
TGGCGCAGGCGAAATCTTTTCGCCTGCCAGCGGATGTTCTGCGTTTTGTCCTGGAGCAGATAACCGCCCCGTTCAGCATCTGGAGCGGCCGGTACAATCCCGATCCCTGGGTGAAATGCTATCTGGATGAGAACCCCATACTGTTGTATGCCCCTGCCACAATAATGACACTGATGGCTATCGCACTTGTAACCCTGTTCCTGCTCGCCCTGCGGCGGCGGTTCAAGATGGATTGAGGGGCGCGCCCCCGCGTCATTGCGAGCCGTAGGCGTGGCAATCCAGAGTCGCAAACTCAGGCTTTTCCGTGTGACTCTGGATCGCCACGCCGCTGCGCGGCTCGCGATGACGCCGGGGATGGTGATTCAATTCGCTCGCAAACTATTCTAAAACTTCAAACTTGCGGCGGCATGCGCTATGAAACGGATTATCCGCCGCATAAAGGGGTAAGTAAATTCCATGACAGCCAGCTATATTCTTACGGTTTCCTGTCCTGACCGGGTGGGCATTGTTGCCGCCGTGGCGGGCGTGTTGGCGAATAGCGGGCTGTTCATTACCGACTCGCATCATTTTGGCGATCCCGATACCAAACACTTCTTTATGCGCACGGCTTTTGAAGCCGGTAATCCTGAATTCAACCAAACCGCCTTTACCAGAATATTTGATCCTGTCGCGGCGCGCTTTGGCATGCGCTGGGCGTTGAGGAATTGCGCGTTGCGGCCATCGGCGCTGATCCTGGTGTCGAAATCCGACCATTGCCTGAATGACCTGCTGTACCGCCACCGCACGGGCGCGCTGCCGGTGCATATTCCAGCTATTGTGTCCAACCATATGAATCTGGCCCCCTTGGCGGAATGGCACAAGATTCCGTTTCTGCATGTGCCGGTCAGTGATGCCGGCAAGCCTGAGGCCGAAGCCCGGTTGCGCGACATCATTGCCCAGACCAAGGCGGACTTCATTGTGCTGGCCCGGTATATGCAAATATTCTCGCCGGAATTATGCGCCGAGCTGGAGGGCAGGGCGATTAATATCCACCATTCCTTCCTGCCCAGTTTCAAGGGCGCCCAGCCCTATCAGCAGGCGCATAAACGCGGCGTCAAACTGATCGGCGCGACCGCGCATTTCGTCACCCCGGATCTGGATGAAGGCCCGATCATCGAACAGATGGTCGAGCGCATCGATCACAGCCATACCGCCGAAGCCATGACTGCGGCGGGCCGCGATATGGAAAGCATGGTGCTGGCCCGCGCCGTGCGCTGGCTGGCGGAACAGCGCGTGTTTCTGAACGGCAACAAAACCGTGGTGTTCAGATAGGCCGCATCCGCCCTTTATTGTTCGGGTTTCTTCTGGCGTTAATTCCATGCATGATGGGCTGGAGTTTTTTCCGGATGGCTGCCCAATGGAACCTGTATGACGCAAGCGCAAAATAGGGGCGCGCCCCGGCAAGACACGGCGGCCGCCAAAGCGGATATTCAATTTTCCGATACAAAAGACGGTGCGGTCGCCCTGGTGCGCGGGGCCTGGGTGATTTCTGAACTGGCGGTGGTGGACGTTGCGCTGCGCGGCTGGAATCCGGCCCCGTCCCAGCACGTGGTGTTCGATCTTGGCGGGCTGGAACGGCTGGATACGGCGGGCGCCTGGATATTATATCGAAGTCGGCGGCAATTGCGCGCTGCGGGACGGATAGCCGACTACCGCAATATACAGCCCGAGCACGCCGCCCTGCTGGCCAGGGTTGAGGCCAATGACACGGCCGCTCCGGCGGAGCTTGCGCAATCCAGCGGTTTTCTGACGGTGCTTGCCGAAATTGGCGCGGGCGTTGCCGGAGCATTGATTGAGGCGCGCGCACTGCTGGGTTTTTTTGGATTGACGATGGCCACTTTGGGGCGCGCAGTGGCTAATCCTTCGCGTTTACGCTGGACGCCGCTGATTTATCATATGGAGGCCATCGGCTTTAACGCCGTGCCGATTGTGTCGCTGATATCGTTTTTGATCGGCGTTGTGCTGGCCTATCAGGGGGCGACGCAATTGCGCCAGTTCGGTGCGGAAATATTCACGGTCGAACTGGTGGCTATTTCCGTATTGCGTGAAATCGGCATCCTTCTGACCGCCATTATAGTGGCCGGCCGGTCAGGCAGCGCCTTTACGGCGCAAATTGGCTCCATGAAGCTGAACGAAGAAATCGACGCCATGCGCACACTGGCGCTGGACCCGATGGAAATGC
>CAYGDL010000227.1:0-2269 GCA_964348545.1 uncultured Alphaproteobacteria bacterium | reverse complement strand
GCGCGCAAACCGTGGAAACCGGGCATGACCCGTTCCTGCCGCTGGTGCTGGCGGCCGAACATAGCAAGAAAATCGAACTGATCACCGCCATTGCGGTGGCCTTTGCCCGTAACCCCATGAATATGGCGGCACTCGGCAATGATCTGAATGATTATTCGCAAGGCCGTTTCATTATGGGCATCGGCTCGCAGATCAAGGCGCATATCGAAAAGCGCTTTTCCATGCCCTGGTCGCACCCTGCCCCGCGCATGCGCGAAATGATTCTGGCCATGCGCGCCATCTGGGCCAACTGGTATGACGGCGAGCCGCTGAATTTCCGGGGCGAGTTTTATTCGCACACGCTGATGACGCCGGTGTTCACGCCCAACCCCAGCAAATATGGCGCGCCGCGCGTGTTCCTGGCCGCCGTCGGCCCGATGATGACCGAGGTTGCCGCCGATGTCGCCGATGGCATCATGGTGCATCCCATGACCAGCGTTAAATATCTCAAACAGCACACATTGCCGGTGGTTGACGCCAGCCTGAAAAAACGCGGCCGCACCCGCAACAGTTTCGAGCTGTCCTATCCGGTGTTTGTGGTCTCCGGCCAGAACGAAAAAGAATTCGCCGAGAGCAAACAGGCTGTCAAGCAGCGCATCGCCTTTTACGCCTCCACGCCCGCCTATCGCGGCGTACTGGAAACCCATGGCTGGGGCAAGCTGCAACCGCAATTGAACATGATGTCCAAGCAGGGCCAATGGGTCGAAATGGGCGAGCTGATCGAAGACGAAATTCTCGACGCCTTCGCCGTGGTCGGCGAGCCGCACGAAATCGTCCCCATGATCAAAAGCCGCTATACCGGGCTGGTTGATCGCATCAGCATCAATTTCAGCTATGCCGCGCCGGAAAAGCGCCCGGCCCTGATCAGGGAATTATCGGCATAGGCGGAATGGCGAAAAATCCGGATTTTTCAATGATCTGGATTTTCCCGCTTTGAGAACGAAGCATTAACCTTATTGCCGTTATTCTGGCCTATCGCGGCCCGCACCGGAGATATTTCCGGCTGTGTGGCGATATATAACCAGATGGAGGCTTTATGAATAGCCAGGCACAAGGGTTGGAATCACTCAGTTGGTCCGGCGACTTGATGAAGGACACGTTTACCTACCGCTTCATAGATATCAGCGCGACATTGCTGGATCTGGTGATGGAAAATCAATCCGTTGCGGATCACTATCTCTCCTGGATTGATGATCAGGAAAGTGATTTGGATACAGACGAAGTAGCCACCATCACGCCATTGGTGTTATCCGAGCTTCGCAATGATTCCGGCTCTCACATTCTGGTCATGGCGCTGCCGACCGCTGGACAATTTCTCGTGGTGTTTCAGGCCGGCGCGTTCAACGCCAAGATCATCATCGCGCAAGATCAGGAAACCGCCGCGCTTCAGGCCGCAAGCGTCACCGAATTTACCGGTGACCTGCATTACGCCATCAATTGGGGCAAGGATTTCATTGACCGCATCGACGAGGAAATGATCACCGCCGGCATGTAACCGGCGGCGAATTCACTTACCTAGTGCACACTTACCGGACGCATATTGTGCTGGCGCGCGGCATAGAAAGCCGCATCCCGGTTTCCAAGCACCGCCAGGGGCGCGCCTGCTTCCGAGTGGATGGCATACACGATGGTTCCCGGCGGAACCCCCTGCAATCCCTGCACCTGCGAAGAATCGATGGCCTTTACATAGACCATTGAGCCTGGCAGCAACGTCACAGCCGCCGCCACGGTTGCATCGGGTGCTGCGCCATTGTTTTCTTCATTCTGATTATTCATCTGTCTGATTCCTTTCAGCCATATTTATTTCGGATCGACGGTTGTGGCGTCGATCTGTTGGGGGGCGCCATTATGGGCCTGGCCACCTTTGGGCTGACTGCCGGTGATTTCGATGGTGCGAACCACATTGGCAGGCTTGGGACGCTGTAATTCAATATGCAGCAGGCCATTGTCCAGCCGTGCGGCGCTGACCTGAATGCCCTCGGCAATCACAAAACTGCGCTGAAACTGGCGCGCGGCAATGCCCCGATGCAGATAGACGCGGCCCGGTTCCTCAACCTGCTTGCCGCGAATGGTCAGTTGATTGTCTTCCAGACTGACGTTGAGCTGATCCAGCGAAAAGCCGGCAACCGCCAGACTGATGCGCAGGCTGCCTTCGCCGATCTGTTCAATATTATAAGGGGGATAGCCGTCATTGGCCGATTTGGCGACACGGTCAAGCATCCGCTCGACG
>CAYGDL010000226.1:0-2276 GCA_964348545.1 uncultured Alphaproteobacteria bacterium | reverse complement strand
CCCGACGCCATCAGCCCGGTGATCAGCGCATATTTGATCGACTGGCTGTAGGAACGATAATCATGCCCCACCACAATGACGGGGCGAATGCCCAGGCGCGACATCTGGGTGGCGATGCCCATGCCCAGCGCCTGAATGCCCATCAGATTGACATCCTGGGGAAACAGCCAGCGCGCATCATATTCGCGAAAACCGGTGGCGGCGGCCAAGGGCGTCACTTCGAATTCCGGCGTGTTGGATTTCAGATCGGTCTGGGGTTTGGGAAACATGCGCTTGTCCTGTTGGGTAAAGGGATAGGCATTCATAAGCTTGCGCGTGCTTATATACCAGCGTTTGGTTTATCTTTACCTGGGGTCTTCCCCCTCACCCCAACTCTCTCCCACGAGGGGAGAGGGAGATACATTGAATTGGTCATCAATTAACCTAATCGCGCAGAATAAGCACCCCGTCGCCCATTTCAAAGCTGCCAATGGAGTTCAGGAATGTCATGCCCAGCAGGGATTGTTCCAACTCACCATCGCGAGCCACAAGCGCCTGCACATTCTTACGGCTGATTGATCCAATGCGGAGTTCTTTGAGAGTTACTCGCGCAGCTTTCGTGTTCCCGTTTGCGGTGCTGACGGTCATATCGAAATTTAGTTTTTTCAGGTCAAAGCCCAACCGTTGGGCGTCGAATGCGCTCAGGCCCACGACCGATGCGCCAGTGTCCACCAGAAACCGCACATGCGTACCGTTCACAGCCGTGTCCGCCAGAAAATGTCCGCCTTCGATGGCGCGCAGATAGACCGCGCCATTGGCGGTTTTTGTGATCGCGCCCGCGTCAGGTGGCGTTGACAGGGGCAGGGTAGGCAGGGTGACGCCCGCAATACGAAACCCCATCGCCGTAAATTCGGCGCGATAGGCATAAAGCGTCAGCGCAAACAGGAACAATGCGGCCCACAATAGCGCCTGTTTCAGGGCAAGGCCGACGCCGCCGCTCCAGCCCATGGCGACACTGCCGCCAACCAGGCTCAGCACCAGCAAGCCCTGCACCAGCCTGATCTGGTCGCCCTGGCTGCCGATCGCGCCGGGAAACTGCTGAAACAGGAAAAACAACCCGCCAGCGGCCAGTATCAGCAGAAGGGCGGCTAAACCCAGGCGGTTGGACATGCGGGGGACGCTCCAGAATCACCAGTCAGGAAACGAAGATAGAATGGCAATTCGGGATTAAGCGTTAATTTTGCGATTATTCATAATCAAAGGGCGAGAAATTTATTTCACCGCCATCGTCATAAAAATCCGCCCGGCGTTTGCCCAGACGGTTCAACACGGCCTCGCGCTCGTCATCTGTGTAGCGCAGCCAGCGGGCGATTTCTTCCTGGCTACGAAAACAGCCCGCGCAAAAGCCGGTCTGTGGGTTTAGCTGGCAGACCTGAATACAGGGGGATTGGCGTTGCGCGGACAGGGCCATGGGATAACTCATTGAAAATAACTGCGCTAAATCTATGCTAATAGATTCAGAATTTCAAGAGGCTCCTGCGCACTAAAAAGCGCGACAAAAGATCTGAAATGGCTCCCCGGGCCGGATTCGAACCAGCGACCAACCGGTTAACAGCCGGTTGCTCTACCACTGAGCTACCGAGGAACAGATGCCCAAACAAGGCAATTAGCAGTAATCAGCATGCTGGCTATAGCAAACTGTTCGTCCCCGCACCACCCCTAAATGTGGCTTGTCCAGATCAGGCCTTGCAATCTTTCCCGTTTGCCCACAAGAAACGCCATGACCAACCTTCGCATAGGCAACCGCACCTTCAAACTGCCGCAATCGCGCACCTGGCGCATTGTTGTGGGCGTGGCGCTGATCATTGGGGGCATATTGGGCTTTCTGCCCATAGTCGGGTTCTGGATGATCCCGCTGGGCATACTGGTGCTGTCCCAGGAGTTTCACCTTGTGCGCCGCCTGCGCCGCCGTGCGGTAGTTAAATGGGGCCGCCGCAAGCAACAACGCGAAGCCGCGCGTAAATTTGATGATGAATATCTGGATTGAGATGGGTGCAATTTTAAATCCCCTCTAAATTCGGACTTGCAATTTGTACCAAGGGGTGGTACATTGATACAAAATGGAACTGCGGAATGATCGTGAGCTTTCGCGATGGCTGGTTGCGCGATTTCTTTGTCGGCGATGTTCGATCAAAAAAAATCCCCTCGGATATCGAAAGCCGTCTGTTCCGTAAAATCCAGGTGATCGACGACGCGACGACAGATCAGGACTTGCGGGCGCCGCCCAGCAACCATTT
>CAYGDL010000225.1:0-2313 GCA_964348545.1 uncultured Alphaproteobacteria bacterium | reverse complement strand
TCAATGCCCCTGACCGATCCCGGCATGCTGGCCGACGCCATTGATCCGAGGAAAGCAGCGCCAGGTTAAACCCAAGGAGAAAGAAAATGAGTGGAACAGAAATAACTATTCCGTGTAAAGATGGTTCCATGATGGGCTATCTTTCCATGCCGAAATCGGGCTCCGGCCCCGGCATAGTGGTGATGCAGGAGATTTTCGGGGTCAATCAGGTGATGCGCGACATTACCGACACCTTTGCCGCAGAGGGATTTGTGGCGCTGTGCCCCGATCTGTTCTGGCGCATCGAACCGGGCATTAACATCACCGACAAGAGCAAGGCCGAATGGGACAAGGCGTTTTCGCTGTTTGGCAAGTTCAATCGCGATACCGGTATCAATGACGTGGCGGCCACGATTGACACTTTGCGCACGATCAAGGGCTGCAACGGCAAGGCCGGAACGGTCGGTTTTTGCCTGGGCGGATTGCTGGCCTATCTATCGGCCACCCGCACCGGCACCGACGCCGCTGTTGGCTTTTACGGGGTCAGTATCCCTGATTTTCTGGGTGAAGCCGCCAACATCAAAAAACCGCTAATGCTGCACATTGCCGGCAAGGATGGCTTTGTGCCGCCGCCCGCGCAGGCCGCCATGCATGCGGGGCTGGACGGCAATAAATTCTGCACCCTGTATGATTACCCCGAACAGGACCACGCCTTTGCGCGCATGGGAGGTGAGCATTATGACCAGACGGCGGCCAAATCAGCAATGTCCAGAACCGTCGATTTCTTCAAAAAAAACCTGGCTTGACAGATCGCCGCACGGCGTTCCCGAATTTATCCGTTGTCTGATAATCGTCAGCGCCCTGTCCGGCGCGGGCCTTGCCCAGGCGCAGCCGGCGGTTCAATCGGAACTTCCAAGCGAGGACATTGCGCCCTTCGTCATTGCCAATGTTGAATTCACCCTGCTGCACGAACTGATGCATGTGCTGATCGATGAAGCGGGCATTCCCGTGCTGGGGCGCGAGGAAGACCAGGCCGATTATCTGACCGCTATCACATTTTTAAGCAGTCAGACCGGCTTTCCCATTGCGCCAGCGGAAAAGAAAATACCCGGCATCAATGAATGGCCACCTGAAACCGGCCCGCTAGGCCATAGTGGCATCCTGCGCATGCAGGCCATTATTGACGCCTGGCGCATTGAATGGACGATCGCCGAACAGGACAAGGTAACGCTGGCCTATGCCGATCCGCACGCCCTGGAAATTCAGCGTTATTACGACATGGTGTGCCTGACCTATGGGCGTGATCCCAAACATCTGGAAGATTTTCGTATCGAAAATGAATTGCCAGCAGAGCGTGCGGAGTTTTGCGAAGATGATTTCGCCAAGGCCGAGCGGGGCCTGGAATTTATCAAAATCACGCTCAAGAACAGCGCCAAAACGCCACTTGGCAATGCGGGTCACATTCCGCCCGACTTCGCCATCCAGCTAAAATTCGAAGACGCCATATCCCCGCCACACAAACAATATAAATTATGGCTGCAAAACGCCTCGATCATGGCGCAACTTATCGAGGCCCTGAACAGGGATTATTACCTGCCGCGACCGATCAATGTGCGCTTTCGCATTTGCGGACAACCCAATGCCTATTGGGAACCCAAGGACGCCCAGGTGAATATGTGTTATGAATTGCTGGATCGCTTTGTGCATCTCAGCCGGTTCCACAAACAATATGCGGTGGAACGGCGCAAAACCGTGCTGGGCAGGGCCAAGGCGGACGCGGCGTTTCAGTAAAGCCGATTTCAGGTATTCATCGACGCGAAAAATTCTGCATTGGTCTTGGTGCCGCGCAACTTGTCGAGCAGGAACTCCATCGCGTCCACGGTGCCCATCGGGCTGAGAATGCGGCGCAGCACGAACATTTTCGCAAGATCGGCCTGCGACGCCAGCAATTCTTCCTTGCGGGTGCCGGAGCGGGTGATATCAATGGCCGGGAAAATACGTTTGTCGGACACTTTGCGGTCCAGAATGATTTCGCTGTTGCCGGTGCCCTTGAATTCTTCGAAAATCACTTCATCCATGCGCGAGCCAGTGTCAATCAGCGCCGTGGCGATGATGGTCAGCGAGCCACCTTCTTCTATGTTGCGCGCGGCGCCAAAAAACCGCTTGGGGCGTTGCAGCGCATTGGCGTCCACACCGCCGGTCAACACCTTGCCCGATGACGGCACCACGGCATTATAGGCACGGCCCAGACGGGTGATCGAATCCAGCAGGATCACCACATCACGGCCATGCTCCACCAGGCGCTTGGCCTTTTCCAGCACCATTTCCGTTACC
>CAYGDL010000224.1:0-2332 GCA_964348545.1 uncultured Alphaproteobacteria bacterium | reverse complement strand
AGTATAACCCGGCGCAACGCCGGAGACCTGCGATGGGCATACACATCCTCAGCCGCTAATCCTTCCGCCTGCATCACATCCATGGGCAAAAAAATCTGCCGCTTTGCGGCGTGAAACCCGATAGCGCGCAACAGCCCCGTCTGCCCCCATGCCAGCCCTGCATGCCGGGTGACGGCATCAGGAACCCCGCCCCCTGTAATGCTCAGCGCAAGGCGCATCAGTCCGGCGGATGTCCCATCCGCATAGCCTTCAAGCGCCGCCAGATTAAAAGGTGGGGAAGCATCAAAATCCCTGGCGCGCGCATTGATCAGCAGGTCCAGCGGTTGACGCGGAAGGTCGCATTCCCTGATAGCATCCTGTAGCCCCTGCAATACCGGATGCGAGCGCACTGTTTCGCCCGTATAAATCGCCTCTATGCCTTCGCGCCACCATTGCAGGCGTATTTCACCCAGCAGCGGTTCCGACACCATGTCCCCGATGCGCGCAAGCTCAAGATTAAAGGCATAGAGCGCGAATAAATGCTCACGCGCGGGTTCTGGCGCAAACAGCGCGGTCAGAAACCGGTCATGATCGCCCGTCCGAACCAGACCGCCGCAATATGAAAGCTGCGCCTGCATCCTCTCTCCTGTATCCCCACAAAATCATAGCTATTCTCTTAGCACGGAAAATTGGCTAACTTGCTGCACGAATAGAGTTGTGTAAAATTGTCCAGGTGATTCTACCTGGTTAAAAATGGGGGAGGAGTGAACTTATGGCGTCAATTCTAACATCGCTTCAGAACACTGTGATCGCGGCATTTGTGCTGGCGGGCGTCGTGTTGCTGATTTCGTTATCGATGCTCGGCGTGTCTATGGATCATGCTTTCGGCGCGTTCGTGTTCCGCTGGCTGCATGTGATTTCCGGTGTGATGTGGATTGGACTGCTTTGGTATTTCAATTTTGTGCAAATGCCCAGCATGCCCAAAATACCCGACGAGCAAAAACCCGCTATCGGCAAGGTGATTGCCCCCGAAGCGCTGTTCTGGTTCCGCTGGGCCGCCATGGCCACCATCGTAACCGGCATTGTGCTGGCGATCATGAATGGTTATCTGGTGGACGCCTATACGCTGGGCGCCAGCAATGGCTTCATGGTTTCCAAGAATATTCTGATCGGTCTTGGCATGTGGCTGGCCACCATCATGTGGTTCAATGTGTGGTTTGTGATCTGGCCCAATCAGCAAAAGGCCCTGAACATCGAAAACAAATTCCCGGACCTGGCCGCGCCCGACAAGGCCTCCGCCGCGCGCACCGCGATGCTGTTTTCACGCACCAACACGATGTTGTCCGTGCCGATGCTGTTCTGCATGGTAGGCGCGCAGAACCTGCTTTAATAACTTCATCCCGGAATCAAAAAGGGCCGCTCTGATGAGCGGCCCTTTTTTTGCCTGATCCGTATCAGGCTTCGAATTTGAAGTGCTTCAGCGCTTCGCGGTCCACCACCGGCGCGCGCTTGGTGCCGTGGGTCAGTTTGACCGAGCCCGTCTTGCGCTGGAACGAATCCGTGAGGCCTATCTTTTCAGAGTATTCACGTATTTCGGGAATTACGTGCTCACCCAGCAATTGCATGCTGCGCAGACGATCTTCGTTACCCACCGGCCCCTGCACCGCAAAGAAGGTGAGCGAACCGGGACGGATCACATCCAATATCTGCTTGATCTTGGGGATGACAGATTTCGGCGTGCCAATCAGCAATTGCAGATTGCGCTGACCTTTTTCGAAACCTTTGACGAGCTTCGCGCGAACATCATCATAATTGGTCTCTTTTGGTGCGCCCTCATCACCGCCAGCCATTTTTTCGCGGTTCACACCCAGCCAGCTACCGCCCGGTTGCTTCGCCAGATTGCGGATCGCACCCTTGGAGTTATACCCCGGCGGCAGCGTGTATTGCGGCGCCGAGAAGGCGTTCTGTCCGCCACCGTATACGAAGCCACGCCCCAATTCCTGGGCCTTCTCTTCGGTATCGGCGAGGAAAGTGGGTATCAGATAGCCGAAATTTTCCGGTCCGGCCTGATAGCCCTTCTGCGCTGCCTGCTCGGCGTAGAAGTCCCACAAATCACACGTGGGCCCAAGCGAGGTTCCAAGACCAATATAGGGATAGGCATGATCAGCGCACCACAGCACGGTTTCCGGACTAAGCACGCCGGGGATCCACATTTGCGGATACGGTTCCTGGAACGGCAGCGCCCAGGGATTTACGTGCCGGTAATGGAAATGCTTGCCTTCATAGCGCCACGGGCCAGGCTTGGTCCAGGCCTGGATAATGAAGTCGTGTGCTTCGTTGAACATTTCACGGT
>CAYGDL010000223.1:0-2333 GCA_964348545.1 uncultured Alphaproteobacteria bacterium | reverse complement strand
ACACCATGAAATCCGGCAGGTCCGCATTGCCATAGACGCCGCGCGTGCCGATCTGACGCATCATATACATGCCCATGGCATAGCCGCCCAGGCCAAAAAATGCGCCATGCCCCAGGCTTAGGATGCCGCAATATCCCCACACCAGATCAACGCTCAGCGCCAGCAGCGCATAGCAGACATATTTTCCCATCAGGCTGACCAGATAGGTCGGAACATGAAAAAACGAATCAACCGGCGTCAGCAGATTCAGCAACGGCACAAACAGCGCCGCGCCCAGCATCAGCCCCAGCAGAATTTTTCCGCCCAGCGGCAATGAAAGAATGAAACTTTGATTTGCGCGCATGATCAGTTCTCCACCGCGCGGCCCTTGAGCGCGAACATGCCGCGCGGGCGATATTGAATGAACAGGATCAGCGCGATCAGAATAAATATCTTGCCCAGCACCGCGCCGGCAAACGGCTCCAGAAATTTATTCACCAGTCCCAGGCTCATGGCGCCAAAGAAAGTGCCCAGTAAATTGCCGACGCCGCCAAACACCACCACCATGAAACTGTCGACAATATAGCTTTGCCCCAGATTGGGGCTGACATTATCGATCTGGCTCAGCGCCACGCCCGCAATGCCCGCAATGCCGGAACCCAGCCCAAAGGTCAGCGCGTCAACCGTGCCGGTGCGGATGCCCATGCTGTTGGCCATGGCGCGGTTTTGCGTCACCGCGCGCATGCGCAGGCCAAGCGAGGTTTTGCGCATCACCAGCACCAGCAGGCCCAGCACCATCAGCGAAAAAATAATGATCGCCACCCGGTTATAGGTCAGCGCCAGACCGCTATCAAATTCCATCGCGCCGCTCATCCAGCCAGGGGTGCCCACCTCTTTATTCGTGGGACCAAAGATCGAGCGCACGCTCTGTTGCAGGATCAGGCTGACACCCCAGGTGGCCAGTAATGTTTCCAGCGGCCGCCCATACAAAAACCGGATAATGCCGCGCTCAATCGCAATGCCCACCAGGCCCGATACCATAAAGGCGGCGGGAATGGCGATAAACAGCGAGGCGTCAAACAGGCCGGGCCAGGTGGTGCGGATCACTTCCTGCACCATGAAAGTGGTATAGGCGCCGATCATCACCATTTCGCCATGCGCCATATTGATGATGCCCATCACGCCAAAAGTAATCGCCAGCCCGATGGCCGCCAGCAGCAATACCGAGCCCAGGCTCAGCCCATGAAACAGCGCCTCCGCCATGCCCCAGAATTCCAGCCGGCTTTCAACGCCCGCCAGCGCCGTTGCAGCGGCGGCGCGCACCGTCTCGTCGCTTTGTTGCAACGCCGTGTTGAGGATCGCCTTCACATCCTGATCGGTGAAGCTGCCCAGCGTTTCAATTGCCTTCAGGCGCACCTGTGGATCGTCGGATTGATTTAGGTGAATGCCTGCCAGTGCGCGCTGCATGCGGCGCTTGACGGCCTCGTCGGTTTCTTTGGCCAGTGCGGTTTCCAGCAGCGGGATGCTTTCCGGCGCGGCGTTCCTGAAAATATCGTCGGCCGCGCGTTTGCGCAGCATGGGATCAGGCCCAAGCAATGTCATGCCGCCCAGCGCGCCGCGCAAGCGTGTGCGGATGGCATTGGTGATATTGGCCTTGGTCATTTCTTCCGGGGTGGCGCTGCCGCCGGCGGCGCCGGTCAGCGGATGTTTCAGATCAAAGCCGGTTGTGGATTCAGTGGTGATCCAGATGCTGCCATCAGATTTGCGCGCGTACAGATTGCCGTTTAGCAGCGCCTCCAGCGGCGCAATCACGACAGGATCGCCTGCGGCGGTCAGGGCGTCGATCGCTTCGCTTTGCGTGCTGCGGCTTTTATCCGCAAGCTTCAGAATAAGCGCGGGAATATCTGCCTGCGCCTGTGCGAACGCATGCAGCGGCGTGAACAGAAGGCAGAGGAGAAGAGCAATTTTTTTTAACAAATGCGCAAAAATCATAAATTCATCCACTAGAACGGCATGATATCAGGTTTGTCCATACCACAATCCCGGTCTGTCACCCCGGATTTATTCCGGGGTCCATCAGCCTTCGCCAGAAGGCTGCGGCTTGGCATGTGAGCCACACGCCAAGGCCTGAGTTTGGAGCCCTGGACCCCGCACCAAGTGCGGGGTGACACTGTGCTTGAGGTGATTCAATCTAAAATCACGCCGCGCTAACAACAAAAGGGGCCAGTCTCCCGTCCGCAGACAAGTGACCGGCCCCCATGATAACGCTTAGTTAGAGCGTAATGCTAGTTCGCGGTGAATTTCGGCTTTTCGCAGTTGCCGCATACCCATGGGAAGGTCCAGTCCGCCGTCAG
>CAYGDL010000222.1:0-2363 GCA_964348545.1 uncultured Alphaproteobacteria bacterium | reverse complement strand
TTCGGGCGTCAGTTTGCGGCGCTCATCCTGCCCGACATAGGCCCCAGCCGAAATGCAGATCAGCGCGTCATGCGCCTCATACATATCGCGGTAGGGAAAATAAACTTCATTGGTGGCCACCAGCGGCAGCGCCTGATCATAGGCAAAGGCGATAAAGTCTTCCTCGGTCGCCGCCTCCTGCGCCATGCCATGACGTTGCAGTTCGACATATAGCCGCTGCGGAAATATGGCCGACAGTTGGTGTAGAAATTCGGACGCCGCAGCGCGCCGCGCCTGACGCAACAGACAGCCAAGCGGCCCCAGCGCACCGCCGGTCAGGCAAATCAGCCCGTCAGAATGCGCAGCCAGTTGCGCCAGCGTCACATGCGGTTCGGCGTCACATTCCAGGTAGGCATTGCTGGAAAGCCACATCAAATTGTTGTAGCCAGCCTCATTTTGCGCCAGCAGCACAATCGGCGCAATCCGGTCGCGCAGCGCCGGGCCGCGCAGCGCATCTACGACGCTGGCTTCGGCCTGATCAAAACATAATTGCAAGGCGCAGCCAATGATCGGCTGTATGCCCTCACCCGCCATCGTTTCGGAAAATTCCAGCGCGCCAAACAGATTGCCACTATCCGTAATGGCAATGGCCGGCGTCTCATAGGCGCGGCATAGAGTCGGCATCTGCTTGATTTTCACCGCCCCTTCGAGCAGCGAATAAGCCGAATGCACGCGCAAATGCACGAAGTTTGGAAGGGATGAAGCGGTTGTGCGTAATGATTCTGACATAAGCTATCTTAGTCATTTGACGCAAGCCCGCCAGAAAAACTTGTAATCCGGATAATGACAGAGCAGGGTGGATGCGCATCAAGAGGATGCGCATCCTGCTTGTTCTGAGCCGCGCCCTTGCGGCTTGCAAATTTGGCTCAGCTCTTCTTTTTGGCGAATTTGAAATATTTCGCCATATCCGTCTGCGCCTCTTTGGTGTGGGACACATAGCGGTAGAAGCCGCCATTATAAGTGCCGTCCTGGCGGCGGTTGACCTCGCCTTCGAAATTATAATAGCCCGGCGTACAGTCCTTGTTGCGGTCGGTCTTGCCGCGGAAATTGATCACTTCCTGCACCCACCAGTCTTCCGCCTCCGGCGTAACTTCGATGGTGGCGTAGCCATGTTTGCGGGCATAGTCGATGCAGGCGGCAATATGTTCGCCCTGGGCGTACAGCATGTCGGTCAGGTTGAACTGGAACGACGCCTGATAGCCCGCCATGATGAACATGTTGGGATAACCATTGGAATGCACACCGAACATGGTGCGGATGCCGTCCTTGTATTTCTCATTTATCTCAAGGCCATTGGCGCCAACGATCTTGTTATAGATGCCGGTCTTCTGCACATCGAAACCGGTGGCGTAGATCAGCACATCCACTTCATAGACCTTGCCTTCGAACTCGGGGCCTTTTTCCGTGATCCGGTGGATGCCCTTGCCATGGGTGTCGATCAGATGCACGTTAGGCCGGTTGAAGGTGGCCAGATAATCCTCATGGAAGCAGGGCCGTTTGCACATCAGCATGTACCAGGGCTTCAGCGCTTCCGCAGTTGCCGGGTCTTTCACCTCCTGCTCAATGCGCCGGTGGATGCGCATCATGGCGTCGATGTTCGCATTCTCCTGTTTGCGGATCTTTTCTTCTGCCGAAATGGCTGCTTTTTTGGCCTTCTGGTCATCCGTCTCATTGGTTGACAGCAGCGCCTTTTCGCGCCTCTTTGACTGCCAGCCCGGCTCCAGTTTACGCGCCCAGTTGGGATCGGTCGGCCAGTCATGGCGGAAATCGATGGAGGAAGGGGTGCGCTGGAACACATAGAGTTCCTTCGCCGCCGCGCCAAGTTTGGGAACCGCCTGCACAGCCGTCGCCCCGGTGCCGATAATGCCCACGACCTTGTCTTCCAGGCCCGAAAGATCCTGTTTGGTGTAAGCGTAATCCCAGCGCGAGGAATGGAACGAATGGCCTTTGAAGGTTTCAATGCCATCGATCTTCGCCAGCTTGGGCTTGGACATCGGACCGTTGGCGCAAACCACAAAGCGCGCCTTCATCGTATCGCCACGATCCGTTTTGACCGTCCATAATTGTTCGGCGTCATTCCATACGGTGGAGGTGACAGTGGTCTGAAACACCGCCAGTCCGTACAGATCATATTTTTTGGCGATCGCCTGGCAGTGTTCGAAAATCTCGCTGCCCTTGGCGTAATGGTCCCTTGGCACATAATTCATTTCATCGAGCAAGGGCAGATAATCATAGGACACCACGTCGCAGGCAATGCCGGGATAGCGGTTCCAGTACCAGGTGCCGCCGACATCCGCGCCGCGCTCCACGATGCGGATGCTTTC
>CAYGDL010000221.1:0-2370 GCA_964348545.1 uncultured Alphaproteobacteria bacterium | reverse complement strand
AAAAAGTCCGCGCCATCCTGCGCGAAAACACCGCAAACCTGTTCAGCCTGCCGCTGGAAAAAATCCCCACCATGCAGATGGCGGCGGAATAAGCGGACATCGCCGTCACTGCGGCAAGCGCAAGATAATTGCCTGACAGGAAGGGTTGCGAAACGGCGCCCTTCCGTCATTGCCCGGTTAAAACCAGGGCTATCGCATATGAAATTTTGTATGCGGGATGTAGCTCCCTCTCCCCTTGTGGGAGAGGGTTGGGGTGAGGGGGCCATGTGTAAAAGCTTTTTTTACGCGCATAAATGCGCGTCCCCCTCATCCTGGCCTTCTCCCACACTTGCCAAGCCGGAGTCTTCTGGCGAAGGCTGGAGGGGAGAAGGAAAAGACCAACTGCATGTGCGATAGCCCTCCGGCTAAACCGGGGCGTGACAAAGTGGGGGCGTCATCGCCAGATTCAGCCCAGCCAGCCTTGTCCGCGAATTATCTGTCTTTTACAATGCCCGGGGCAGATAATCGCTGTACGCTGGCGGCGCATTTGCGTAAGAATAATTTGCTATAGCATGAAAATCTGGAAAACCCCCGCATGAGTTCTGATCCGCCCGCACCCCCGCACAATCCCTTGTGGCATACCGCGAAGGAATATCTGACACACTGGTTTGTGGCGGGCGTGATCGTGACGCTGACCGGCTTTACGCCGGATCACTGGGTGGCGCATGTGTTTCACGCGGTGAATCTGGACAGTCTGCGCGGTGTGTTCAGTGAATACCAGTTTCTGGCGGTGTATATCGGCGTGACATTTCTGATTGTGGATGTGGTGGTGCGCAACCGCAGACAGCCGGAACCCGCCGCCACAGCGCCCGCTTTGGCCGATGCTTCCGGTTTTGTTGCGGCTTCGGTTGACGCGCCGGTTTTGGAGGTCATCGAGGGCAAGCCGTCCATCGCGGTGCTGCCGTTTGTCAATATGTCGAAAGACCCGGACCAGGAATATTTCGCCGACGGCATGACCGAGGATATTATCACCGGCCTGTCGTTCGACAGCCGCCTGTCGGTGACCGCAAGAAACTCCACCTTCGCCTATAAGGGCCAGTCGCCGGACATCCGCGCCGTCGGCAAAGAACTTGGTGTGCGTTACGTGCTGGAGGGCAGCATCCGCCTTGCGGGGGACCGTCTGCGCATCACCGTGCAGTTGATCGACACCGCCAGCGGCAACCATGTCTGGGCCGACAAGATCGACCGGCCAAAAGCTGAACTGTTTGAGGTCATGGATGAGGTGGTGGATAGCATTGTCATGGCCCTATGCGCCAATCTGGGGGTCGTAGAACACCACCGCGCCAGGCGGCAGCGGCCCGAAGACCTGCAAGCCTGGGCGCTGTGCGCACAGGCGGAATTTCTCGTGATTGCACAGCCCACCCCGGAAACATGGCTGGAAGCAGAAGGGCTGGCGCGGCGCGCGGCGGAGCTTGAACCAGGCTATGCGGCTAGCTGGGCCTTGCTCGCTTATCTAACTGGTTATCGGATAGTCTGGGGGATGAGCGCCGATCTGGAAAAAGACTCTGAAAATATACTGGCGCTGATCGGCAAGGCGCTGGTCCTCGCACCGAACGATCCGGTGGTGCTGTGCTATTGTGGATTTGCCGCCATATGGGCCGGTCAGGCCGGACAGGCGATTAGTTATCTGGAACGCAGCCTGGCTATTAATCCCAATAACAGTTTCTCCCTCTATGCCTATGGCGCGGCGCTCATCTTCGATGCGAGACCCGTGGAGGGCATCGCGCAGTTGCAGCTTTTCATCCGGCGTTCGCCGAAAGACCCTTATATCGGCAGAGCCTGGTTTTATCTTTCCTGGTGTTATGCGCAACTTGACGAGTTTCAACAGATGGAGCAGGCGGCGCAGAATTGCGTCAAGCATCTGCCTGGCTTCGGCTGGGCGTATTTGGCGCTCGCCATGGCATTGGCGGCGCAGGGGCGCATCGCCGAAATTGCGGCGCCGATGCAGAAAGTGCGCCAGCTCGCGCCCAGCCTGACCGGTCAGGCGGTTGAAAATTTCTGGCGTCATATACTTCGAACGCCAGGACATGTCGAAAAACTCATCGCGCTGACACGTCAGGCCTATGGCGATTGACGCGGAATTGGGGATTGGCATTATCCGCCGGGAAAGAAGCTCTTGAGGATTAACGCGGTGACGCCGCCAAGCAGCAGGCCCGTCATCCATTGGTGAAGGGCGTCACGTAAAAAGACCTTCTAATGGCAATGGGTTTGCGTCTATAATTATGATCACAGATTCAAATCCAGAGCCAAGGGAGCGTATCATGTTCTTCAAAGGGGTCATTTCCGCCGACAGCCATATTGTCGAGCCGCCAAATTGCTATGTGGACTTTA
>CAYGDL010000220.1:0-2381 GCA_964348545.1 uncultured Alphaproteobacteria bacterium | reverse complement strand
GCGCGTCGGCGCGATATTTCGGCTCGATAAAATCCACATAGCAATTTGGCGGCTCGACAATATGGCTGTCGGCGGAAATAATGCCTTTGAAAAACATGGCGCGGCCCCCTGGCTCTTGATTTTAATCTGTGATCATAATTATAGGCGCAAGTCCTGGCCTAAAAGAAGCATTATTTGCCCGCCGCATAGGCATTCATGGCCTGGGCCATTTTAACGTCGCGCGCGGTGACGCCGTTCGCCTCATGGGTTGCCAGGGTGACGCTCACTCTATTGTAAACATTGAACCATTCGGGATGGTGGTCGATCTTTTCGGCCAGCAGCGCCACCCGGGTCATCCAGCCAAAGGCTGCATTGAAATCCTTGAACTGGAATTCTTTGGCGATGGCGTCGCGGCCATCCACTTCCTGCCAGCCCTCAAGCGCCGCCAGTGCAGCCTGTCGCGCCGCCCCGGCTATTTTTTCGATCATTGGCCATTACCCCTGTTGGTTTGGATGCAACATCATGCGCCCGCTTTGCAGCGGGAGCAAGATCAGCTAGTATGGCGCCATGATTTATAGCAACTTGTCCGCACATATGCTTGCCCCCAGTCTCGACGATATCGCCGAGATCGGTAGTGCCGCGCTGGCGCGTCTGCCGCAGCAATTTCTGGAAAACATCACCGAAATAATCATTCAGGTGGTGGATTTTCCCGACGAGGAAACCTGTCGCGATCTGGATGTTGAAAGCCCGTTTGAGATTTTGGGCCTGTATGCGGGTGTCGATCTGGCCAGCAAAGGCGTTATGGATCAACCGTCCGGCCCGGATGTGATCTTTCTCTATCGCCGCCCGATTCTGGATTGCTGGTGCGAGGGCGAGGATAGTCTGGCGGACATTATTACCCATGTCCTGGTGCATGAAATCGGCCATCATTTCGGCCTGTCGGATGAAGCCATGGAAATATTGGAAGACGCAGCATTGTCGCATGCCAATACGTTGAACTAACAGTCTGGATAGCGCGCCTCGATCTGATAGCTGGCGCCATTGACGGATCGGTGGCTGGACATCAGCACGAAATTTTCTACCCTGATGGTAGGCAGCGCCAGAATATTATGGGCGGCGATAAAGGCGCCAAGACGGTCGCGCGGCGGATTTTTCAGCCAGGCCAGTGTGACATGGGGAACATATCGGCGTTCTTTTGGCGCCTCCAGACCGGCGCGGGCATGCGCCGCATTGATGCGCGCATAAAGCGTATGCAGTTCCTCGTTTGCTTCAACACCCACATATAAAAGACGCGGCTTGCGCTCGCCAAAGGTTGCAACACCCCGCAATTGCAGATCAAAGGGCGCGAATGATACCTCCTGAAGCGCGGCATGCGCCTGATCGGCGGTGCTTGTATCCACATCGCCAATAAATCGCAAGGTCACATGCAGATTTTCCGCCCCAACCCAGCGCGCGCCAGGGATGCCGCCGCCCATCAGCGCCAGACGCTGCGCAATCGGGTCCGGCAGGGTGATTGCCGAAAATAATCTGTGCACGGCCTATATCCTATAAACCGTTCAGAAATTCAATCACATGCGGTGTGATGTTCCGAACTATCATTTCCACGCCCGCCTCGTTCGGGTGCAGCATATCCGGTTGATTAAGCACTGGATCATTTACCACGCCTTCCAGGAAGAATGGATATAGCGGCACATTATATTTTTGCGCCAGCCGGGGATAAATTGCGTCAAAGGCGGACGCATAATCCTCCCCCAGATTGCGCAACGCCTTCATGCCCGCCAGCATCACGGGAAGTTTGCGTTGCTGAAAATGCTTAAGCATGGCGTCAAGATTTGCGTAAGCCTGTTCGGGGTCCAGCCCGCGCAGCCCGTCATTGGCGCCAAGCTCAATTATAACACCATCCGCGTTGGGGCCGACCGACCAGTCCAGCCGCGCCAGGCCATCGGCCGTAGTGTTACCGGAAACACCCGCATTTTCCACTTTCACCACAATCCCCAGCGATGCCAGATGCTGTTGCAGCTTTTGTGGAAAGGCGTTTTCCGCAGCCAGTCCCGCGCCCGCAGTCAGGCTGTCGCCCAGCACGACCAGAACCGGTGGCTCTTTTGCCTGCAAAGGACTGATGAAAAACATCCATGCCAGAACGAAAATCTGAAATGCGCCATTGATCACGGCCCTTATAACGCTATGTTCAGACATGTGCTTCACACAATAACAGGTGGTGCGTTTGGATAATCCGGTCATTCATTTTGACAATGTGCATTTATCATTGAACAGCAGCGCGGGCAGGGTGGATATCCTGCGTGGCATTAATCTTAGCGTAGGCGAAGGCGAAGCGGTAGGTCTGATCGGCCCCAGCGGATCGGGAAAATCCACCATGCTGATGGTGATGGCGGGGCTGGAGC
>CAYGDL010000219.1:0-2388 GCA_964348545.1 uncultured Alphaproteobacteria bacterium | reverse complement strand
CCCGGACGCCAGGCTGGCTGGCCACAATCTGGAAATTATGTTTGACCTGCCTGGCATGCCATCCCGCAGTCTGCGCACCGTCTACAAACTTGCTTCGGGCGAACAGCGCCTGGGCCTCGATCAGCAGATCAGATGGCAGCATATCCGCAATGCATAAAATCACTCATTTCTCCTGTCCGCTCGGTTTAACTGCCTTATTCTACACCAACGCCCCTATATATGCCCCCCGTGCTAGACACATCGCCATCGCGCCCCCCGCCTTAGCGCAACCCGCGATTAAGTGGCGTAAAAACAGGGCCGCCGGGGCTATATATGTACGCAGCAGAACTTATTGACTTACCACACATTATTTTATTGATATTATCATCAATTTTGGTAACACTACGGCATTATTTGCTAAATCAGGAAGCTGGCGCGCATCGCGGCGCCTTGCTCATGCCGGAGGATCAAAACATGTCAGTCAATCAGGCCACCAAGATAGATGTAAGCAAAATCCCACTGGATGAGATGGATCTCAGCATTCCGGAGCTGTTTCAAAACGATACCATCGGGGAGTATTTCCGGCGGATGCGCGCTGAGGCGCCTGTGAGTTATTGCGCCAAAAGCCCGCACGGCCCGTACTGGTCGGTAACCAAATTCAACGACATCATGCGCGTTGAAACGGACCACAAGACTTTTTCATCCGATGCGGCCAAGGGCGGCGTTGCGCTCGGCGGCATCGGCGTGCCAACCGAGGCGTCCGCCATGGGCGGTCTGGAAATGTTCATCGCCATGGACCCGCCCAAACATGACGCACAGCGCAAAGTGGTGAGCCCGATAGTCGCGCCCCACAATCTTGAAACGCTGGAGCCGATCATCCGCGAGCGCGCTGCCGGCATCCTCGATTCCCTGCCGGTTGGAGAAGAAATCGACTGGGTTGACAAGGTTTCCATCGAGCTTACCACCATGACTCTCGCCACCTTGCTTGATTTTCCCTGGGAAGAACGGCGCAAGCTGACCCGCTGGTCCGACATGGTAACCGCGTCACCGGGGCATGGCGTCGATAGCTGGGAACAGTGGCAGCAGGAGATGATGGAATGCGGCATGTATTTCAAAGGGCTGTGGGATCAGCGCGTGGGCGGCGAGCAAAAGCATGATCTGATTTCCATGCTCGCCGGTTCGCCTGCGACTTCCAACATGCCGTTCCAGGAATTTCTGGGCAATCTGATTCTGCTGATCGTCGGCGGCAATGACACGACTCGCAGTTCGATCAGCGGCGGCGTGTTGGCGCTCAATGAAAACCCGGCGGAATACGCAAAACTGATGAATAACCCGGATCTCATCCCCGGCATGGTGTCGGAAATCATCCGCTGGCAAACGCCTATCGCGAGCATGTTGCGCACCGCAGTAAGCGATGCCGAGGTTGGCGGCAAGAAAATCCGCGAAGGCGAAAAAGTCGTCATGTGGTATCTGTCCGGCAATCGCGACAGCGAGGTGATCGAGCGGGCTGACGAATTCCTGATCGACCGCAAAAACCCGCGCCATCACGTATCCTTCGGCTTTGGCATTCACCGCTGCGTCGGCAACCGTATCGCGGAATTGCAGTTGCGCATCATCTGGGAAGAGATCGTCAAGCGTTTCAGCAAGGTAGAGGTCGTGGGCAAGCCGGTCAGAAGCCTGTCGCATATTATTCACGGATTCACCAAAATGCCGGTGAAACTGCACGCCCTTTAAGGGGCCGCGCGCAATTCGCACAACAACAGACAGGTTATAGTATGCCTAAAGTGACCTATATCGAGCACACCGGAGTCGAGCATGTTGTAACCGTAGCCAGCGGCACGACCGGCCGCGACGCCGCCGTAGACAATGACATCCCGGGGATCGACGGCGATTGCGGCGGGGTTTGCGCCTGCGCCACTTGCCATGTCTATGTGGATGCCGCCTGGCTCGACAGGGTCGGCAGGGTCAAGGAAGGCGCAATGGAAGCCGAGTTGCTTCAATTTGCCGAAGATTTCCGCGAAACCAGCCGTCTGGCCTGTCAGATCAACATAACCGATAAACTTGACGGCCTGGTCCTGATTATTCCGGCGGGCCAGCACTAGGCGATAACAAGGCTTTTATTGCGGCCGGGCCTTGCCAAGGATCCGGTCGCTTTTTTGTGCGCTGCGGTCAGTTCATCCTGCCAGCTAAAAACCGGGGTCTTCTAAAAGTTGTTTACCTCTTCGTGCATTCACCGCATCATGGGGGCATGAATCCATTGCCATAATAATTATAGGGAAGAAACCATGTCGATCCAGCAGCATAACTCACCTGGCGCACTTGAAGGCGTGCGGGTTATTGACTTTACCGGGGTAATCGCGGGGCCGTATTGCGCCCGGCTGATGGCCGATCTGGGGGCCGAGGTGATCA
>CAYGDL010000218.1:0-2409 GCA_964348545.1 uncultured Alphaproteobacteria bacterium | reverse complement strand
TCCTCCCCCGGCATCCGCATCGCGGGCGGCACCGATGAAATCCTGAAAAACATCATCGCCGAACGCGTCCTGAAACTCCCCGGCGAAATCCGCGTGGACAGCGATCTGCCGTTTAATGAACTGCCAAGCGGGCGGTGAAGGGGGGCAGGGGGCATCCTCTTTTATCTTAGGATAATGCAGATGCATATGTTCGATGAACTTATTAACCGATGCACTAGCTTCACTCTTTTGGCTATGAATGAACTCCACAACAAAATTTCCGTTGCGATGCAGACAAGTGGTGCAACATCACATGTCAAAGGCCTGCAAATGATCCAGTTACAGAAGGCGATTATGGCGGTGGGAATGTTCTCGCTTTTCGAAGCTATATTGCAGGACAATCTAAATTGTACGAATGGCTTCGACGAAGCAGCTAAAATTTTGAATGACGAGAGAAAGATCGAGCTTAGAGATGAATTCCTTGACTTTCAGAAGGCCATAAATGTTCTGAAACACGGACGCGGTAATAGTTACCAGGCGCTCGTCGCGAAATCTCACAACTTACCTTTTATAGTCAAATCGCCGACAGAATACTTTTTCAATGAGGGAGACGTGAGTGAGATTTCTACCCTAATAGAAGTCGATGATATATTTGTTCAGGAATGCGCGAGAATAATTCAAGATGTATCGAATGTGATACGGGGCGTGCGGCCATACTAGGGTCTGTTGAGTATCTGGATTCCCAAATCGAAAAAAGGGGTCTGAGCTAACCCCAATTACCGAAGCCTCCATACGCAGAAAAATCAAAAAAGCCGGATGGGATGATAGCTTCCTCATATCCCTCATATCCCAAATGCGATAGCCCTGCCCAGGAAGGGGAGGGTGGGGGTCCGATTCAACCCGGTCACAAACTGCTCTAATTTGTGGCTCCTGGATTCCGGACAACTAAATTTTCAAGCGAAATCAAAGATTTATGGAAAATTGGCTTCCGGAATGACGGCAATTGACGCCAGGCCCCAGAGTGTTGCATTGATGCAACTAAATATTGGTTAGTAATATTACTTACTAATATTTGTTGACGTGAGCCCTACATCTTCATAGCGTCAGCGTGAAGCAAATCTTTGAGGCGCCTGTTTTGTTTTGATGCAGGCATCGGCATTAGAGCTGCGCGGAATAGCAGGGGCATCCTATTGGTTGCACTCCTGCGATTGCATGGGAATTAAAGGACAGATGTCTGGCGTGAATTAGACAAATTGCTGTGATTCATGGTGGCGCACATTATTTACTGACAAAATTGTTGGTTTGCGGCCATAAGCATCGGGCTTGATGATGTCTAGCGCCAGGGGAATGTCCGGTTGGGAATTTGACGATGAGTGTCAAAACGGGGTTTGCAAGTAGTTATGATCTGTTGATCGCGTGCCTTGCAGACACGGCGTGGAGTCCATGCCGTTGCAGCGTAGCGCCGTCTTGGCGGCGCCATGCCTCAATAACTATTGGACGGTTCATGGCCTAGGCCAGGACCGTCCATTTTTTTATTGGGGGCTTACCTGATATCCGCCACTCACTCTGAGGAAACTCTGGGAGACAAGAATAATAACGTTACATCACACGGGAGGCATGTATGTTCCACAAGAAGACACCCTACAATTCCGGCGCCGCGGCGCCAAACGCTGGCAGGCGTCTAGTCCTGTCAACCGTCGCTCTGCTCGGCTCCACCATTCTGACACAGCCGGCAAACGCTGTTGATTACAGCTATGGCGAGGTTAGCGGCTCGATTGACACGGTGCTATCGGCTGGCGCCTCGATGCGCACCAGCGCGCGGGATTGCCGCAATCTGGGCCAGCCAGCAGGCGGCTGTAAGATATATGACGCTTCGAACATCGAAAAGGGTGCTGGCGTCAATAGCGATGACGGCAATCTGAATTACGGTCAGTGGGATATATTCTCCGGCGCGCTGAAGGCGACCTCGGAAGCTAGCGCGACCTGGCGCAATTTCAACGCCTTTATGCGCGGCTCGGCGTTTGTCGATCCGGTAGTGGATAACACCGACTTCCGCGACCTGGACAGCGCGGCGCGCAGCGAAGTGTCGCAGAACGCCAAACTGCTCGACTATTTCGTCGGCGGCAGCTTTGACGTGGGCGGCCTGCCGCTGGAACTGCGCGGCGGCAACCAGGTGATCAGCTGGGGTGAAAGCACCTTCATCCAGAACGGCATCAATGTGATCAACCCGATTGACGTTTCCGCGACCCGCAAGCCGGGCTCCGAAGTGAAGGAATTCTTCACGCCGATTCTGGCCGCCAAGGCGGCGCTGGGTCTGCCCAACAATTTTAGCGTTGAAGGCTTCTATCAGTTCAAGGCCGACAATGTTGTGCCCGATCCCTCCGGCACCTATTTCAGCTCGGCCGACATTGTCGGGCGGGGATCGCAGCC
>CAYGDL010000217.1:0-2415 GCA_964348545.1 uncultured Alphaproteobacteria bacterium | reverse complement strand
GCATGACCAGCCCCGAAATCATGTTCAGCGCCGCCACCAGAATGATCAGCGTCAGGATCATGAACATCACATTGCGCTCCACCTGCAGGGCGCTGAAGAAGCTGGAATTGATCTGCTGCCAGTCCACTACATGAATATTTGCGGCGGCCGCCTGCTTGACTGTTTCGCGCATGCGCAGCACCTGATCGGGGTTTTCGATCATCACCTCAATCCCGCTGACCGCATTCCCCAGCCGGAAATATTTCTGCGCCGCTTCCAGGGGCATGAACACGAAGGTGCTGTCATATTCCGACATGCCCACTTCAAAGACCGCGGCAATCGGATAGGCCAGCACGCGCGGCGCCGTGCCAAACGGCGTTGCCGTGCCGCGCGGCGATAACAGCGTCACATTATCGCCCACCCGTACGCCCAGCTTCTGCGCCAGACGCACGCCGATGATGATGCCGCCCTCCGCCGAAAAATCATCCAGCGTTCCCGACAAAATATGTCCGGCGACCATGCTTTGCCTGGCCAGATCTTCCTGGCGGATGCCGCGCACCAGCGCCCCGCTGGCCGCGCCATCGCGCCCGCTGGCCATGACCTGCCCCTCGACGATCGGGGCCACCCGCACCACGCCCTCCACTTTGCCGATCCGCGCGGCGACCGGATCAAAATCCTCCAGCGGCCCGCCCAGCCCCTGCACCACCATATGCCCGTTAACGCCCAGAATGCGCGACATCAGATCAATGCGAAAACCGTTCATCACCGCCATCACGATAATCAGCGTCGCCACCCCCAGCGCAATGCCGATAAATGAAATCGCGGTGATTACCGACACAAACCCCTCGCGCCGCCGCGAGCGCAGATAACGCCCCGCCACCAGCCATTCAAATGCGGAAAATGCAGCTATTGCCACGCGCTCACACCCTGATCAAATTTGCATGTAGCCCCCTCTCCCCGCTTGGGAGAGGGCCGGGGTGAGGGCGAGCTAAAGTGGCGTACAACCAGGTAAACAATTCTCGTCCCAATCCAAAATATTCCACGCCTGACCAGCCTATGGTACAAGCGCCCCTCCGGGAACAACTCTATCCCGGGACAGTATACAGCACGCCTCTGAAAACCCGGATTTTTGTCATTCTTCGCTTCTGTCCGACAATAGCACATGGAAATAGGGTTTTTTAGAGGCGCCTTATAAATGACGGCCAATTTCCACAACAAGCTTTATAGCTGGTAGAGGCAAAACGCTATTCTGTAGCTGATTGCGCCTAATTATCGTATCTGTACAAAAATCAAATGGAAGCGTCCCACTACTGTCCGGTTGTTAATCGAATAATTTCAATTGGTTGTCGTCGTCGTCCCGGCAGGGTTTGCAACTCGCATCGAAAAAGGCCTGGTCTATGGGGGTTTTTCGAAAGGCGTGACACTCAATATTTGTAGAATTGTGTAAAGACTGGCCTTGACGCCAGGCCGCTTTTTGATGATGGCGACGAGGACATAGACCGAGAGGGCGATCCAGATTTGTGAGCGCACGGCGTTTTCTGAGGTTCCATATGACCTGCACCCCAACTTTCATCCAGTTATAAGTAGAGTCCTTTGTTGATTTAAGCCTGTATGGCCTGGTGATGCAACGGGACGGCGCGCGCTCCACTGACGCCCGTCTGCCCCAGCCAAAGGTGAACCAGTTCGTGAAGCAGCGTAAACGACCAGGCCGTCTTGGCGTCCTGATCATTGATGATCACGAACGGTGCAACCTCGTCAGCTAATGCGAAGCCCCGAAACATCTCCAGATCAATCGTTGTAAGGTAATTGCCAAGGTTGCCGATAAGCAAGACAAACACGCCAGCCGCTTCAGGCTTTTTACGAAGCAACTCGAATTTACCTGTTTCAGCGTTATTGCCCTGCGATGTCCGGGACCGGAACTGACTGAAGTCAACCCCTAGAACTTTCTGCATGGGCGAGACTACGGTCGCTACACTGTCGGTAATTTTCGCAGAACCGATAAAGGCGAGTCGATGCGCTTCATCCTCATCTTCACGAGCATCGATCGAGATGGCTCACCCTCACCAGCCTCCAAGGCGGCCAAGCGGTCAACAGCGGCGACTCCGTGAGCGTCATTAATACCAAGTTTTTCTGCCGCTTCCTCACGCACAAGGCCTGCGGTCTCACGAGCCCAAACAAGTATTTTCGCATTCACACGTGGCATGATCGCTTCGTGTCAGCTAGTCAGTTAAAATTTACTAATGGTAGTGAATCACACCTCTTCACTGCGCATGAAAAAGCCGCCCCCGGATGCCAGGGGCGGCTTGATTTTCAGGTGGTTAACGGGGCCGGGTTACGAAACCTCAAGCCCGCGCAGTTCGCCTTCCTTGCGCCATTTGTCCAGAATTTTGAAGAACTCGACCGGGCCGCCGCCATATTGGCCGTTCAGGAAGCCGT
>CAYGDL010000216.1:0-2476 GCA_964348545.1 uncultured Alphaproteobacteria bacterium | reverse complement strand
TCCGGCCCGGTGCAGGAAGCGCCGCCATCTGGCGTTAGTGTGCGCAAGGTGGAAACCGCCTGTGACATGCTGGCCGCCTGCAAGGATGCAGGGCGTTTTGATATTGCCGTCTGCGCCGCCGCTGTCGCCGACTGGCGTGCCGAAACGCCAGCCAGCGGCAAGATCAAAAAGCGCAATGACGGTAGTACGCCCATGCTGGCGCTGGCCGAAAACCCGGATATTCTGAAAACCCTCAGTGCCGCAAATGGGATGCGCCCGCGCCTTGTGGTTGGCTTTGCGGCGGAAACCAGCGATGTGGTCAAATATGCCAAAGAAAAACGCGCGCGCAAGGGTTGCGACTGGATTGTCGCCAATGACGTATCGCCGGAGACCGGCATCATGGGCGGCGATTTCAATACCGTGCATTTGCTGACCGCAGATGGCGTTGAAGACTGGCAGCCCATGAGCAAGATCGAAGTGGCGCGCTGCCTGGCCCGGCGCATCGCCGAACATTTTGTGAAAAGCTGATGCTGACCGTTTCATTCCGCCGGTTGCCGCATAATCCGGATTTACCGCTGCCGGCCTATGCCACGCCGGGCGCGGCGGGGCTTGATCTGTGCGCCGCAGTGGCCGCTGATGATCCGTTAATTCTGCCGCCAGGCGAAAGGGCACTGATCCCCACGGGTTTCGCCATGGCGTTGCCGCCGGGATATGAGGCGCAGGTGCGGCCGCGCTCCGGCCTGGCGCTTAAACACGGGATCACGGTGCTCAATTCTCCCGGCACCATCGACAGTGATTATCGTGGAGAAATTGGCGTTATTCTGCTGAACACGAGCAAAGCGGCCTTCACAATTGCGCGCGGTGAACGTATCGCCCAGATGGTGATTGCAGGCGTGGCGCAGGCCCGGTTGATTGAAGTTTCTGACTTGCCTGAAACCGATCGTGGCGCCGGCGGCTTTGGCTCCACAGGTTCATAAAAGGTTGTTGGATACATGCTCCGGCTGACAAAAAAAATGCGTTACGCGCTGGAGGCCATCGTGGACATAGCCTATAATGCCCGTCCGGAACCGGTGCAATCGCGCGAAATAACCCAACGACAGGGAATTCCGCAACGCTATCTGGAGCAGGTGATGCAGCAACTGGTGCATGCCAATATCCTGAAAGGTGTGCGCGGACCACGCGGGGGTTACACCCTGGCGCGTGAGCGGCGGCGCATCAGTGTGGGAGAAATTATCCGCGTAATTGACGACGCCGATGGCGATGATGCGGAAAAAACCGAAACAGTTTCCGCGCTGGGTCAAACCGTCATCAATCCATTATGGGATGAGATGCAGGTAGAAATGATGCGCCGCTTCGACAGCATCACGGTGGAAGATTTATGCAAACGCGCGGACACCGCAAAGGTCGCGCCCGAAAAGCGTAAACAGGCGGACTTCAACATTTAATTTATGAAACAGGGGCAAGCAAAGTGAGCGAAAAAAAACCCGGTCGTGGTCGTGTCTATAACAGCATCACCGAAACTATCGGCGATACGCCATTGGTGCGGCTACAACGACTGCAAAAAGAGGCGGGCATTGATGCCGATATTCTTCTGAAGCTGGAATTTTTCAATCCGCTATCCAGCGTCAAGGACCGTATCGGCGTCGCCATGATCGAGGATATGGAGACGAAGGGAAAGCTCAAACCCGACACAGTGATCATTGAACCCACTTCGGGCAATACTGGCATTGCGCTGGCGTTTGTATGCGCCGCCAAGGGATACAAATTAATTCTGGTGATGCCGGACAGCATGTCAATTGAGCGGCGCAAAATGTTTGCCCTGCTGGGCGCGCAACTGGACCTGACGCCCGCTGCGAAAGGTATGCGCGGCGCCATCGCCCGGGCCGAGGAACTGCTGGCGCAGCATCCCGGATCGGTGATGCCGCAGCAATTTGAAAACCCCGCTAACCCGGCGATACATCGTCGCACCACAGCGGAAGAAATCTGGAATGATACTGACGGAAAAGTGGATGTGGTGATTTCCGGCGTTGGCACTGGCGGCACCTTTACGGGGGTGGGCTCCGTGTTGAAAGCGCGCAAGCCCGGCCTGAAAATGATTGCCGTGGAACCCGAAGACAGCCCGGTGCTATCCGGCGGCGCGCCCGGCCCGCATAAAATTCAGGGCATTGGCGCGGGCTTTGTGCCCGACAATTTGGATCGTGCGCTCGTCGATGAAGTGATCACCATCGGCAATGAAAATTCATTCGAGATGGCCCGCAGGCTGGCGCGTATGGAAGGCATTCCCGGCGGCATTTCATCGGGCGCCGCGGTGGCCGCCGCACTGGAAGTCGGGGCGCGTCCCGACATGAAGGGAAAAACCATTGTCGTGATCATTCCGTCGTTTGCGGAACGCTATCTGTCCACCGCATTATTCGAGGGATTGTGAGCGATCTTACCGACGCACAGATAGAGCGATATGCCCGCCACATCATGCTGCCGGAGGTGGGCGGCGCGGGGC
>CAYGDL010000215.1:0-2496 GCA_964348545.1 uncultured Alphaproteobacteria bacterium | reverse complement strand
TATTCAAGCTATCACTGAGTTTCCGTCCGCTGAAAGAAGCGGAATGGAAGTGATCATGAACGCCCCCTTGCGCAAACCCTGCGCGCGTTTCCGTCCGCTGAAAGAAGCGGAATGGAAGTGATCGTGTCCTCACGACGAAGAACGCTCATCGAAAGGTTTCCGTCCGCTGAAAGAAGCGGAATGGAAGTGATCCTACTCCCTCTCACCGAATTGTCAATAATGGATATTTTTGATATATTTCCATGAACTGAGAAAATTTTTATAAAATATTCTTATAAAACAATACATCCATGGAAATTGCTCCTGCCCTTTCCCCCCCCCCCCATAAATGGCCCTTAAAGATTGAGCCGCCGCCGGTTTTATGGTCATCAATACAGGCTCATCCACGCGCCGCCGGTTTTCCTATCAAAATTGACAGGGCTGAGATAACCCAACGTCGAATTGAGCCGGGCAGGTAGAAGTATATTCCGGCGCCCGCGAAACCCAGTAAGCGGCGCCTGATCCGTGCGGATCATTTGTGACAAATTGTGACAAATTGTGACAATCTCTTCGGTAAACACCGGGAAGTAGCGGTAAACAGCGGTAGCTTAAATCCGGATTTTTCAACAAGTTACATTGTAACTATCTGAAAAATAATGGCTTTAACCCGCTTCCCAAGCTTACGACGAGGGTTCGATTCCCTTCACCCGCTCCAGATTTCCGAAGGTCCGGCCCGGACACAGGGACGCCAGAGCCACCTGTCAGCCCATTTGCAGATAGTGCGCTTCGCGTTCAGACATATATTCGCGCGTCATGGGCAGGGCGCGCCGGTCGCGGATATATTGTATCTGATAATTGCACATGACGCCTGATTCAAAGGCCGTCATTGCGCCCGCCAGATAGAACATCCAGAGCCGGTAGAATTTTTCGTCATACATAGCCGTGATGCGTGTGCGCTGTTGCTGCGCCCGCTGATGCCAATGGCGAAGCGTAAGCCCATAATGCATGCGCAGATTTTCCACATCCGCCGCGATCAGCCGGTACGGCTCGCTTGCTGCAATGGTCTCGCTGAGGGCTGGAATATAACCGCCCGGAAATATATATTTGCGTGTGAAAGCATCGGTTTTGCCAGGACCTCCCATGCGGCCGATCGTGTGCAGCAGCATGACGCCCTGATCTGTCATCAGATTGGCGGCGCACCGAAAGAAATTATCAAACTGTGGCGCACCGACATGTTCGAACATGCCAACAGATACGATGCGATCAAAATGACCCGCTTGTTGTCGCGCGAGATCGCGATAATCAATGAGTTCAAACTTCACCCGGTCCGACACGCCTGCCGCCTGTGCGCGTTCACGCGCCAGTTTGAGCTGTTCTTCGCTTAGCGTGACGCCAAGCACGTCAACATTGGCGACACGGTTAAGATAAAGCGCCATGCCGCCCCAGCCGCACCCAATATCGAGCACGCGCTGTCCAGGCTGCAAATCCAGCTTGCCCGCGATATGGGCTTTCTTTGCAAGCTGGGCTGCTTCAAGGCTCAGCTTCGAGGCGGGCCACCCATCCTCCTGGGGCCGCGCATCGGGCCAATAGGCGCAGCTATATTGCATGTCCGTGTCAAGCCACAGACGATAGAAGTCATTGGAAAGATCATAATGATGGGCGACATTCGCCTTAGACTTTAGAGGGGTATTGACCTGTTGCAGCATGGCGCGCGCGGCGCTTGTTAACCGGCTGATCGCTGACGGCTTGCGGATGGCGCCGCGTTTTTCCCATTGGGTGTTGCGGCGATACAGAATGAGCAGGTCAATGATCCGGTCATCATCCACCGTCACTTCGCCATTGATATAGGCTTCGGCGATCCCCAGTTTCGGATCGCGCAGGATACGGAAGGTAGCGCCCCTGCTGAGCAAACGCACGGTGACCTCGGGCCACCCCGGCGCCTGTGTTCCAAAACTTTCTGCGCGGCCATCGGGATACACAATGTTCAGAACACCGCTACGAATAATCCCGTGCAAGAAGTTTGATATAAGCGACATTGTCTATCTCCCGTTAACGGTATTGTTCCATGAACGGGAGATATTTGCCTCAGCCCCTAGTCGCGGCGTGGACGGCGTTCTCTGCCACCGCCGCCGCCGCCCGCAGGACGTTCGCGGGGCTCGACGCCGGGAATTTCTTCGCCGGTTTGCTGATTGACATAGCGCATGGAAAGCCGGGTTTTGCCGCGATCATCCGATCCCAGATATTTCACCCAGACGCTATCGCCCTCTTTGAGCATGCCCGCAACATTTTCGACCCGGCCTTCGGATATTTCCGACACATGCACCAGCCCGTCTTTCTTGCCGATGAAGTTGACGAAAGCGCCAAAATCCAGAACCTTGACGATCTTGCCCTGATAGATGCCGCCGGGTTCGGCTTCCGCCACGATATCCTGAATCATGGCCAGCGCTTTTTTCACGCTTTCCTCATCGGGCGAGGCGATCTTGATGATGCCTTCGTCGTTGATGTCCACCTTGGCGC
>CAYGDL010000214.1:0-2500 GCA_964348545.1 uncultured Alphaproteobacteria bacterium | reverse complement strand
TGTCGCCGGGAAACGGAATTTGCCCGCCAACCAGCCCGGTATTGCCGCCCTGCGGCACTATGGCCGTGCCACTTTCAGCGCACGCCTTTACCACCGCCGCCACTTCCGCCGTTGATGCGGGCCGGACAATCAGCGCCGTCTCGCCCTGATACAGGCCGCGATGTTCACGCAGATAGGGGGCCATATCCGCAGGCTGATCCATAAACCCGGCGGGGCCGGTAATGGCGCGAAGTTTTTCCAGAATATTCATCTGCCATGCACCGCCCTGATAAGCCGGTCATTAATCGCCTCTCCCAATCCATGCATGGGAACAGGCGCGACTGCAATGCCCGTAAATTTATCGCAATCCATCTCGCGCAGCATGGCGAATAAATTCGCCGCCGCCTCGCTCAGATCGCCACTTGCGCTCAGGTTGCAGATTTTCGCCGCACCCACGGGAATATTGTCACCGAACGCCAGCGCCGCCTCACGCGGCCCCGCCATCGTCGCATTCAGGCGCAGCGGTAATTTTGGCGCATAATGGCTGGCCAACTGGCCCGGTGAATGGGGCGCGTCCGGCACGTCCGCGCCTGTCTCAACGGTCCCGGCAATGGCGGCGATCTGGTCGCGCGTCACGCTTCCGGGGCGCAACAGAAATGCCTTGCCATCGCGCACCTGCACCACACTGGATTCAAGCCCGACCGCGCATGCGCCGCCATCCAAAATCATTGCAAGCTTATCGCCAAACTCTATAGCCACATGGGCGGCACTGGTCGGACTGATCCGCCCGGAAATATTGGCGCTGGGCGCGGCGATGGGGCAATCCGCCTCTGATAATAAATTCTGCGCGACGGGGTGCGCGGGCACACGCAACGCCACCGTATCCAGACCCGCGCTGACCAGCAATGACAGGCCGCACCCCGCCCGGCGTGGCAGTACCAGCGTAAACGGCCCCGGCCAGAAATGTTGCGCCAATTGCACGGATAGCGCATCAAATTCCGCCAGATCGCGCGCCGCCGTCAGATCGCGCACATGCACAATCAGCGGATTGAACTGCGGACGCCCTTTCGCTGCAAAAATCGCCGCCACCGCACGGTCATTACGCGCGTCCGCACCCAGGCCGTAAACCGTCTCTGTTGGAAACGCCACCAGCGCGCCCGCGCGGATCATCGCCGCCGCTTCGCGGATTGCGTCCTGGTCCGCATGTTTAATGTTCCGGCTCTGCAACATGGGTTTTATCGTTGGTCACGCGGCGCGCGGCGTAATTTCTTGTTCAATTTGCCGCCGCACCGTACGGCTTGCGACATCCAGATCATAGCGCGCCTGTAGATTTATCCAAAACTCTGGCGAGGTGGCAAAATAACGCGCCAGACGCAATGCGGTGTCGGTTGAAACCGACCGGCGGCCAAGCACAATATCATTGAGGCGCGAACGCGGCGCCTTGATGGCGTTGGCGAGTTCATACACGCTGATCGACAGCGGCGTTAGAAATTCATCGCGCAGAATTTTCCCCGGATGCACCGGTGGCAAACGCCGCCCGCTGATAATATCGGCAAAGTCCACTCCGCCTCTATCCAGTTCGTCACGTTTAATGCTCATAAATCCACCCTTCAATGATAATCAACAATCTCAACATCCCAGGCCTCGTCATTTCGCCATACAAAACAAATGCGCCACTGATCATTGATACGGATGCTGCTTTGACCCTTTCGATTGCCGCGCAGCGTTTCCAGACGATTACCGGGCGGAGCGCGCAGATCGTCCAGCCGTACGGCCGCATCAAGCGCAAGCAATTTTTCACGGGCGCGCCGTTGTAACTGCGGCGGCAGATCGCGGACAGCGTAGCCTGAAAATATTGCGGCGGTCCGCTTGTCGCCGAAGCTCCTGATCATTCCGTATCGTACCGTAAAACGGTACGAAAAGTCAATGGTTGGAAAATGGTTGGAATTGGCTAAAGCCCGGGGCCATGCGCATCTATATTGTTTGCGCCAGGCTTCATGACCTCTAGAATAGGCCAATTACATTAGACAGGAGAGTTAAATGGCCGAATATACCGCTCCGCTCAAGGATATCAGACTGGCGTTGCAAGTGGCGGCGGACCTGCCTGCGCTGGCGGCCACCGGTGGCTTTGGCGATTTGACGCCGGAACTGGCGGATGCGGTTCTGGAAGAAGCGGGCAAATTCGCCAGTGAGATTATCTCTCCGCTTAACCGGATTGGCGATCAGCAAGGGGTCAGCCTGAACAATGACAAGGTAAAGACCGCCGATGGTTTTGCCGGCGCCTACCGCGCTTTTGTCGATGCGGGCTGGGGAGCGATTTCCGGCGATCCGGAATATGGCGGACAAGGCCTGTCCTTGTCTCTCGCCAACGCAGTGGAAGAAATGATGATTTCCGGCTGCATGGCGTTTTCCCTGTGCTCAACGCTGACCCATGGCGCGGTAGAGGCGATGGACGCCCACGGCACGCCGGAACAAAAACGGCTTTACCTCAAACCCCTGATCACCGGCGAATGGTCCGGCA
>CAYGDL010000213.1:0-2507 GCA_964348545.1 uncultured Alphaproteobacteria bacterium | reverse complement strand
ACGCAAAACCATGCGGGCGGTTCAGGGCGTTTTTCTTGGACACGCCCGCGATGGAAAAAGGCTGGCATGGAAAACCGGCCAGCAGCACATCATGCGCCGGAATATCGGCCTCACGCACCTCGCAAATATCACCAGCTATTTCATGTGAATCAGAAGGAAAGTTTTCCCGGTAGGTCTGCTGGCTATAGCGGTCCCACTCGCAGGTGAAAATGCACTCTCCGTTGATGGCCTCAAAGCCCCTGCGCAGCCCGCCAATGCCGGCGAACAGGTCGATAAATGTGAAAGCCACACTGTCCCGCTTTTCGGTGTGGCCCAATTTTATCGCAGCTTCATGAACTCTAAAACTGGTCTTCTGCCGTAATGCCGAAAATTCAGTCATGGTCCCCCCGCTTTTTTGTGTGTTTTTTCGAAATTATGTCAGGCTCACCTGTTGAGAACAAAAATAGAACACAAAGAGCAGGTGCTTGCAAGCGGGATTTTTATCCGAATATAATATAACGGCATGATTCGCCACGCATTTGTTTTTTATTCTTCGCGCTCAATTACTTACCCCAATCTTCGGGCCTGTCGGCGGCCGCCAAGGCCGGGGCGGAGCATCTTTATGCCCTGGATAATGCGCAACTGGGGGGATAGGGATTTTTCTAACGAACATTTGACGTTTCGGGGTTACGGTCCTATTTATTAATAGTATCATAGATTCTTGATTTTTCGATTTTGCAAATGCGAGTGAATACTATGACTAACCCGACAATTGGCCATGACGACTCCGGATTAGACCTGCCGACCTATGCACCGCTGCGGTTTCCGTTTGAAACGCCTCCCGCCTTCGGGGAATTCACGCAGGTCACCCCGGAAATCTACTGGTTGCGCGGCTCAATGCCGATGGCGCTCAATCACATCAATGTCTATCTGATCAAGGATGGCGATGGCTGGACGGTGCTGGACACCGGCATCAGCACCCCCGAAATCCAGCAGGGCTGGCGCAATATGATCAATAAGCTGGGCGGCGCTCCGGTGAAGCGGGTGATCGTCACGCATTTTCACCCCGATCATGTCGGCAATGCGGGCTGGTTCTACAAGGAATATAATGCGCCATTATGGATGACGCGCACTGAATTATTGATGGCCCGTGTCGCCACCTCTCCCAACAGTCCGATGAATTCAAACACGCCAGAGGCTGAGGAGTTTTACCGCTCGTCGGGTTTTGATGATTCACAGATTGAAGCCTATAAGGAACGCCGGAAGCGCGGCTTTGGTTTTACGTCCGAAGAAGTGCCCTTCAAATATCATCGTATTCAGGACGGTGAAAAAATCATGATTAATGACACCGCCTGGGAAGTCGTTGTGGGGCGCGGCCATTCACCAGAACATGCCTGCCTCTATTCCGCCCATCACAAGGTCCTGTTATCCGGCGATCAGGTGCTGCCCAACATTACCACAAATGTCAGCGTCATGCCTGGGGAGCCTGAAGCAAATCCCCTCAAGGAATGGATTGAATCGCTTGCCGAAATACGGGACCGGCTGCCTGATGACGTGCTGGTTCTGCCCGCCCACAACCGTCCATTCTATGGCCTGCATGCGCGGCTTACCGCGCTGATTGATGGCCATGAGAAAAACCTGCGTGAACTGCATGCCTTATGCGAAGAGCCAAAACGCGCCATCGACGTTTTTTCCGTTCTGTTCAAACGTGAAATTGATAATAGCGTGCTGTTCATGGCCACGGGCGAGAGCTATTCCCACATAAATTGCTTGGTGCAGCGCGGAAAACTGGCGCGCGAGATTGACGCGCAGGGCGTTGTCTATTTCCGCCAAACCGACGCCAAACCGGGGCGTAATATAAAAGCTGCGGAATAGGCCCGCCAGGCCGCCAACGTCTGTTCCGCAATCTGGACACGGGCGCCGCAAGACCGGATAGCGCCATTCAGACGATACAGCGAAATTCACTGACCGCTGCTTCAGCAGCAAGCGCGCCGCCCGACGACACCAAAAACAATAACGCCGTCTGATTGGCGCGCCGGTCCTGTTGCCCTTGGCCCCCTATCCGGTATATACCGGAGTAACGATAATTAACCTCAGATGGGGAGACGTTTGCCATGAGCGATCTCGAAAAATTTCGCGCGGAAACCCGCGCCTGGCTGGAAGAAAACTGCCCGCCATCCATGCGTACGCCAATGCCGGAAGACGAAACCTGCTGGGGCGGGCGCAAGCCAGTGTACAAAAATCCCGATACGAAACTATGGATGGACCGCATGGGCGCGCGCGGCTGGACCGTGCCCACATGGCCAAAGGAATATGGCGGCGGCGGCCTCGACAAAGCCGAAAACCAGGTGCTGCAACAGGAACTGGGCCGCCTGCGCGCGCGCTCGCCCTTGTCCAGCTTCGGCATCTGGATGCTTGGCCCCGCCCTGCTGGAATTCGCCAGCGAGGAACAAAAACGCCACTATCTGCCGCAGATCGCGCGCGGCGAAATCCGCTGGTGTCAGGGCTATTCCGAACCGGGCGCGGGT
>CAYGDL010000212.1:0-2571 GCA_964348545.1 uncultured Alphaproteobacteria bacterium | reverse complement strand
ATCGGAGTCTTCCCTGCTGAAAACTGGGGCCGCGAATGCGCGGCCCCCTTTTTTTGCGCGGTTTTAACCCTGTATTCATCTTGTTCATTCAATCTTTACCAATGCAGGATGGGACGCCCCAAAATTCAAAACTCCAGGTTTTCATTGCGCGCGATGATGCGGAGCGGCGGCGGATTTATCGTTTTCGTTACCGGGTCAAGGTCGAGGAACTGGGCGACGAGCCACCGCATACCGATCATAAAGCCAAACTGGTATGCGATCCGCTGGATAAAGCGGCGATGCAACTTTATGTAGCGCAGTCCAGCGGTTCGGAAATCGTCGCGACGGCGCGCCTGAATACCGGCTTTTCTGACAACGTCATTTCCGAGATCGCAGATGCTGGCGGCTTCGGCGCCTTCCGTGAATATGGCATCGAAGCCATGTCGCTCAGCGGTCAACTGGTGATTGCCCCGCAATGGACGACAAGCAAGGCGGCCTCGCTCGCGCTCAGCGCCATATTCAAACTGGCCCGTAAAAATGGCAGCCGTTTTGATTTCACCCAATGTTCACCGGCACTGGTTCCACTGTATCAACGCCTGGGTTATCGCCGCTTTCGTGAAAATTTCATGGATGATGATCTGGGGTATCAGGTGCCGCTGGTGTTGGTGACAGAGGATTTCTCGCATCTGTCGCTTGTTAATTCGCCGCTAACGAAAATTGCGCGCGCCATGACCAATTCGTCTGAAACCGGGAACTGGTTTTCACGCATTTTTCCGGAATATGCCCGCGCGCCCGTGGAAGCAGCGATGGCGGACGATGAATTCTGGCATTTCCTGGCCCGGAAGCTGAACCAGGTGCCAACAGCGGGCATCGCATTGCTTGAGGGGCTCAGCTATCCCGAGGCCATATCATTTATCCGCGCAGGCTCGGTACTGCATTGCCGCAAAAACATGCCCGTTGTCAAAACGGGTCAGATGGGACGGGAGATGTTCGTCATCCTGTCGGGTGAGGTCAGGGTTCTGGCCGGGCCGGACAAGGCTGAGGTGGCGCGCCTCAAACACGGAGACATATTTGGCGAGCTGGCCTATCTGTCGGAAGTGCCGCGCACCGCAGATGTAGTGACCACGGATGAAACCGAACTGCTGGTGCTGAGCCAGGAAATCGTACGCAGTATTATGGACAGGATGCCCGCCATTGCCGCGCGCGTATTGTTTAACCTGTCGCTGATCCTGTGTGCGCGTCTTGGCCAGTCCACCCGCGATCTGGTGACCGCCACATCGCAGCCGCCAGTGATTGACGTGGTTGAACCAGCGCTACCCGGACTGGTTCCGAGACGCGCCAGGCAGCCCTAATTCTTTTTCTTTTCAACTGCTGGCGGCAGGGCGATGCGGATATGCAATTCGCGCAACTGTTCCGGGGCGACTTCGGCTGGCGCGTTCATCAGCAAATCCTGCGCCTGCTGGTTCATCGGGAACAGGATCACCTCGCGGATATTTGGCTCATCCGCCAGCAGCATGACGATACGGTCCACACCCGGCGCGATGCCGCCATGCGGTGGTGCGCCATATTTGAAGGCGGAAATCATGCCGCCAAACCGGCTGTCAACCGTGGCATTATCATATCCGGCTATAGCGAATGCCTTGTACATGATATCGGGGCGATGGTTACGCACCGCGCCCGAAGACAGTTCAGTGCCGTTGCAGACAATGTCGTACTGAAAAGCCTTGATGCTAAGCGGATCGGCGCTGTCCAGTGCTTCCAGCCCGCCCTGCGGCATGGAAAACGGATTATGCGCGAAATCTATTTTGCCGGTCTTTTCGTCCAGTTCGAACATCGGGAAGTCAACAATCCAGCAAAAACGGAAAACATCCTTTTCGCAAATCTCCAACTGCTCGCCCATGCGCATACGCGCCGCACCCGCCAATGCCGCCGCCTGATTGGGTTTGTCGCAGGCAAAGAAGATGGCGTCGCCCGCTTTTGCCCTGGCCCGCACCGCCATCTGCGCCAGAATATCGCCGGGAATGAACTTGGCGATCGGCCCGCGCCCCACCAGCGCGCCCGCCTCTTCTTCCAGAATGACATAGCCAAGCCCCGGCGCGCCCATATCGGTGCGCGCCCATTCGTTCAATTTGTCGAAGAAGCTGCGCGGTTGCGCCGCCGCGCCGGGGGCGGGAATCGCGCGCACCACGCCGCCCGCCGCAATCGGTTTCTTGAAGGCGTTGAAGGTAACGGCATCCAGCGCAAAAAATTCCGTCAGGTCGCATATTTCAATCGGGTTGCGCAAATCCGGTTTGTCGCTGCCATATTTCAGCATGGCTTCGGAATAGGGAATGCGCGGAAAGGGGCGTGGCGGCACATTGCGGCCATCGGCAAATTCCTCGAACACGCCATGCAAGACCGGCTCGACGGCGGCAAAGATATCTTCCTGGGTGACAAACGACATTTCGATATCGAGCTGATAGAACTCGCCCGGTGAACGGTCGGCGCGGGCGTCTTCATCGCGAAAGCACGGCGCGATCTGGAAATAGCGGTCAAAACCCGCCACCATGATCAATTGCTTGAACTGCTGCGGGGCCTGGGGAAGCGCATAAA
>CAYGDL010000211.1:0-2706 GCA_964348545.1 uncultured Alphaproteobacteria bacterium | reverse complement strand
TGACGAACGCCACATAGACAAACCCGGCCCAACTCGGCACATAGGTAAAGTCCGCGACCCACAGCATGTCCTGAAGGTTCAGGTGCAAATATCAGTCTGTCCGCCAGGTCGGCCGGGACGCCAGCGCGCCTGCCGCCGTCGGCCTTCTTCACCCATTCGTGAAGCGTCTGCGGGGCGCAGCCGATCTTTCCAGCAACCGATACCACAGCCGACCAGCGCGACGCATAATCGCCCTCGTGTTCCAATACCATCCGCGCCACCCGCGCGCGCGCCTAAGGTGAAAATTTGTTCGTTGTCTTGCTCATAGTGGCTCCTTCTATTCATGTTTTACTCATGAGTTGGAGCCTCCGGCAATCCAGGGGCGGTTCACTTGTTCAGACGCTCCTTAGATATTAGCCCAGAATGGAGCTTTCCAGCCTTCAAGATGTGCCGTAGCGCTAAATCTTTCAATCCGATAGCTGCTTCTGAAGTAGCCCATTCCAGTCCAGTCCCAGCTAATAGATTGCGTGGATATTGCTTTAGGGGTTTAAGATATGGCTGACGCAGGATATAGCATGCTGCGCCAGCCATTATTCATACCGCAACGGCCAGGATGATCATGCCATCTCAAAAAGCCCCCCCGTCATCAACCAAAGCCCTGCGTTGGCGACGGCTATTGCTCAAAATTTCCGGCGAGGCGCTGATGGGCGATCGCCCCTTCGGGCATGACGCCACCGCCATCGATCGTGTGGCGCTCGAAGTGCGCAATGTTATCGCGCTGGGGGCCGAAGTGGCGCTGGTGGTGGGCGGCGGAAATATTTTTCGCGGCATGTCGGATGCGGCCAATGGCATCGACCGCACCACTGCCGATCACATGGGCATGCTGGCGACCGTAATCAACGCGCTGGCGTTGCAGGATGGTCTGGAGCGCAACGGCATTGCGGCGCGCGCCATGTCCGGCATTGCCATGCCGACAGTATGCGATACCTTCACCCGGCGCGATGCGATGCAGCATTTGCAGGACGGGCGCGTTGTGGTGTTTGCTGCGGGCACCGGCAATCCCTATTTCACGACGGACACGGCGGCGGCGTTGCGCGCAGCGGAAATGAATTGCGATGTGCTGCTGAAAGGCACCCAGGTCGATGGGGTCTATTCCGCCGATCCCAAAAAAGATGCAAGCGCTGTGCGCTATGACCGGCTAAGCTTCACAGAAGTGCTGGCGCGTGACTTGCGCGTCATGGACGCCACGGCGGTCAGCCTGTGCCGGGAAAACAAAATTCCCATTCTGGTGTATAGTAATCAGGATACCGGAATGCTGGCCACGGTTCTGACGGGCGGTGGTACATATACGCTGATTGACGGGTGACAGAATGGCGACGCCGGAAGAATTCGATGTAGATGATCTGCAACGCCGGATGGATGGCGCGCTGACAGCGTTCAAGACGGAATTATCCGGACTGCGCACGGGGCGCGCAAGCGCGGGCCTGCTCGATCCGATTGTGGTTGAGGTCTATGGCGGATCAAAAATGCCGATCAATCAGTTGGGCACTGTCAGCGTTCCCGACGCGCGTATGATCAGCATTCAGGTCTGGGACAAAAGCACGGTTGGCGCCGTGGACAAGGCCATCCAGAAATCCGGCCTGGGGCTTAACCCGCAGGTCGATGGCACCCTGATCCGCATTCCGATCCCCGCGTTAAATGCGGAACGCCGTACCGAGCTGACCAAGGTCGCCGGTAAATATGCCGAAGAGGCCCGCATTGCCGCGCGTCATGTGCGCCGTCACGGCCTGGATGATCTCAAGCGCATGGAAAAAGACGGCCATATCGGTGAAGATGACCATAAAATCTGGGCCGAAGAAGTTCAGGCAATGACCGATGCCGTGATCAAGCAGATTGATCAGGCGCTCAGCGTCAAGGAACAAGAGATCACAAACGTTTGACCCAGGGCATTGGGCATAAGCTGGACGTGGCTGCGGCAACCTTGCCGCAGCATATTGCCATTATCATGGATGGCAATGGGCGCTGGGCAAAGCAGCGCTATATGCCACGCACGCTGGGCCATCGCGAAGGCGCCGAAGCCGTGCGCCGCACGGTTACGGCCTGTGCGGAACTGGGCGTACCCTATCTGACGCTGTTCGCATTTTCCTCGGAAAACTGGAAGCGTCCGGCGGGCGAAGTCGATGATCTGATGTGGCTGCTGCGCAGTTATCTGCAGCGCGAAGTGAACGAGTTGAACCGCCAGAAAGTGCGCATCGGTTTTATCGGTGATCGCACGGCGTTGGCGCCCGATCTGGTGGCGCTGATTGAAAATGCCGAACAGCAGACCCGGCACAATGACCGGCTGATCTTTACCATCGCGGTCAATTATGGCGGCCAGAATGATATTGTCGCGGCGGCGCAGCGTCTTGCGCAAGAGGTGGCGGCGGGTCGCATGCAACCGGATCAGATTACGCCCGAAACTTTCGCCGCGAGTTTAATGACAATGGGATTGCCAGACCCCGATCTCATCATCCGCACCAGTGGCGAACAACGGCTGAGCAATTTCATGCTGTGGCAGGCGGCCTATTCCGAACTGGTGTTCATTGATACGCTATGGCCGGATTTTTCCAGAAAATCGTTGGAACAGGCCATCGAGCTGTTCAGCCGCCGCGACCGCCGCTTTGGCGCAACCAGCGAAAGCTGACGCGTGAAGCGATTCGCAGATGTTTATGGCGATGTCAAAGACCC
>CAYGDL010000210.1:0-2769 GCA_964348545.1 uncultured Alphaproteobacteria bacterium | reverse complement strand
TGGGGGCCTTGTCCAATGACCTTGACGGCCAGACCCGGTTCCGCACCCGTGCGCCACAGGCGCCCGGCGCCACGCAATTCGGCTTCCCGCCCGGCACACCAGAGGTAATCGCCGGGGCGGGCGCTGGCCCGGGCGGGACGAATGTCCTGGATGCGGCGACGCCGGGCTTTGAACCGCTCTTCCTTTCCGGTTTAAACCAGACCGCGGCGCGCGCCGGGGACAAGACATGGGCCGATCTGGCGGCAGCGCAGGAAAGGGCGCTGGGGCTGGCCCCAGGAACCATCAACCGCGGCACCCCGCCATTCATTCCTGTTGGACTTCCCGGCGGCATTCCGCGCGAGGTGTCGGCCAGTCTGGCCGCGCGCGCCGCAGCGGGCACATTAAGCGCCAGCGATGCAGATGTCATTTCGGCGGTTACCAACACCATCAACTCCGGTGTCGCCTCGGGCCTGCTTCCCGCCGCTGCGCCCCGTGATATTGCCGCGCGCGCGGCACAACTTGCGGCGACCTCGAACCTTATCGGATATATCGCGGTTGATCCTCTCGGCACCAATGCGCGCACCTTTACCCCGGCGGGAACCCCGCTTGCGGGCGGTAACGGGCCAGCCCCGGCGTCGGCCATCATCACCGGCAGCCCCACCGATGTAGGGTTTGCGCAACTGGTTGGCGGCGCGGGTTCGCCGGGTGGCGTGCCGATCGCGCAGACCAGATCATCGGCCCTGACTGCTGCGGATGTCGGTCGCGACGGCTTTATCAAGCCCGCGCTAGAGGACGTATTCACGGCGCAGACCACGCTGACTTCGCTGCTATTCGCCTCCAACCCCATGGTGCGATTCGCGGCCGCCGATGGCGGCGCGCTGGTGACTGAAATTGGCATGGTCATGGTGCCGGGCATTTCCAGCGCCGACGGGCTGCAGGGGGGCAACACAACTGGCTTGATCAACAGCCTGGCGGCGCAGACCTCCGTCCTCAATGCGAATATGGAGCTGGGCGGCGGCTATGCCACCAAATTCTCCTGGGGCGCCCAGGGGCTTATGTCGCTGACCTATAACCGCGCCTTCGGATCGCCGGTGAACCTCAGCCCCAGCGTCGCCTGGAAATGGGATTTCGGTGGCAATACGCCAGCCCCGTTCGGCAACTATCAGGCGGAACGCAAGGCCATCACCCTTGGCGTGAGCGGCACCTACCTGGCCAACTGGGCGGCCTCGCTCAGCTGGACCTCAAACTTTGGCCCCGATGCGCCGCTGAATGACCGTGACTTCGCCTCTGCGACGATTTCCTACGCATTCTGAGCAGGCTGCAACATCCTCCTGAAAAACGCCCGGCGCCCCCGCTCCGGGCGTTTTTTTTGCCGAGGCGGGGATTATTCATGGCATTTCCGAAAAAACCCTGCTTCCCGTGGAGCGGGCGGGTGGCATTTTTGCCGCATTGGTAATGAAAGATACAATTTTGCAAAAAAAATGATGCCAACTTCTTGTTAACCGTCTAAGTCTTACTGTGCGAGATAATAATAATAAACCCAATCTGCTCATCGTCACCTACTGAACTCCAAGGGGGAGGCATACATGTACAGCACCATGCGTTTGCGGGTTAATACAGGCGCCGAAAGCAAGACTTCCGGTGGCGTGACCCGGCTATTACTGGTTTCCACGGCCCTTACAGGGGTGCTGCTTTCGGCCCCCTCTGGCGCGGTTGAGTACAAATTTGGCGAGGTAAGCGGCGCGGTTGACACGATTCTGTCGGCGGGCGCATCGATGCGCACCAGCGCGCGCGATTGCGAGAATATCGGCGATGGCAATGGCGGCTGCCAGAAACGCAACAGCACAGGTCTGCAAAGAGGCTCGTCCCCCGGCGTCAATACCGATGATGGCAACCTGAACTATGACCAGTGGGATGTATTTTCCGGCGCCATGAAAGCGACCTCGGAAGTGCAGGCCAGCTGGCGCAATTTCGGCGCCTTTGTACGCGGCACGGCGTTCGTTGACCCGATTGTCGATAATGTGGATTTCCGCGATCTGGAAAGCCCGCAGCGCAGCGAAGTATCGCAGAACGCCAAGCTGCTGGACTATTTCGTGTCTGGCAGTTTTGAAGTGGGCAGCAGTCCGCTTGAAATAAAACTGGGCAATCAGGTGATCAGCTGGGGCGAAAGCACGTTCATCCAGAACGGCCTGAGCCAGATCAATCCGATTGACGTGGCCGCCGTGCGCAAGCCCGGATCGGAACTGAAAGAATTCTTTACACCCATCCTGGCGGCGCGCGCCTCGATTGGCCTGCCCAACAATTTCAGCCTGGACGGTTTCTACCAGTTCAAGAGCGACAATATCGTGCCCGATCCCAGCGGCACCTTTTTCAGCTCGGCGGATATTGTAGGGCGTGGTTCTCAGCCGATTCGCGGCGGCGCTAATACGCTTGGCGATGACGGGCGCTTCAATCCGTTTGTGATCGCCAGCGGCCTTGACCATGAAACCCAGTGGTATAGCGCGCAGGGCGTCAACGTTCCTGCAGTTTCCATCGAGCGCAATAATGACAAGAACGCCGACAATGGCGGCGAATTTGGTTTCGCGCTGCGCTATTTCGCATCCGAATTCAATCAGGGTACGGAATTCGGCCTGTTCTTCATGAACCTGCATTCGCGGCTGCCAATCGTGGAATTCTCCCGCCAGGATCCCGCGACCGCCAAATATCATGTTCTCCCCATTGGCGCGCTGCCGGGAGAAATTGGCGGCTTCGGGTCTGTTGTCGGCGCCGCCCCGCCGGGCGGCTCGCGCA
>CAYGDL010000209.1:0-2802 GCA_964348545.1 uncultured Alphaproteobacteria bacterium | reverse complement strand
GCCTATGATAATCCCGGCACCAATTCGGACGGCCTGCAAACCACCGATTCGTTCGGTGGGTACAATGGCGCAACGGACCGTTATGACTGGGCCTATATTGGCCGTCAGGAAACCTATATGTCGAACAACAATTACCGGCTGGCGGCCAAGGAGCATCAGTACAAGGACATCTTTATCGCTGGCCCGCACATCAATCAGGACCTGCCGCGTTACGAATTGCAGCGCGCCCATGTTTTTGAGGCCAATGTGCGCCCTGAAACCCGTCATATCTATCCCAAACGCAAGTTCTGGATGGAAGAAGATAGCTGGTTCATCCTGCAAACCAGCGCCTATGACGCGCGCGGCGATCTGTGGCGCGTACAGGAACAGTTTGCGCAAACCTATTATGAAGTTCCGGTTTGCGACCGCGTAGGCGCGGTTTCCTATGACCTGAACGCCGGCCGTTATCTGGTCGACAGTTTTGTTAACCAGGAAACGCAAATCAGCTGGAATGCGGATGAACTGTCCGAAGACCGCTACACCCCGGATGCTATCCGCCGGTTGGGCGTTCGGTAAACCACCTGATCATCTGACTTAACGCAAACGGGCCGCGCATCGGTGCGGCCCGTTTTATTTGTGGGATATGATTTAGCGTTTAACCTGTGAGGTCAGCATTTTGCGCAGGCGCGGCGTAAAGGGCGGGCGGATAAACCGCCCCAGATCGAAACGCCCGCCCTGTTCATAAACCGCTTTGGCGTGGCTGAAATTTTTGAACCCGTCATAGCCGTGATAAGAACCCATGCCACTGGCGCCGACGCCGCCGAACGGCAAATCTTCCTGGGCAACATGCAACATAACATCATTAATTGCGACACCACCGGAAGTGGTGCGCGCCAGCACCCGCCGCTTTTCAGCCTGGTCATTGCCAAAATAGTATAAGGCCAGCGGGCGTGGATGGGCGTTAACATAATCAACAACCTCATCAATCGCGCCATAGCTCTTGACCATCAGCAGCGGGCCAAAAATTTCTTCCTGCGCGATTTTCATGTCTTCGGTTACATCCAGCAGAAGCGTGGGTGGGATTTTATGCGCGGACTGCTGGGAGAAATCTTCATTAGCCGGATTAATTTCAACAATCCTTGCACCCTTTGACCGGGCGTCGGCGACATATCCCTGTAGGCGGTCATAGTGACGCTGGTTGATAACCGATGTGTAGTCCGGGTTTTCTTTCAATGCAGGATACATGGTTGCGACGGATCGCTGCGCCGAGGCGACAAAGGCGTCTTCCTGGTCTTTGGGCACATAGACATAATCCGGCGCCAGGCATATCTGACCCGCATTCATCAACTTGCCATTCATGATGCGGTCCGTGCTTGTCTGCATCCGGGCTGATTTACTGATGATGGTTGGTGATTTGCCACCAAGCTCCAGCGTTACCGGGACCAGATTTTCGGCCGCCGCGCGCATGATGCTTTTGCCCACCGATGTCGCGCCAATAAAGATGATATGATCAAAGGGCAGGGCGCTGAACGCCTGGCCAACCTCCGGCCCGCCAGTGCACACCGCCACTTCGCTTTCATCAAAGGACTTGGCGAACATGCGCGCCATTAGATCAGCGGTGCGCGGTGTATATTCCGAAGGTTTCATCATCACCCGGTTGCCCGCCGAAAATATTCCCGCGAGTGGCGAAAAAGTCATTGCCAGGGGAAAATTCCACGGCGTAATCAGGCCAACCGTTCCCAGCGGCTGATATTCCACCCGCGATTTTCCGCCCGCAAGATTAAATGGAAATGTGGTGGCGCGCCGATCTGGCCGCATCCATTTGCGCAATAGTTTCTTTGCTTCTTTCAAGCCGCCAAGACAGCCAACAACATCGGACATAATGGACTGATCCGTGCTGCGATGGCCGAAATCGGCGCTTAACGCCGTGCAGATTTCATCCTGATAATCGACAATCAGGCCAATGGCGCGGTTAATACGGTCGATGCGCAATTCCGGGCTTGGCGCCCCTTCGCGGATATGCGCCTGTTTCTGGCGCTCCAGGACGGCGCGCATCTGCTTATCAGCACTGGAAATGTTTTCTGCGGCACTCATGCTACGCTCTCCTATGGGTGGATCTGGTTCAGGATAAATCCTGTTCAGTCTAGAACAAAATCCGCTAATATTGAAATGGCTGGTTCAAAGACTGGGAAATAAACCTGACCAGATGTAATTGGAGGCAGGCGATGGCATATCAACACATTCTTTTTACCCAGTCCGATGGCGTGGGCCATATCTCGTTTAATTCGCCTGCCACGCTCAACGCCCTGACCCGCGACATGCTGCATGAGTTTGAGGCGGCGCTGGATTTTTGTGCCACGCCAGAAAGTGGTGTGCGTTGTCTGTTGCTGACGGGTGAAGGGCGGGGGTTCTCTTCCGGCATGAATTTGGCCGATCCGGGCGGGCCCAGGTTGCCACAGCCGGATGCGGGTCAGGTTCTGGACGAAATTTTCAATACGCTGATGCTGAAACTGCGGGATATGGAAATTCCCATTGTTGTGGGTTTGCAGGGAGCAACAGCCGGGATCACCATGAGCATTGCGCTGATGGGGGATATTATTCTGGCCGCGCGTTCGGCCTATCTGTTGCAGCCATTCGCGAATATCGGTTTGATACCCGATGGCGGCGCCACCTGGTTATTGCCGCGTATGCTGGGTAAGGCGCGGGCGTTTGAACTGTCGCTGTTGGGGGACCGTCTGCCAGCGGAAAAGGCATTGGCCTGGGGCCTGATCAATGATGTGCATGACGATGACAAATTGCGCGATGCGGCGATGGAAATGGCGC
>CAYGDL010000208.1:0-2818 GCA_964348545.1 uncultured Alphaproteobacteria bacterium | reverse complement strand
TCGGCTTGCCCCAGCGCGCCTTGATATAGTTGGTGAAGCCGGTGACGTGGCGGGCTTCTTCGCGCGCCTGGTTGGCGGCATATTCCTGCGCGCCCGGATCCAGCAATATGTGGCACAGATCGGCCGACAGGCTAAGCGCCGCCTGTTCGCCATGCAGAATGCCGGACAGCACAAAATGCACCGAGCCATTCACCATGCGGATTTTCTGGCCTTCATCGAGCTTGTCGGCAACGGCGGTGCGCAGCTCCAGATTCAGGGTTTCCGGCATGACCAACTGGGTTTTCAGATCAAATGGCGCGCTGAAATCGACATATTTCGGGTCCATCGGATCCCAGAAATGATCATTGGTCGCGGCGATGATCTTGTCGAACGCATTGGAACGCTTCATGTAGCGATCCGGGTTCAGCATCGCCGGGAAATCGTCCGACTTAACGCATTCATAGGCGTCGTCGATATTGAAGTTCTCCATTTCAACACTCCTGATTGTTATAATTCTACAAAAGATCCCAAGGTGCGCAAGTAACCGGAACCTGCAACGGCCCCCTTACACCTCATGCTATTTAATTACACTGCTTTAATTCAATAGTCAAGAGAAACTGACAGGAAAGTAAGCACTGTCACAGGGAATTAACCAGGCGCGACGGAATATTTATTTTATTTTTGAATATCAACTACTTATGTCCCCTCCCCCATGGCTGCCAGGCGTTCCGCCTGATCATGGGCTATCAGCGGGTCGATCAGATCATTCAGATCTTCGCCGGTGATCACCCGTTCCAGCTTGTACAGGGTCAGATTGATGCGATGATCGGTGACGCGGCCCTGCGGAAAATTATAGGTGCGGATGCGCTCGGAGCGGTCGCCGCTGCCGATCTGGCCCTTGCGATCTGCGGCGCGGGCTTTGTCCTGGGTCTGGCGTTCATTGTCATACAATTTGGCGCGCAACATCATCATCGCCTTGGCGCGATTTTTGTGCTGCGACTTTTCGTCCTGGCACTGCACCACCACGCCGGTCGGCACATGGGTTATGCGAATGGCGCTGTCGGTTGTGTTGACATGCTGGCCACCCGCGCCCTGTGAGCGATAGGTGTCCACGCGCAAATCTTTTTCATCGACATGAATGTCCACTTCCTGCGCCTCAGGCAGCACGGCAACGGTTGCAGCCGAGGTGTGAATACGTCCCTGCGCCTCGGTTTCAGGAACCCGCTGCACACGGTGCACGCCGGATTCATATTTCAGCCGTGAAAACACATTCTGGCCGCTGACCGAGGCAATGATTTCCTTGTAGCCGCCCATCTCGCTTTCTGATGCGGAAATCACTTCCACTTTCCAGCCCAGCGCGACAGCGTAATTCTGATACATGCGGAACAGATCGCCAGCAAACAGCGCCGCCTCGTCACCGCCCGTTCCGGCGCGCACTTCCAGTATGGCGTTTTTGCGGTCGGCCTCGTCCCTGGGCGCCAGCAGGATCAGCAGTTTATTTTCCAGATCCGCCAGGCGCGCCTGCACTTCACCGCGTTCGTCATGCGCCATCTCGCGCATTTCCGTATCCGTAGCGGGATCGCCGATCAGTGCTTCCAGTCCGGCCAGTTCATCACGCACCATATTCCACGCCCGCACACCCTCGACCACCGGTGACAGTTCCGCATATTCGCGTGACAGCGCCACAAAGGTTTCAGGCGGCAACTGGCCTGCCATGCGCGCCTCCAATTCCTGATGGCGCGTGACGACTTCCTTGAGTTTCGTCTCGGGGATTAACACTTTTTTATAACCTGAATTTAATCTGGCGCGGGTGCTTTGGCGGCCTGCATGCTGGCTGCTTTCGCTTCGACCAGTTCGACAATATGATCGACCAGCCGCGCATTTTCCATCTTGTGATCCGGCACGCCTGCGACATAGACCATGCCCGATCCCGCGCCGCCGCCGGTAAAGCCGATATCGGTTTCGCGCGCCTCGCCGGGGCCATTCACGACACAGCCCATGATCGACAGGGTAACCGGCTGCGATATATGCGCCAGCCGCTGTTCCAGCGCCGCCACGGTTTTCACCACATCAAAGCCCTGCCGCGCACAGGATGGGCACGAAATAATATTGACGCCCCGGTGCCGCAAGCCCAGCGCCTTCAGCATCTCAAATCCGACTTTGATTTCTTCAACCGGATCGGCGGACAGCGACACGCGGATGGTGTCGCCGATCCCCGCCCATAACAGCATGCCCATGCCGATCGAACTTTTGACCGATCCGGTCATCAATCCGCCTGCCTCGGTAATGCCCAGATGCAGGGGGAAATCGCCCGCATCCGCCAGCTTTTGATAGGCGGCAACCGCAAGAAACACGTCCGAAGCCTTGACGCTGATCTTATATTCGCGGAAGTCATGTTCTTCCAGAATGCCGGCATGATACAGCGCGCTTTCAACCATCGCTTCGGGACAGGGCTCGCCATATTTTTCCAGCAGATTTTTTTCCAGCGATCCGGCGTTCACGCCAATGCGTATCGAACAGCCATGATCGCGCGCCGCCTGAATCACTTCGCGCACCCGTTCTTTGGAACCGATATTGCCGGGATTGATGCGCAGACATGCGGCGCCTGCCTCAGCCGCCTCAATAGCGCGGCGATAGTGAAAATGAATATCCGCAACAATCGGCACACTGGATTCGCGCACAATGGTTTTCAGCGCGCGCGTTGCGTCTTCATCCGGGCATGACACCCGTACAATATCCGCACCCGCCATTTCCAGCGCGTGAATTTGCGCCAGCGTCGCTTTGGCGTCACCGGTGATGGTATTGGTCATGGACTGCACGGTAATGGGCGCATCGCCAC
>CAYGDL010000207.1:0-2831 GCA_964348545.1 uncultured Alphaproteobacteria bacterium | reverse complement strand
AATGGCGCGCCGAAGCCATTGAATGGGCCGCCACCCGTGGCGCACGTTCCGGCCGGGTTGCCTCACAATATATTCAGCATCTGGCGGGCAGGCTGGGACACAGGCTGGGTTAGGGTTTTATCCAGGCTCATTGAATCATTCATTCGCACTTTACCCTCCCACCAGCAGGGGTTTTGGGTCAACGGCTTTTGCACCCTGGCGGATTTCGAAATGCAGTTGATCCTGCGCGACCCCGCCGCTGCGTCCGGCCTTTGCAATCACCTGTCCGCGCCGGACAGTAGCGCCCTTTTCAACCAGCAATTCACTGTTATGGGCATAAGCCGTCACCCAGCCACCTTCATGCCGGACCAACAGCAGATTGCCATAGCCCCGCAGGCCATTGCCCGCATAGGAAACTATCCCGTCGCCCGCTGCAATAACCGGCCCGTTTGGTGGCATGGCAATATTGATCCCGTCATTGTGCAAGCCGTTCTGTTTGGACCCGAAGTCCGACAGGATCGGGCCTTTTGCCGGCCATAGGAACCGCACAAGTTTCTGGTCTGCGGCCCGCGCCACCACCGGCGTGGTGCGGCTTTCAGCGGGCCGGGTGATGAGCGCCTTGTGCTGCGCTTCGCGCGCCGCCAGATGCTGACGCGCTGGAACCGGCTTTGGAAGCGGGACGATTTCCGGTTCAGAATCCCGGACCTCCTGCGCAGCTTCGGAAAATCCGCTGCTTTGATCTTCCGCCGCGCCGGGCGTCGGATCCCCTGTCGACGCGGATGCATCAGACTCCGCACCACTTCGATCAGGGATAAGCGGGGGCTTTGCCACCGCACTGCTTTGGGGCCGCATCGCAACGATCGGTGCGACACTGGAAACGGGCGGCGTCAACGCCGCTGACGCGATCGGGGCCTTCGAGCCGACCGCCGCTGGCGATGTTTGCGGACCACCCGGCAATTGCAGCACCTGTCCCGGCTTGATGATAAACGGCGGCGTCAGATCATTGGCCTCTATAAGGGCCTGTAACGCCGTCTTGTGATAGCGCGATATGGCATAGAGCGTATCGCCCGGCTCCACGACAACACTGCCCTTGCCATGCGCCGAAACAGGATATTCAGAAGCTGGCCCGCCCATGACCAGTGGCGCAGGCGCACCACGCGGCGCGCACGCCCAGACGCCCAACGTCAGCACCGCAGCCAGAAAAACATTAATTCGAATGCGGAGCATGTTTCTCCCACGCGCCCATTGCATTGCCTACCCCTGCTGCACCGACAGGCCATCAACCGCAATTCCGGGCACCATCGGCACAAAACGCACCGGCAGCAATTCTTCCGTATCATAACCGGATTCGCTACGGGTAATACGTACAATATTTTGCGTGTCAAAAGTTGGCCCTATCGGGATCAGCATAAACCCGCCCACCGCCAACTGTTCCAGCAAGTGTGGTGGCGGCCTGTCTGCTGCGGCTGTCACCAGAATGCGCTGAAACGGCGCCTGTTCCGGCCAGCCTTTATAGCCATCGCCAAGCCGTGTTGAAATCGTATGCAGGCCCAGTTCCCTGAAACAGGCCTCGGCGCTTTGCAGCAACGAACGATGCCGCTCAATCGTATAGACCCGGCGACACAACAGCGCCAGCACCGCCGCCTGATAGCCCGAACCCGTGCCAACCTCCAGCACCACCATGCGCTTGTTCAGCTTTAACTCCTGGCTCATGAAGCCGACAATATAAGGCTGACTGATGGTCTGGCCCTGGCCAATGGGCAGCGCGATATTTTCATACGAACGCGCGCGCAGGGCTTCGGGCACAAAAATCTCGCGCGGAGTGCGTTCAATCGCCACCAGCACGGCACGGTTGGTTACGCCCTGGCGGCGCAATTCCATAATCAGTTTGATCCTGGCCGGTTCCAGATCGAGCATGCCCCAATGCCTCCGCGTTTCTATCCGCCTGCAAACGCCTTGCGCAGGGAACGCAATGTCTGTGCATGTGTCAAATCCAGATGCAGCGGCGTCACCGAAATATTACCCGCATAGATCGCGTGCAGGTCGGACCCCGCCGCCGGATTGCTGCGGATGCGCTGAAAGCCGGTCCAGTAATAGGGAATGCCGCGCCGGTCCACGCGCTTGTCCATTTCCAGCAATGACTGATCGCGCCGCCCCTGACTGGTGATTTCCACCTTCAGTTTCTTCGTGGCTTCTGCATCGGGGAAATTGATATTGATCAGCACGTCCTTTGGCCATCCCGCCTTGATCAGCCTACGGATGATGGGTGGCGCGTGATGTTCGGCGGTGCCCCATTTGATTACAGGTGAATCCGTGAACCCCCATGTCTGGCTTAGTGCAATGCTGGGCACACCCAGCACAGTGCCTTCCATTGCCGCCGCGATGGTGCCGGAATAGGTCACGTCATCGGCGATGTTGGCCCCCCGGTTAACGCCCGACAGAACAAGGTCGGGCAGATTTTCCTTCATGATTTCGGCAATCGCCAGCACCACGCAATCCGTGGGCGTGCCTGCAACCGCAAATTTGCGCGCACTGATTTTACGCAGCCGCAGCGGATGGTGCAGCGTCAGCGAATGCGACGCGCCGCTCTGTTCGGTTTCGGGCGCAACAATCCAGATATCATCGGTCAATTGTCTGGCGATGCGTTCCAGGCATTTCAGCCCCGGCGCATTGATACCGTCATCATTCGATAACAAAATGCGTGGCTGTTTGCTGGTAATCTTCACTGCTGCTTTCGCCATGCTATTTAATCACTTCCCGTCCGCCCATATAGGGACGCAGGACTTCCGGCACAATTACCGAACCATCCGCCTGCTGATAATTTTCCAATATCGCCACCATCGTGCGCCCCA
>CAYGDL010000206.1:0-2849 GCA_964348545.1 uncultured Alphaproteobacteria bacterium | reverse complement strand
TGGTTTGATAGGCCGCCGTCAGGGCCTCCATCAGCCCTTCGGCATGGACAGGGCTCGTTGCTACGCTGGACAGCAATATAGCAACAAACCCGACAACCCGACCGCGCCCGGTTGCAGACCGCAAATGCCCCGATAAAGTCAACAAATCACTGCTCATGGTGTAAATACTCGTAATTGCGCCAATGCGTCTGTGATAAAGCATCCAGCCCGTGCCAATGCAAACAAAACCCTCATCCTGGGGATTCTAGACGATATAACCCCCCATAAATACACTTAATATTGGATGAAGGTTAATAAATTGTCCTTAATCCATATAGGCCTGTAAAGCCCTGGATTTCAGGCAGCTTTTTCTACCTGGCTGAAAACCGGGATAGCCATGCGCTGATTTCGGCGTGGGTGGCGAATATTCTGTCGGCGGCGCTTATGACTGTCGCCGGATCGCCAAAACGCACCGCGGTCCCAAGGCCCGCCGCCCGGGCCGCCGCAATATCATGTTCGCTGTCCCCGATCAGCAGGCTGGCGGGCATATCCAATGAAAAATCCCGTGCCGCCTGTAACAGCATTCCGGGTGCGGGTTTACGCCAGTCGGACTGTTTGCGATATTCCCCCACGCCATCGGGGTGATAGGGGCAGTGATAGACAGCGCTCAGGGGCGCGCCCTCAGCGGCAAATCGGTCCCGCATCCAGGCGGTCAGATGTTGAAAATCCGCCTCGGTATAATATCCACGTCCAATGCCCGCCTGATTCGTTGCAATGATGAGCAGATAGCCAAGCGCATGCGCCGTACGGCACAGATCGAAGACGCCATCGACAAAATGGAATGTTTCGATCCTGTAGGTATAGCCGGCGTCGATGTTAATAACGCCGTCCCGATCCAGAAACAGGGCGCGTGGCCGCATTGCTAGCTTCCTAGAAGTGCGTCAAATTTCGACATTTGCGCCGCCCAGCTATAATGCGCCAACACACACTGACGCGCGGCCTGGCCCAATGCCCGGCCATCAATTTCTCCCATGGCGATCTTGCAGGCCTTGTCTGCAAAATCCTGTGGGTCATCAGCCACAATCAGATCCTTGCCGGGGGTTGCCGTAATGCCTTCAAAAGCGGGCGATGCCGTCACAATTGGGCGCGCCATCGCCATGGCTTCGAGAACCTTGTTCTGAATACCACGGGCGATGCGAATGGGGGCCACACTTACAGCGCCATGCGCAATATAGGGGCGCACATCCGCTACCCGGCCCGTTACGGTGACGCCCGGACGATTGCCAAGCCGCACCACATCCGGGGATGGATTGGCCCCGACGATTATGAATTGCGCGTTTTTTATACGTTCACGCATAAGGGGAAATATCGCATCGGCAAACCAGTTTACCGCATCAATATTGGGCCAATAATCCATGGTTCCGGTAAACACAAAGTGCGGGATAGTGGCATCATAAAGCGGCGCGTAATGCTGTTCCGGCGTAAAAAACCCGGCATCAACACCATTGCCAATGGCGCGCATCTTTTCCGCGCTTTCCGGCGCCAGCCTCTGAAACAGGGCGGTTTCCGGCTCCGTGACGAAAGTCCCATAATCCGCAATCCTGGCCGCCGCCCGATCACGTTCCAGCACCAGGCGGGCTTCCCGCTGATACAGCCATCGTTTCGGCCCCTGCATGGTTGCGGCATATTCCCGAAACTTGTCTGAATCGACATCTGTATAGTCAATGACAAGGCGCTTAGGCCGATGCGGATGATCAAGAATATAGGGCGCCATATTTGACGAACACACGATCGCCACCTCTGGCCGCACCTCACGCAGCACCCTGTCCACCCAATGCGCCAGATCGCGCCGCCAGAAATAGGCGAAACTAAGCGGTTCCCCCTGAAAAAATCCGCGAAAATAGGCCAGCTTTGCGGTCGGATTATCCATCAGCCCAACAAAGCTGTCCGGACACAGGCCCTGCAATTCACCAAGATATTGACGGTCATCCGGATCATCTATCAAACAACCCAGATGCACCCGCCATTGCTGAAGCAAATGCTGAAGAATGCGAAACTGACGGATTTTCTCGCCTTTGATCGGCGGAAAGGGCATCCGTTGGGTGAGAAGCAACACGTCTTTCATATGATGAATCTCAGTCTAACAATAATATTATCAGACAAAACAATGTTTTCTTAACGTGCTGAGGGTTTGTTGTTAGACATCGCGCTATTTTCTGGCAGTTTGCCCGTGCATTGCCAGGTGTTTAGTCCCACAGTATGACGGTGTAAGACACAGCCATTTACGGAGGGACTAAACAACTAGAGATCATCCTCATCCGGCAGGTCTTCTTCCAGAATCGCCATATGGAAATTATAGCATAGATCGCCGTCTTCCTTGTCGCGGCTGACCACGGCGATGAATTCCGCCTCAAGAAAAACTTCGACCGAATCCTTCGTTGCGGTTTTGGGGTCCAGGGTAATTTTCTGGTTGCCCAACGTATCGCGCAGATATTTCTGTACGATCCTGATTTCGGTCTTGTTCATTGCGTCGCTTCCCCCTGATCTTCCTATCGCACTGTGTTAGCAGAGGATTAATCCTCTGGCTATGGCCGAAATATTCAAATCCCGCTTGCGGCGGGGCCGGTTCGGCTTTATACAGTTCGCTTTAATGAGCAGCCCCCGTATACAGCACAGCATGCGATTCTCACACAGGCACCTGTTGGGGATCAAGGATCTGTCCGCTTTGGACATTGATCAAATCCTTGATCTGGCTGATTCCTACGTGGAACTTAACCGCCAAGCCGATAAAAAGCAGAATTTGCTGCGCGGGCGTACCCAGATCAACCTGTTTTTTGAAGCCTCGACCCGGACGCAAAGCTCGTTTGAAC
>CAYGDL010000205.1:0-2852 GCA_964348545.1 uncultured Alphaproteobacteria bacterium | reverse complement strand
ATATCTGTGCGTGGATGCGTCATCAGAATTTCCGGGCTTTTCTGAAACACCGCCATCACGGCCTTTGCCCGGATGCCTTCGCGCAACATGTTGAGCGGCATAAAGCTGCTGGATCCCATGCCGAAATCAATCGCGCCCGCGCCCATTAATTGGGGAATATTCACCCCCGGCCCGCCCTGGCGGATTTCCACGTCCAGGCCACGCGCCGTATAAAAGCCCTTCGCCACCGCCTGATAAAACCCACCATGTTCGGCTTGCGCCTTCCAGTCGGTTGCAAACACGATGCGCTCGCGCGCCATTGCGGGCAATGAAGCCAGAACAAAAATTACAGTCAGAATAAAGCGGCGCGCCATTTATCACTCCTAGCCTGATAGAAAATGCACTATAGTGTGTGTACGCCAGAATAAAAGCAGGGAGATGGCAATGAAGCTTGCAACTTTTACGCAATCGGGCCGCACGAGAATTGGTGTTGTTCAGGACGGGGCGATGCTGGATTTATCCGCCGCGGCCCCGGCCCTGCCCCAGGAAATGCGCAGCTTTCTGGAGGCGGGCGCCCCTGCCATACAGGCCGCGCGCGCCGCAAAAGGCAACCTGATACCGCTTAAGGACGTGCATCTGGAGGCGCCTGTGCTTCACCCATCCAAATTCCTGGCCATCGGGCTGAATTATGCCGATCATATTGCCGAGACCAAGCGCCCAACCCCTGAAAAACAGCTCTGGTTCAACAAGCAGACCACCTGCGTCAATGCGCCCTATGATCCGGTGCATCTGCCGAAAGTTTCCAGCGCGTTGGATTACGAAGGCGAGTTGGGCTTTGTCATTGGCCGCAAATGCCGCCATGTGCCGCGCGAACGCGCCCATGAGGTGATCGCGGGCTATTTCATTGTCAACGATGTCAGCGTGCGCGACTGGCAGATGCATTCCCAGACCATGACCATGGGCAAAAGCTTTGACACCCACGGCCCGTTTGGCCCCTGGATCGTTACGCCCGATGAAATTGGCGATCCGCACAATCTATCGATCCGTACACTGCTGAATGGGGTGGTGATGCAGGATTCAAACACACGGCATCTGGTTTTTAACTGCTTTGATCAGATCGCCTATCTGACGCAGGCCTTTACATTATTACCGGGTGACGTGATCGCCACCGGCACGCCTGGCGGGGTGGGTGTTGCAAAAACCCCGCCGCTATTCATGAAAGCTGGCGACAAAGTGCGCATCGAAATTGAAAAAATTGGCGCTATCGAACAGGAAATTATTCCCGAACCCGATGACACGGCGCGCCTGACATGAGCAACGCCAAACTGGAAGTAACCGCGCCTTTTGATGGCGCGGTCATCGCCAGGGTTCCGCGCATGAATGCGGCGGAAGTGGAAGCTGCGCTTGCCATGGCCTATGCCTTGCACCGGGATCGCGACGCCTGGATCCCCAAGGCGCGGCGTATCGAAATATTGCGTAGCGCGGCAAAAATCATTTCCGGGCGCGCCGAGGAACTGGCTTTGCAGGCGGCGCGTGAAGGCGGCAAGCCGCTGATTGATTCGCGCGTTGAAATCGCGCGCGCCATTGACGGCATTGAGGTGTGCATTGAAACCCTGCGCACCGATGCCGGCAATGTCATTCCCATGGGGGTGAATGCGGCATCCGCCGGGCATCTGGCCTTTACCCGGCACGAACCCATCGGCGTGGTGGCGGCGGTCAGCGCGTTCAATCATCCGTTCAATCTGATTGTGCATCAGGTGGGGCCAGCGGTTGCGGCGGGCTGTCCGGTGCTGGTCAAACCGGCCAGCGCCACGCCGCTGTCCTGCATCGCCTTTGTTGAAATCCTGCATGAGGCGGGCCTGCCCAAAGCCTGGGCGCAGGTGGTGATCCCCGAAACCAATGCGCTTGCCACCAAAATGGTGACGGACAGACGCGTGGCGTTTTTCTCTTTTATCGGCAGTGGCGCGGTGGGCTGGGGCCTGCGCGCGCAACTGGCGCCGGGTACGCGCTGCGCGCTGGAACATGGTGGCGCCGCACCCGTGATTGTGGCCGCCGACGCCGATCTGGCGGCCAATCTGGCGCGCCTTGCCAAAGGTGGATTTTACCATGCGGGGCAGGTCTGCGTTTCTGTTCAGCGCATCTATGCGCATGCCAGCATTGCCGAGGGATTGGCGAACGAACTTGGAAAACTGGGCGCGGCCATGAAGGTTGGCGATCCCACGCGCGCGGACACGGAAGTTGGCCCGCTGATAAATCATGGCGAATGCGACCGGGTGCATGCCTGGGTTCAGGAGGCGGTGGCGGGCGGCGCGACGCTTGTTTCCGGCGGCGCGAAAATTTCCGCCTCCTGTTATCAGCCCACCGTGCTGTTCAATCCGCCGGAAAGCGCCAAAGTTTCAATATCCGAAGTGTTCGGCCCGGTGATATGTGTTTATGCGTATACGGACATTAATGAGGCGATTGCGCGGGCCAACAGCCTGCCGGTTTCGTTTCAGGCGGCGGTGTTCACCCGCGACATCGACACGGCCTTGCGCGTCTATAACCGCATTGACGCCACGGCGGTGATGGTCAACGATCATACGGCGTTCCGGGTGGACTGGATGCCGTTTGCAGGCGCGCGCGAATCCGGCCATGGCGTTGGCGGCATTCCGCACACCATTCACGATATGCAAATCGAAAAAATGATGGTTATCCGTTCTAACGAGCTTTAGGGGTGGCATAATGAAAGCGTCTGATCTGTTTGTAAAATGTCTGGAAGCCGAAGGGGTGGAGCGGATTTTTGGCATTCCCGGCGAAGAAAACGCCGATGTGATGATTTCGCTGCTGGACAGTAAAATCGAATTCATTCTGTGCCGTCACGAACAGGGCGCGGC
>CAYGDL010000204.1:0-2852 GCA_964348545.1 uncultured Alphaproteobacteria bacterium | reverse complement strand
ATCTGCTGGATGGCGGCGCGCCCTTCTATGACAGCTATCTGTGCTCGGACGGGGAGTTTGTCTCGATCGGCTCGATCGAGCCGCAATTCTATGCGGAACTGCTTGAAAAGATGGGGTTAAGTAATGACCCCGACTTCAAAAAACAGATGGATCGCTCCAAATGGCCGGTCATGAAGCAAAAGCTGATTGATCTGTTCAAAACCAAAACCCGTGATCAGTGGAATAGTATCATGGAATTTACCGATATCTGTTTTGGGCCGGTGCTGGGCCTCAAAGAGGCGCTGAAGCATCCGCATAATATCGCCCGCAAGACCTTCATTGAGGTTGAAGGCGTGCCACAACCCGCGCCCGCGCCGCGTTTTAGCCGCACCGTGTCGAAAGTGCAAAGCCCGCCGCCGGTCATTGGCCAGCACACCGAATCCGCACTGAAAGACTGGGGCTTTTCGGCCGCAGATGTAGACAGCCTGCGTAAAGCCGAGGCGATTTAACAGTGCAGGTGTTGCCCGGCACCATTGGTCGGCGGCGCATCTATCTGATGCGTCACGGCCATGTGGATTATTTCTCGCCGGAAGTGATTGCTTCGGGCGACTTTGAAGGGGTGCCGCTGACCCCGCTTGGCCGTGAACAGGCCCAGGCGGCGGGGCAGGCGCTGGCCCATGTGCCGTTTGACCGGGTAATATGCTCGGGCCTGAACCGCACACGGGAAACAGCGGAAATCACCATTTCACAACATGAGATAGGCCCGAAACTTAAAATTGAAATTGAGCCTGGCCTGGTGGAACTCAAAGGCAGCACCAACGGCCCGCCCATGACCCGCGAAAAGTTGGGGGCGGCGCTGGCGTTTCAGTTTGACGGGGCCGCAGAACCCGGCGCGCGCTTTGGTCTGGGCACCAATGGCGAGGTCTTTACCGACGCTCTGGCGCGCAGTACTGCCGCCATTGAACGCCTGCTGCAACAGCGCGACTGGGCCAATATTCTGGTCGTGGCGCATGAAGGCATCAACCGTGTTTTGCTGGGCTGGATGACCGGGGCCGGGCTGCGCGGCGTTCAGGCGTTCGAACAGGACACGGCCTGCGTCAATATTCTGGATTTCGACATGGTCCCACGCGCCAGCGGGCAGGGCGTCGAGATCGCCCGCAAAGTGATCAAGACACTGAACCTGACCCCCTATAACTGGACCAAATTCGGCATGAACATGACCAGCCTCGAACGCATCATGGCCCCGGTCGGGGATCATCATTAAGTAATCGTCCATATATCCTGAAATAACCGGCGCAGATTGTCTGATAAGCCTGAAGGCAGTGACGATCTGAGCGCGCGGATAAGCGAACGAGTGACGAAATTCGGACAACGCGATGCAGAAATACGCCGCATGTTATCGCGCCTCGAAAAACCTGGCAAACTCGGAGCGAAGGTGGCCTAACCCGCCCGCGCATATTTGACCGCTGCGTCGCGCTCAAACAGATACAGCAATATGCGCAGCGCCTCGCCGCGTTCGCCTTTCAGTTCGGGGTTCTGGTCGGCAATCATACGGGCGTCATCGCGCGCCACATCCAGCAGCGAACCATGTACGGATAAATCTGCCAGCCGAAATTCCGGGATGCCGCTTTGTTTGACGCCCAACACTTCGCCCGCGCCGCGCAGGCGTAAATCTTCTTCGGCGATGCGAAAGCCATCTTCGGTTTCGCGCAGAATGCGCAGGCGCGCTTTGGCCATTTCACCAAGCGGGGCCTGATATAACAGCATGCAGGTGGAATGTTGCGTCCCACGCCCCACGCGGCCGCGCAACTGATGCAGTTGCGCCAGGCCGAAACGCTGCGCATGTTCGATGATCATGATGGACGCATTGGGCACGTCGACGCCCACCTCGATGACCGTGGTGGCGACCAGAATGCGGGTGCGGCCCCGTACAAAATCCTCCATGGCCTGGTCTTTTTCCGCCGCCTTCATCCGGCCATGAACAAGGCCTACTTTATCTCCGAAAATTTTTTGCAGGGCGGCATAACGCTCCTCGGCGGCCGCCGCGTCGATCAATTCGGATTCTTCCACCAGCGGGCATATCCAGAAGGCCTGCGCGCCGCCATCAATCGCGCGGTGCAAACCGGAAATCACTTCTTCGATGCGCGCCAGCGGCAGCACCCTTGTATCGACCGGCGTGCGGCCCGGCGGTTTTTCCAGCAGGCGGGAGATGTCCATATCGCCATACACGGTCAGGGTGAGTGTACGCGGAATGGGGGTGGCGCTCATTACCAGCATGTCCACCGCGCGAACATTTTTTTCGGATAATAGCATGCGCTGATGCACGCCGAAGCGGTGTTGTTCATCAATTACCGCCATTTGCAGATCGTGAAACTGAACATCATCCTGAAACAGCGCATGGGTGCCTGCAATAATGGGAATAGAGCCATCCGCAAAATCTGTCAGCAGCGCATCGCGCGACTTGCCCTTGTCGCGCCCGGTCAGCAACGCGGTTTTGACGCCAATGGCATCGCATAAGGGTGCAATCACCGCGTAATGCTGACGCGCCAGAATTTCCGTTGGCGCCATGATCGCCGCCTGACCACCATTTTCGACAGCAATCAGCATACTGAGCAATGCGACAATGGTTTTACCGCTGCCGACATCGCCCTGTAGCAGGCGCAACATGCGGCCCGGGCTGGCCATATCGCCGGAAACTTCCGCCAGCGCCACAATCTGCGACGGGGTCAGCCGATAGGGCAGGGCTGCGATCAGCCTGTCGCGCAACCTTCCGTCACCGGCGATTTTACGCCCGGACTGGCGGCGCATGGCGCGCCGGGTCAGCATCAGCGCCAACTGGTTGGCCAGCAATTCATCATAGGCCAGCCGCATGC
>CAYGDL010000203.1:0-2974 GCA_964348545.1 uncultured Alphaproteobacteria bacterium | reverse complement strand
TGTCTTCACGCTTCTTCACTGCCGCTCCCCGATTATTTACGGCGTCCATTAATTCCCCGGACAGACGCTCGACCATGGTATTTTCATTGCGCGCGCGGGCTGCATTAATCAGCCAACGGATTGCCAGCGCCTGACGGCGTTCGTTACGCACTTCGACCGGCACCTGATAGGTTGCGCCGCCAACACGGCGCGAGCGCACTTCGACATTTGGTTTGATGTTTTCAAGCGCGTCACGAAACACCTCTACCGGGCTGCGCCCGATTTTGCGTTCGACAATTTCAAACGCGCCATAGGTAATGCTTTCCGCCGTCGATTTCTTGCCTTCATACATCAGCGAGTTCATGAACTTCGTGAGCACGATATCGCCAAATTTGGCGTCGGGAAGGACTTCTCGTTTTTCTGCGCGATGACGACGTGACATATCTGTTCTCGATCTCTCTGATACTATTTCGGCCGCTTGGCGCCGTATTTGGAGCGGCGCTGACGCCGGTTCTTGACGCCCTGAGTGTCGAGGACACCGCGAATAATGTGGTAACGCACACCCGGCAAATCCTTAACGCGGCCGCCGCGAAGCATCACGACTGAATGCTCCTGCAGATTGTGGCCTTCGCCCGGAATATAGCTGGTGACTTCGAATTTATTGGTCAGGCGCACGCGGGCAACCTTACGCAGCGCCGAGTTAGGCTTTTTCGGCGTTGTTGTGTAGACGCGCGTACAGACACCGCGTTTTTGGGGGCAAGCCTCCAGTGCGGGCACCTTGTTCCGTTTAACCGGGGCCTTGCGTGGGTTGCGAACCAATTGGTTAATTGTCGGCATTAAGACTGTCCCAGATCTTGCCGCACGAAGCGGCTACAAAAAAACATTAACAGAATAGAACACGGCCAAACACCGTCCCTATCCTGGGATATTTGCAGAGGACCAAGCCAAAACCCGGTCATGCGCCAACACTTGTCAATTACGCTTCCGAACAGTGTTTAGGCTTCCTGGATTCGAATCCCACGACCATGTTCTGAAAGTGCGCGAATACTATCCGCGCCCTTAAGCTTCGTCAACCTAAAACAGGCAAATTTGTTTCATTTTGCCTGTTAATATTTGATTTTTTCCAGACGCCCCTATTGCGCCGGTGACGGGGCTTTGGCAAAGACCGCCTCGGCCTCAACACGAACCTGATCTCCGGCGCTGGCGATGGCGCCCTTGACCACCTTCTGCTCACTGAGAATTTCCTGATCGCGTTTGATGGCTATCGCCTTCATTTCATTGATCAGCGCCCCGGTGCCCGCCGGAATCAGGCGGCCAACGATGACATTCTCTTTAAGTCCCGCCAGATAATCGACTTTTCCGGCCACAGCGGCTTCGGTCAGCACCCGAGTCGTTTCCTGGAAGGAAGCGGCCGAGATAAACGAGCGGGTCTGGAGCGACGCCTTGGTGATGCCCAGCAGCACCGGCACGCCCTGGGCGGGTTTGCGCCCCTCGGCAACGACCTTTTCATTGATCTCGTCCAATTCCAGACGATCAACCTGCTCGCCTTTCAGCAGAGTCGTTTCGCCCGGATCGGTGATTTCGGCCTTTTGCAGCATCTGGCGCACAATGACCTCAATATGCTTGTCATTGATGGGCACGCCCTGCAAACGGTAAACCTCCTGGATTTCCTGGACCAGGTAATTGGCCAGTTCCTCGACACCCAGGATCGCCAGAATATCGTGTGGGGCCGGGTTGCCATCGAGCAGAAACTCGCCCTTGCGGATAAAATCACCCTCTTGCACGGCGACATGCTTACCCTTGGGGATCAGATATTCGCTGAACAGAGCGGGGTCGTCCGCCGCCTCGATGATGATACGGCGCTTGTTCTTATAGTCACGGCCGAATTTGACGATACCGTCCATTTCGGCCAACACCGCATGGTCCTTGGGACGCCGCGCCTCAAACAGTTCCGCCACGCGGGGCAGACCGCCGGTAATGTCGCGGGTCTTGGCGCTTTCACGCGGAATACGCGCCAGCACGTCGCCCGCCGCAACCTCGTCGCCATCTTCCACCGACAGAATCGCGTCCACCGACAGCAGATAACGCACATCCAGATCGCCGGTGCCCAATTTAACCGGCGCACCTTTTTTATCGACCAGCGCCATACCTGGCTTCAGATCGCCGCCCTTGGGCGCCGAACGCCAGTCGACAACGATCTTGTTGGTAATGCCCGTCGCATCATCCACCATATCGCGGACCGAAATACCATCGACCAAATCGACATATTTAACTGTGCCGGATTTTTCCGTAATGATCGGCAGGGTATAGGGATCCCAATCACACAGGCGCAGCCCCTTGGTGACCCTGCCGCCTTCCTTGATCAGCAGGCGGGTGCCATAAGGCACTTTATGCGTTGCGCGCTGACGGCCATTGTCATCAACAATCGCCAGAATGCAGTTACGGCTCAAAACCACCTGACGGCCATTGCGATCAGCCACCAGATTTTTGTTTTCAATCTGCAACACCCCTTCATGGGTTGCTTCGATGAAGGATTGTTCGGCCACCTGCGCCGTGCCACCGATGTGGAAGGTGCGCATGGTCAACTGTGTGCCCGGCTCACCAATCGATTGCGCCGCGATAACACCAACGGCTTCGCCGATATTCACCGGCGTACCACGGGCCAGATCACGGCCATAGCATCTGGCGCAGACACCAACCTTGGAATCGCAGGTCAGCACAGAGCGAATGCGTACGGTTTGAATATCCGCTGCCTCAATCAACTCAACAGTTGCTTCGTTAAGCTCCTGCCCAACCTTGGCCATAACCACATCGCTTACCGGATGAATCACGTCATCACATATGGTACGGCCCAGGATACGATCCCCAAGCCGCTGTAATATTTCGCCGCCTTCGACAACAGCCGATACGTTCAGACCGCGTTTCGTGCCGCAATCCTGTTCCTTGATGATGCAATCCTGCGCCACGTCAACCAGACGCCGCGTGAGATAGCCCG
>CAYGDL010000202.1:0-2983 GCA_964348545.1 uncultured Alphaproteobacteria bacterium | reverse complement strand
CGCCACGGGCAAGGCCCAGGCGGGGCGCGCGAGGCGCAGATCATTGCTGCGCCCGCTGGCGTACTGGTCTGATGCGCTCATCCAGAACGACGCCGCGCGCATGGCGTACAGCACATGGTAATAGCGGCAGGCGTCCTCATCAATACTGATGCCGGTCCCCGCCTCATAGCCGCGGAAGAAATCATCGCGCTCAACAAGATTGGACAGCAGCGGCGTACCCTCGCGACCGTCCCAGATCCACGCGCCACCCGTAACGGTTCCGATATTCGGCCGGATCAATGTATAAAGCCAGCCGCCCAGACGGCGTTCCGGGTGATGAAACGAGAACCACGCGGTTTGCGTGGCCCGCCAGTCATCGCCCATCTCCTCGAAATGGAAATGATCGTCGCGGGGGGTAAAACTGGCGTTGGGCATAAATGACTTTCTATCTTTGGTGGACCAGCGGCATGCCGGGTATGGGGCTGGGCACATGCACCACATAATCGCTGACAACGCTGCCAATATACAGATCGCGCATGCCGGGGCCGCCCCAGCTGACATTGGTTGGCATGCGCATCAGCTTGCCGGCTGGATCGGACAGCATTGTGACAACTTCTCCGCCGGGGGTGATGGCGATGACCTTGTTGGCCATCACCAGCGTCACCCACAGATTGCCCTCCTGATCAAAGCCGCAGCCATCCGTGGCGCCGAGCTGGCTGCGCAGCTCAGGGGTCAGGGGGCGGCGGTCCTGCACCTCCGCGCCCGACAGGCCAAGCTTCGGGCCATAACGCGCCGGCTTGCCCAGGCCGCCATCCGCGTTGATCGGATAGCGCAGCACGTCGCATCCAGTGGTCTGGCAGACGAACAGATTTTTTTCGTCATGATCAAAAGCGATGCCGTTCGCCATCTGGATGTTTTCGGCCAGCACGGTAACCTTGCCATCCAGCTCATAACGGTAGATCAGGCCATCATTCTGGCCGTTGAAAGCCGCATCCACCGGCCCCCAGGTGGAATGCGAACACCAGATGCGCCCACTGCTATCGACCTGCGGGTAATTGGAGCCATATAGTTTGCGCCCATTAATTTCACTAACCAGATTTTCAATCTGCCCGGTGCGCGGATCAAGACGCTGCAACGGGCCATGACCGTCATCCGGGCCGCCGAAATTGGCAATAATGATGCGCCCTTCAAGGTCCATATTGATGCCATTGGGCGCGCCGCCAGTCTTGCCGCAACGCAGCAGGCCGCCATCCGGCATGGCCCGCGCGCAGGCGCTGTTCTGATCCGACATCCAGACCGCGCCTTGCTTGCTGACAACCACGTCCTCGGGCCGCTTGACCCCCACGCCCACCTTGCTGGCCAGCGCCATATCCACGGTTTTTAACGCAGTCATCCGGTTCCCCTTCCCTTGCGCGGCCTATTTATGGCTTGAGCCGCTTGATTGTGATTTTCAGGTTCCGTGCGAAAGCGCAGCATATGCCCTGAATATCCTTTCTGGCAATGCGCTATGTGATCTGAAATTTGATGCATTGCGGCGCGATGAAACCTATAAGTCCGGAATGAATGATTCCGGCGTTTCGCCCGCCACAGGCCGCTTTGGTGGCCTCAAGGTTTATATACAGCCGCGCGTTGCGGCGATGCTGTTGCTTGGGTTTTCGTCCGGGCTGCCACTGGCGCTGACCGGGGCGACGCTTCAGGTCTGGATGAAGGATGCGGGAGTATCGCTATCCGCTATCGGGCTGTATTCCCTTGTCGGTATTCCCTATGTGCTGAAATTTTTATGGGCGCCGCTGGTGGATGCGCTGCCGATTCCGTTTTTGACGCGCCGTCTGGGGCGCCGTCGCGCCTGGCTGATCGCGTCGCAAGCCGGATTGATGGCGGCGGTGATCGCCATGGGCCAGGCCGACCCGCTGAAAGTTCCGCTGCTGCTGGCGGGGCTTGCGTTGCTGGTAGCGTTTTTTTCGGCGACCCAGGATATAGTCATCGACGCCTTTCGCGTTGAAAGCCTGGAGGTGGACGCGCAGGCGGCAGGCATGGCGAATTTTGTGGCCGCGTACCGTATTGCATTGCTGGTTTCAACGGCGGGCGCGATCGAGATCTATGCCCTGCTGGCCGGTATTGGTGTTGCTGGTCCATCGGGTTGGGCTGTGGTGTATATCGCGCTGGCCATGCTGATGCTGGTGGGCATGGCGGCGGCGTTACTGTCGAAAGAACCTGACGGGCCGGCCGTATCCGGCAGCAGCATGGAGACCCTGTTGCAGACCGCACTTCGTCCGTTTACGGAATTTTCCCGGCGCGAAGGATGGATTGCGATACTGGTGTTTGTGCTGCTGTTCAAACTGGGCGATGCAGCGGCGGGGGTAATGACCGCGCCCTTTGTGCTGGATCTGGGCTTTGAGATGACCACCTATGGCCGGGTGGTAAAAGGTATTGGCCTGATTGCCGTGCTGGCGGGCGGGTTTGCAGGCGGAATGGCCGCGCGCAGCATGGGAACATATACGGCGTTGTGGATTGGCGGCATCACCCAGATGGCGTCAAACATGATGTTTGTGTGGCTGGCCAATAGTGGCGCGGACCTTAATCTGCTGATCGCCACCATCGGGATTGAAAATTTCACCGGCGGATTTGGCACTGTCGTGTTTGTGGCTTATCTGGGTGCGCTGTGCCAGGAGCGCGCCTATACTGCCACGCAGTTCGCACTGCTGACATCGCTGGCGGCTGTGGGGCGCACCGTGCTATCATCGGTAACAGGTTATGTGGTGGAAGCCGTGGGCTGGCCCGGATTTTTTATGGCCAGCACGCTGGCTGCAATACCTGGCCTGATATTTTTGTGGTGGCTGATGCGAGACCGCGCAACGGGAGAAGGGACATGGCCGGACCGGAACGTGAAGAAACACGGCAATTGCTGAAACACTGGAAGCGCTTTCGCGGTGAAAAGCGGCTGCCCTGCCGCGATGATATTCGTTTTGAAGAATTGGCCGCCTTTGCACCCCATCTTTTCATA
>CAYGDL010000201.1:0-2985 GCA_964348545.1 uncultured Alphaproteobacteria bacterium | reverse complement strand
TGATCAGCGGCTCTACGCCAATAGTGTCATAGCGCTGCCCCGGCAGAAGTTCGAAGCGCCTGACCTATCGAACAGTTGGCCAGCAAGCGAATGCCTAACCCGAAAGCAAAGCCAAAACCACGGCCCAAGAATTACCCAAAACTCACTGCGAAGCAACGGTTTATTGAGGCTGCGCGGCAGGTGGAAGCGGATGAATCAGGCGAGACATTTGAACGGGCTTTTGAGAAAATAGCCCGGCTACGGTCAAAAATTGACGATTCCCTTTAACTTTTATATGTGATACTGGAAGGGCGCGACGGCGCTGCCGGTGTGGACCCGAACCGCGCCGCCGTTCTTACCCTTCTGGAAGGGGCAGGTATTGGAATAGCCGCCTTACTAGCGGCTGACCGATCTTGTCTGGGTGATGTGCCACATCACGCTTTACTCCTTCTTTTTGAGGTATGGCTCAGCGCGATTCCTTTGGTGGGGTGCGCGCGCTTTGCTGGGATGTTGAGGCGGCTGATTATTGATCAGCCGCGTTTTCTTTGTTGCGAAAACTCAATCATCGGCTGGTTCCTGTTCGGGATCAGCCGGTTCTATGTCGGGGCTATCATCTGAGCCGTTGTTGCCAAGTAAAACCTTGCGTGGTTTTATTTTCGCATACCATTTCGAAAGACCATAATCACCAGTCGGAAGCCGGTGAAAAACGGCGGTCTGTTTAGCCATCGCCTGCCTTACGACAGTGATCGCGTTCGCTTCAATTGTTGAGCCAAAGGCGAACCCTCCTGATTTCAGCGCTTCGTATACGTCGCGTGCGGATGCGGGGCCAAGGTCGGCGGCCTTCCGCATATCTAAATATTCACGTGCGGCTACAATGACTGATTTTCCGTAGAAGGTATCCGCCTTGATGGACATTGCGCCCAGCTGACTGCCAGACTCTACATTCTGGTAAAGAGCGGGCTTCCCCGCGCTGACGCACAGACGGTTAATCATGGTTTTAATGTCAGTCGCAAGCCGTTCATGGTTTGCGAGTTCTTTTTGCAAGGCGTTGATGGCAACATCAAGATTGTCGCTCATATAGATCACCGAATCAGTTAGCTAGGGGGGCTAGCCATATATAGACGGCGAATTAGGAACGGTCTATAAAAATAAGCGCCAAGAGAAAATAATATTTGTAATCTGGCCCGTATTGCGCTTAGTGAAACTTAATAAAAATTATGACATTGAATTATTATTTATATTCAATAGTTTATAAAGTTCATAGGGGGTTTGTAATATCAAGATACCGCGACAACAACGAATTTCTAAGCTGTTTGGGTGCGCCAAGGATAATATTGGGATTAAAGGATAATATTGGGATTATACGCCTATTGTTAAGAACAAATCATGTACATAAAAATCCGGGCATCGTCGGGATGCGTAAATATGCTAGAGATGGGCCGGGCCTGATGACGGGCCCGGCGTTCCAAAACCAATGAGGCACTGATGATCGCGCATAAATCCGCCTGGATGGATGAAGACCTGCAAATTTTTTCTGACAGCGTGCGCAAGTTTTTTGAGCGCGAGGCCGTGCCGCATAATGAACGCTGGAACGCCGAGGGCAAGATCGACCGCAATTTCTGGAACAAGGCCGGCGAAGCGGGGCTGTTATGCGTCACCATCCCCGAAGAATATGGCGGCATGGGCGGTGACTTCCGCCACGAAGCGGTGATCGTGCAGCAGGAACAATGGATGCATTTTTCCGGCTGGGGCAATGGCGTGCATAGCGGCATCTGCGCGCCCTATATTTTATCCTATGGCACCGAAGAACAAAAAAAGCGCTGGCTGCCGAAACTTGCAACCGGTGAACTGGTGGCCGCCATCGCGATGACGGAACCGGGTACCGGGTCTGACCTGCAAGCAGTACGCACAACGGCGCGGCGTGATGGCGACGCCCTGGTGATCAATGGCCAGAAAACCTTCATCACCAATGGTCAGCATGCGGATATAATTATTGTGGTGTGCAAAACCGGCGATGTTTCGGGCGGCGCTAAAAATATTTCTCTGGTGGTGGTCGAGGCGGATAAGGTTGCCGGCTACCGGCGCGGGCGCAATCTGGACAAAATCGGCCTTCATGCGCAGGACACCTCGGAACTGTTTTTTGATGATGTGCGCGTCCCGGCGGATAATGTTCTGGGCGGCGATGAAGGGCGCGGCTTTTACCAGCTGATGCAGCAATTGCCGCGCGAGCGGCTGATCATCGCGCTGGGATCGGTCGCGGGCATGGAGGCGGCCATTGATGTCACGGTTGACTATGTCAAACAGCGCAAGGCGTTTGGCAAAGCCCTGCTGGATTTCCAGAACACCCAATTCGTGCTGGCCGATTGCAAGGCCGAGGCAGTGGTCGCGCGCACCTTTGTGGATCAGTATATCGAGCGCCTGGTGCGCGGCGAACTGACGCCCGAAGAAGGCGCGGTCGCCAAGCTGTGGGCCTGTGAAACCCATTGCCGTGTTGTCGATAAATGCCTGCAACTGTTTGGCGGCTATGGCTTCATGATGGAATATCCCATTGGCCGCATGTATGCGGACGCCCGTGTGCAGCGCATCTATGGCGGCACCAGCGAAATCATGCGTCTGCTGATTTCACGCGCGCTGTAATTGGCCCGGAAAGCGGATTTCAGCCATTATTCCCGCAAATACACCCTTCGGGGGGATTGAAACCATGCAAAAATCCCCCCGATTGGCCTGACCTGTCAGGATTACCTTGATTTTTTCGCCAATTTTTGCTTTCTGCCCTCTGTCATCCATTTACATGGAGAATAGTTGGAAGATGCATGTCTAAAGAAGAACTGATCGAAATGCCCGGAGCCGTGAGCGAACTGCTGCCCAATGCGACGTTCAAGGTTAAGCTGGAAAATGGGCACGAAATAATCGCCCATGCCGCCGGCAAGATGCGCAAGAACCGCATCCGTGTGCTGGCGGGGGATCAGGTGCTGGTGGAAATGACGCCCTATGATCTGACCAAGG
>CAYGDL010000200.1:0-2986 GCA_964348545.1 uncultured Alphaproteobacteria bacterium | reverse complement strand
CCATCAGCACATATATGCCGTCATCCCTGACCGCCTGACGCAGGGCGCGCAAGCCGCCCTTGGGGTCGGCCATATCGTGGATCAGATCAAACGTGGCGACAATATCGAATTTACCCGGCACGCCCTTGCTGATGTCATGAACGCGGAAATCCACCCGGTCCTCAACGCCCGCCTCTTTGGCATTGGCGCGGGCCTTTTCAATATTGGGGGCGAACAGGTCGAACCCGAAAAATTTGGCCCTGGGGAACGCTTTTGCCAGTTCCACCGTTGAACGGCCTGCGCCACATCCAAAATCGGCAAAGCTGGCGCCCTGTTCCAGCCGCGCCTTTACATCCGGCATTTCAGGCAGCCATTGGCTGACCAGTAAATTGCGATACCGGACACAGGAATTTGCCTCCAGTCCTTCCCAGAAAATACCGTCATAGGTGTCATAACTTATGCCGCCGCCCTGCCTGAATGCTTTCACAAGCTCGTTAAAGGGCTGCATCAGACCGGTAAACATTTTGAACAGGCCGCCTTGATAAGCGGGGCCACCTTCATCGACCAATACCGGAATAAGTGCTGCCGGCAAGGCCGCCTTGCGGCTTAATTTGTCAAATGTCAGATATCCCGCAGCCGACGCGCCATACATCCATTCGCGCACATAGCGTTCATTCAGGCCCATACGGGTAGCAAGTTCCTGGCTGGTGGCAGGCCCCTTGCCGGCCAGATCGGCAAACAGGCCAAGCTCGTTTCCAATGGCGCATAGGCGGATGCCCACCATGCCGGCCGCGTCCATGACGACTTTTTGAACATAATCGGGTGTTTTCAGTTCCATTTTCCTGCCTTTGCCGGGGTTACTATACTTATTCCCCGGCCAAGGTAGGACTACAGACGCGGCAAGCACAAGAACTAAGCTTCCAGCACCGCGTCAATATCCGCCTGATCATGACCAACGGCATCGCCGTTGATGACGCCGCCCGCTTTTTCAACAAGCAGGCGCAACTCTGGCCCAAACAGCGCCGTCGCGACAATTTCCGCTTCATCATTGTTGGCAGCGGCCTGGGTAAGCCGTCCCGCCACCTGCAGGATCAACATATTCAACTGGGAAATAATGCGCTCAAACGGCTCCAGATAGATCGCAGGCACATAATCATAGGCTTCCACCGCCAGCTCCTTGCCGGAAAAGCCACTGTCGCGAAAATGATCCTGATAGCTTTTAGGCGCCCATGCCGCCACATCCTCAATACATTCCGGCATGTCGGAAATCATATCGACGAGCATAATTATCTCATTGAAGTGATTCAGATAATCCGTCGCAAGCAAGGTTTTGGAATTGATGTTTGTCCCCTGGACCAGTGCGCTGAAACGCGCATAGGCTTCATCTGCATCCATGTCTTGTGTATCTATATCTTGGGCCACGTTTTGGACATTTTTTGTATTAATTGCTGTCACGTCAGGCTCCGGATGCACACGCCAGTCTGAATTACATTGGCAAATCGATTCTTGCCCCCATCACGATAGGACGGATCGAAATGTGCATGATTAATATTAAATTATTGATAATTTTCCGGGTTACCGCCAGTTCAAGGCCTATTTCGCAGATAGACAAACCAGTAAACCGCACCGACCAGGACCCCGCCGCCAATTACATTGCCAAGGGTGACGGGCGCGAGATTGCTTAGCAGCACGCCCCACTCAAGCGCGGGATAAGCATCCGGGCTGCGCTGGATGGCGGTCCAAAAAGCTGGCGCCGCCAAGCCCTTGACCAATAGGCCATAGGGCAAAATGAACATGTTGGCGATGCTGTGTTCAAATCCGGCGGCGACAAAGGCCGTAATCGGCGGGACGATACACAATATCCTGTCTGTGGTCGTATGGGCGCTATAACACAGCCAGACAGCCAGACAGACCAGAACATTGCCTAGAACGCCCCGCATCAAGGCCTGGAAAAATGGCAGCGCCGCTTTGGCCTCAGCAATATTCAGGGCCGCAGCCCCAACGGCAGAGTCCCCATTGCCATGCACACCAGCCAGAAACATCATTACGGCGGTTGCCGCCGCGCCTGCGAAATTACCGATATAGACCAACGTCCAGGCGCGCAGCATTTGCCCCAAACTGATTTTCCCGCCGGCCCAGGCCATAACCATCAGATTATTGCCGGTAAACAGTTCCGCCCCGCCAACGATGACCAGTATCAGCCCCAGCGAAAAGGTCAGCCCGGCCACAATTCGCGTGATCCCAAAGGATAGATGGCTCTCGGTAGCGGCGACTGCAATGGTGGAAAACATCGATCCAAAAGCAATGAAAGCCCCTGCCAGCACCGCCAGCGTCAGCAAACTCAGGACTGGCAGGCGTGTTTTATCCGCGCCCAGTCGTTCCGCCTTTTCGGCCATTTCCTTTGGCAACAAGGCGTCCATGCCAGGTAACATGTGGTTGGTGTCCATCTTCTGCCCCCTAAATTGCAATTGTCTTGCAAGGTTTACCACCGAACAGGTCTTTGCGCGCCCCTTCATCCAGTGTAGAATTATTCGCAAATAGCATCAGGGAGAAAAACCATGCCGGCCTATCGTTCCAAAACTTCCACCCATGGGCGCAACATGGCAGGTGCGCGTGCTTTGTGGCGCGCGACAGGCATGACCGACAGTGATTTCGGCAAGCCGATCATCGCCATTGCCAACAGTTTCACCCAATTTGTGCCGGGCCATGTGCATCTGAAAGATCTGGGCCAGATGGTGGCGCGCGAAATCGAAGCGGCTGGCGGCGTGGCCAAAGAGTTCAACACCATCGCCATTGATGACGGCATCGCCATGGGCCATGACGGCATGCTGTATTCGCTGCCGTCGCGCGAAGTGATCGCGGATGCGGTGGAATATATGGTCAATGGCCATTGCGCCGACGCCATCGTGTGTATTTCCAATTGCGACAAGATCACGCCGGGCATGCTGATGGCGGCGATGCGGCTGAACATTCCCGCCGTGTTCGTTTCCGGCGGACCGATGGAAGC
>CAYGDL010000199.1:0-2994 GCA_964348545.1 uncultured Alphaproteobacteria bacterium | reverse complement strand
CGGGCGTGCGCCGAAAGGTTGATGCCCGCATGACCCTGCAAATGCCCGCGCCGGAACCGCATATTCTGCTATCGCGTCCGGCGTTGGTTGCGGCGTTGCATGAAATTCTGCCCACGGGTCAGATCATCGACAAGGAGGCGGAGCTGCGCCCCTATGAAAGCGATGGACTGACCGCCTATGCGCAATTGCCGCTGCTGGCGGTGCTGCCCGATAGTGTGGAACAGATTTCGGCCATCCTGCGGCTGTGCAATGAGATGAATATCAAGGTGGTGCCGCGCGGGGCGGGCACGTCGCTGTCGGGGGGCGCGCTGCCGCTGGCGGATGGCGTGTTGCTGGGCCTGTCTCGCCTCAACCGTATTCTGGATATTGATCTTGAAAATGCCTGCGTGGTGGCGCAACCCGGCGTGACCAATCTGGCGATATCCCATGCGGTTGCCGATGCCGGATTTTATTACGCGCCTGATCCTTCCAGCCAGATCGCCTGCACCATTGGCGGCAATGTGGCGGAAAACAGCGGCGGGGTGCACTGCCTGAAATATGGCCTGACCACCAATAATCTGCTGGGTCTTGAGATGGTGCTGATGAACGGCGAAGTGATCCGCCTGGGCGGCAGGCATCTGGATGCGGCCGGGCTTGATCTGATGGGCATTGTGACCGGATCAGAAGGCCTGCTGGGCGTCATCACCGAAGTAACTGTGCGCATTCTGCCCCGGCCCGAAACCGCAAAGGCGTTATTGCTGGGATTTGATTGTGTTGAAGACGCCGGGGCCTGTGTCGCCGCGATTATCGGTGATGGCATCATTCCCGGCGGCATGGAAATGATGGACCGGCCCGCAATACTGGCGTCGGATGATTTTTGCAATGCCGGTTATCCGCGTGATGTGGAGGCGTTGCTGATTGTCGAACTGGATGGCGTGCAGGCGGAGGTCACGGCGCTCTCAACGCGCGTGCGCGAAATCGCCAGGGCCTGCCGCGCGCAGACCATTTCCGAAAGCCGGGATGAGGCGGAGCGGCTGGCCTTCTGGGCAGGGCGCAAGAATGCATTTCCCGCCATGGGGCGCATATCGCCGGATTATTTCTGTATGGATGGCACAATTCCGCGCGGCAGCCTGTCGCAGGTTCTGGCGCGCATACGGGAATTGTCCGCACAGTATGGCCTGCATGTCGCCAATGTGTTTCATGCGGGCGATGGCAATCTGCATCCACTCATATTGTATGACGCCAATGTGCCGGATGAACTGGAAAAGGCGGAAAGTTTCGGCGCGGATATTTTGCGGCTATGTGTCGAGGTTGGCGGTGTGCTGACCGGGGAACACGGCGTGGGCGTCGAAAAGCGCGATCTGATGCCCGCCCAGTTCAGCGAAACGGACCTGGCGCAGCAGCAGCGCCTGAAATGCGCCTTTGATCCCAATGGCAGACTAAATCCCGGCAAAGTGTTTCCCGTGCTGCACCGCTGTGCGGAACTGGGCCGGGTGCATGTGCATGGCGGCGCCACCCGCTTTCCCGATTTGCCGCGCTTTTAGACCATGATGCGATCAGGTCAAACCGGGCAATGACACTGTGCGCATGGTAATGCCGGAACGTGCCGGGACTGGCTCACTGCGCTAATTGCGCCTCGATGGTCCGTTCTGGCGGAAACTGTAAAATTGCAATGGTTCCGCACCTGTCGCCTGCTTTAAGTTCCAGTTTCGCATCATGCAGTGTGGCCAGCCCGAGCGTAATTGACAGCCCCAGCCCGGCGCCGCCCTTGCCTGCCGTGTCGGCGGCATATCCCGTTTCAAACGGCAGAAGGACTAGCTCCCTGTCTTCCGGGGGAATGCCGTTGCCCTGATCGTGAAATTCAATGCGCAAACCCTCTTTGCCAATTTCCGCTATCACCCGTACTACCGACTTGTCCGGAGAGAACTTCACGGCGTTGGATAACAGATTGGCCAGCATTCGCAACACCGCGGCAGGATCGGCGCGCAACCTGGGCAAGTCCAGTGGAATTTGTAATTGGATGTCTAACTGCCTGGCCTTTGCCCCGTCCGCCTCTTCCTGCACAACCTCTTTGATCAGCGCGGTGATATCCACATCATCTTCATGCAAAATATATTCTGCGCGCTCAAGCCGGGCCTCTTCCAGCACAGCTTCAAGAATTTGGAACAGATGGCTGCCGCTGTCATAAATATCACTACTATACTGCCGGTAGGCAGGGTTGCCAATGGGGCCAAAAACTTCCTGCCGCATTGTATCGGAAAAGCCGAGTATCGCATTCAATGGCGTACGAATCTCATGGCTCATCTGCGACAGAAAGCGCGTCTTGGCGACATTGGAGATTTCGGCCCTGGATCTGGCCTTTTCCAGTTCATGCAGGCTGGTGCGCAACTGCCCGTTTCTGCGCGCCAGTTCTTCCGTCCGGCGGGCGACCTCCTGTTCCAGCGTCTCATGGCTTTGCTGCAAGCGCGCCTCCGATCTTTGACGCAGTGACACCAGAAACGCCGTGACAGTAAGCAGAAGTATGATCGTCGCGCGGTTCAGGAATATTATCAGCGGAATATCAGCGACTTTAATAGATATGCCAGCTAATACGAGCACCGAGCAGATGGCTAACCAGTAAACTGCCGCCGCCCGCGCGTTCATCCAGGCCGAGAGGGCCACCGCAATAAAATAGGGCAAGATACTAAAAGCCAGTCCGGCCGGGGTAAAGATATCAGCAACAAATGTGGCGGTGGCGATGGTGGACGCCAGAATAACGGCGGCCCTGTCCGTCAGCCGACTGGCTTTTACAGACGCAAAGGACGCCGGGTCCGCGTTCATCTGTTTCCCCTTAAAGCGGTATAGCCCCAGGGCCGTTCAATCCGCCATTGTTATGCGGTAGACATCCGTAACAGGACTATATCCAACCTTGATTCATGTTTTTCTTTGTTAACTGAAGGCTACACTCACTGGTTGAGGCCGCGCAATGCTTTAATATGCGCCATCCATAAATAATATACTGCGGCGCATGGCTGG
>CAYGDL010000198.1:0-3002 GCA_964348545.1 uncultured Alphaproteobacteria bacterium | reverse complement strand
TCAGCCCATCACCCGTCGTCGAATAATCGCTCATAATAATATGACCGGATTGTTCACCGCCAAGATTGTAGCCATCGCTGCGCATTTTCTCGACCACATAGCGGTCCCCGACCTGCGTGCGCAACAGTTCAAGCCCGCGATCCTGAAAATACCGCTCCAGCCCCAGATTGGCCATGATGGTGCCAACCACCCCCTTGGCGCTGAGGCGTCCCGTGCGATGCCAGTAATCGCCGATCAACGCCATGATCTGATCGCCGTCCACCACCTGGCCTTTTTCATCACAGATCAGCACACGGTCCGCATCACCATCCAGCGCGATGCCAATATCGGCGCGCACCTCAAGTACTTTTTTCGACAGTTTGGTCAGATCGGTGGAGCCACATTCGCGGTTGATATTAAAGCCATCCGGCTCAACCCCAATCGTGATCACATCCGCGCCCAATTCCCATAGCACAGTCGGCGCAACTTTATAGGCCGCGCCATTGGCGCAATCTATGACGACGCGCAAACCTTCAAAATGCATGATGCGCGGTATGGTGCTTTTTGCAAATTCAATATAGCGCGCACCCGCATCTTCAAGCCGCAACGCACGGCCAAGTTTTGGCGGTTCCGCCAGATGTTGATCGATACCGTTTTCCATCATCGCTTCGATTTCCTGCTCGGTCTCATCGCTAAGTTTGTAACCGTCCGGGCCGAATATTTTGATGCCATTATCCTGATAGGCATTATGGCTGGCGGAAATCATCACACCAATATCTGCGCGCATCGAGCGGGTCAGCATCGCCACCGCAGGCGTCGGCACCGGGCCCAACAGCACCACGTCCATGCCCGCCGAGATAAACCCCGCCGTCAGTGCAGGCTCCACCATATAGCCGGACAGCCGCGTATCCTTGCCGATAATAACCTTGTGGCGATGCGCGCCGCGCGTAAAAATGCTGCCCGCGGCAATACCCACGCGCAATGCAATATCGGCGGTCATGGGCGGGCGGTTGGCGGTGCCGCGAATACCATCGGTGCCAAAATATTTTCTGCTCATAGCCCCTCACAATGCATGATCTGGCGAAGCATAGCTGGAAACTGCTAACGCCGCTTTAACTATTCTCTTCCTGAAGCGCAGACCAGATTTTCAATCCATCGCGCAAACTGCCCGCGTCATGGGTGCGAATATAATCCACCCCCTGCGCCGCTGCAAAAAGCTCCGCCGCCAGTGTCGCTGCCCCCGCCTGCGCCACCCCTCGCCCGGTCAGCGCGCGTAAAAAAGATTTGCGCGAAACCGACACCAGAACGGGCAATCCGAACTGTTCGCGCAGCGCCTTCAGCCCACGCAACATATTCAGCGATGCCTCTGGCTGATCACCCAGAAAGAACCCCATGCCGGGATCCAGAATAAGACGGTCGCGCCCAACCCCGGCCTGTTCAAGCTCACTGATGCGACGTTGAAAAAAATGCCCGACACGCTCGGTTATCGTCTGGGGATCGCTCTCGGCCCGTGTCGCAATCCCGCGCCCCTGTATGGCGTGCATCACGATCAGACGGCACCGGTTGGCCGCCAGATCGGGATAGATTTCCGCATCCGCAAAGCCCTGAATATCATTGAGATACGCCACCCCCCGCGCCATCGCGTATCGCTGGGTTTCCGGCAAAAAACTATCAACAGAAATCGCAATGCCAGGCACCGACAGCGCATCTATTACCGGGGCCAGGCGGCGGATTTCCTCATCCGCCGTTACGGGTCTGGCGTCCGGGTGACTGCTGGCCGGTCCCAGATCGATAATGTCTGCGCCCGCCTCAACCAGCGCCACCGCCTGGGCAATGGCTTGCTCTGGGGCCAGAAAACGGCCGCCGTCAGAAAACGAATCCTCGGTAATATTAACAATGCCGAGAATTTGCGGCGGCACGTTCGCCTTAAGATCCCTGTGGTTGCGGGGCCATTGGTCCATCCGCAGCGCCGCCTGTACGCGGGCGTCCGCTGGACGGTACGGCTGTCACCGGACCTTGTGGATAGGGGCGATCCTTGTCATCCCGGCGCAGCGTTTCACCACGCAGGATTGCCTTGATCTCCTCGCCTGTCAGCGTCTCATATTCCAGCAGCGCATTGGCCACCAGATTCAGGCCCTGGATTTTATCCTCTAAAATCACCTTGGCGCGGGCATAACACATATCGATAATTTTCCGCACCTCATGATCAATGGCGCGGGCGGTATCCTCAGACATGTTTTTCTGGCGCGTGACGGAATGGCCAAGAAACACTTCTTCCTCATTCTCGCCATAGGCCAGCGGGCCAAGCGCATCGCTAAGGCCATAACGCGTGACCATGGCGCGCGCCATTTTGGTCGCCATTTCAATGTCTGACGACGCGCCAGACGTTACCTTGTCATAGCCAAAGACCAGTTCTTCGGCCAGACGCCCGCCCATGAACACGGCGATATCGCCGAGCATTTTTTCACGCGTCACCGAAAGCTGATCACGCTCCGGCAGACGCATCACCATACCCAATGCGCGGCCACGCGGAATGATGGTGGCCTTATGCACCGGGTCGCTGGATGGAATGTTCAGTGACACCACCGCATGACCGCCCTCATGAAAGGCCGTCAGACGGCGTTCTTCTTCCGACATCACCATCGAGCGGCGCTCCGCGCCCATCATCACTTTGTCCTTGGCGGACTCGAACTCGACCATGCCAACCAGCCGCTTGCCAACCCGCGCCGCCAGCAGCGCCGCCTCATTGACCAGATTGGCCAGATCCGCACCGGAAAAACCGGGCGTACCCCGCGCCAGAATTTTCGCTTCGACATCCGGGGCCAGCGGCACCTTGCGCATATGCACCTTGAGGATTTTCTCACGGCCCAGAATATCCGGGTTCGGCACAACCACCTGACGGTCAAAACGCCCGGCGCGCAGCAAGGCCGGGTCCAGCACATCGGGCCGGTTCGTGGCGGCGATCAGAATGACGCCTTCATTGGATTCAAAACCGTCCATTTCCACCAGCAACTGGTTCAAGG
>CAYGDL010000197.1:0-3051 GCA_964348545.1 uncultured Alphaproteobacteria bacterium | reverse complement strand
GATTTGCGCCAGCACCCTGCGTTCGGTCGATCATAATGGCGGCCTGGACGCCTATTTGATGAAAGCGGATGCGGCCAATATGTCGCTGCGTGCGAAACGGCTGAAAAAGCAGATCGCGGCCCGCCGCGCAGCAGCTACTGCATTAGCCTGAACATTAGCAGCAGATTTTTCTGCAACGGGCTGAAATTATCGTCTGACATCAGATAAAGGACGATTTCGCTGCGGGGGTTTGTGCGTACCGCCAGCCCTTCAAAATTATCTATGCCATAACGCGCCGTGAGATTGATCAACAGCTCTCCATCCAGCACGGCGTCGGGGATAAGCGCCTCCGCCTTGATGCGCCTGATTTGCATCCCTGGCCCTCCGGCCATCGTATAGCGCCGCTCCAGCACCAGCAGATCACCATCCGGTAAAAACGCCAGGTCCGTGGGCGAAAAATCGCGTTCGCGGCGAAGATAAAGCTTTTCGAATTTTCCACGCTCGATCAGCCAGCCAATATGGTTGCCCGCTCTGTCGAGCCAGCTCTCTGTCAGGGCGATCAAGGCGCCGTCCGCGCGACGCGCCATCGCCTCAATACCCTTGTTTGGGGGCGCCAGCATGAGATCCTTCGGCGCTGCCACGGGCACGGGCTTCGTCCGCAATCCTTCGGGATAGAAGCTGATGTGATGATTGCCTTCGAAAGAGACATAGGCCGGGCCTGCAAGATTGCCGGGCTGATCCAGACCAAGGGCTTCCGCATCGACATTGCTCCTGCCCTGCACCGCCCGGCCATCAATTCCCAGAAGCGGGGAAATTCTGGCGTCCGTCAGGCCCGTCAGCCGTTCCCCTTCATAGACAAGTTCGGCGTCCAGCCAGTTGCCCTTATCGGTTATCGCCAACAGGCGGCGACCATCTGCGCTGATTTGGAGGCCAGACAGGCCCCCAAAGTCAGCATTGCGACTGCGCAGTGCAATGCCGGACAGATAAACCAGCTTGCCAAATTCGGTGCGCGCCGTGTCCTCACTGTCCAGAATATGCGTACTGCTCTCGATTGTAATCGCGGTGGCGGCCAGCGCCTGCTGCAACACAAACGGACTGGACAACCCAAATGAGAGCATAAGGAACCGCAAACAATTTCTGAAAAACATGGGAAACTTCCGTAAAGGTTAATAAATATTTAAATAACGTCTGGATAGCCGGGACAAGACGCGCCATTATATGAGGGGGCTTGGAAGAACAGCAATGGCGTTAAGGAGCAATGGACAGATGATTGCGCATATTGAAGACCATCGTGAAGCCTGTATTCAGACCATCCGCCTGAACCGGCCCGACAAGAAAAACGCCCTGACGCCGCAAATGTACCTGGCCATTGCCGATGCCCTGCGCAGCGCGCAAACCGACCCAAAAGTACGGGTTACGGTTTTGACCGGCAGTGGGGACAGTTTTACGGCGGGCAATGATATTGGTGATTTCGTTCTCACCTCAAACGCGCCGAAGGGCGAAAAATCCCTGACGGAGGGACCGGCGCCCTTCCCGACTTTTCTGGCCTCGCTCATGGCCGCGCAAAAACCTGTAATCGCAGCGGTGAACGGCATGGCGATCGGGGTTGGCGTCACCATGCTGATGCATTGCGATCTGGTTTACGCTGCCGACACTGCGCGCTTTGGCATGCCGTTTGTAAATCTTGGCGCAGTGCCGGAGGCCGGTTCGTCAGTGCTGATACCGGCCATGCTGGGAAGAATGCGGGCGATGGAGCTGTTTTTACTCGGTGAACAGTTCAAGGCGCAAAAGGCGCAGGAATTGGGGTTCGTGAACGAAATTTTTGCCGCCGATCAGTTGATGCTGAAAGTAAGGGAAATTGCGGCGCGGCTCGCCGCAAAACCACCCAGTGCGCTGCGTGAGACCAAACGGTTGGTGCGCCAACATGGCGCGCTGCTGGAAAACGCCATCCGCGAGGAAGGCCGGACATTTGACGCGCAATTGCGCACACCCGAATCAAAAGAAGCCATGAAAGCGTTCAACGAGCGCCGTCCGGCGGACTTTTCGAAATTTGATTAGCTTCTGGTGTGGCGTTACGTTAGCGCAGTATCTGTAGAATTTCTGCATGGCGCTGGCGCGTCAAATCGTAACGCGTGAAATAAAACACGCCAATTGCCGACCTGATAATCCGGTTCATCGTCGGCGTCAAAGTAATGCTGATTTTTTCGGCAGCGGCCGTGGTTGGATATTATCATACCATTGGGTCAAGCCAATCAACGCATCACGCCACATTTTCATGCGGCCCAGACGCCGCGCCGGAAAGCGGTCTTAACATGAAGTTTGGCCCAGACAGTAATCAATCATGTCCGGTATGGACCCGCCGAAGGATGGTCGGCCCTGGTGGACGGGTTCAGAACCCGCGAAGAGCTGCGATTGTTTAATATTCAGTTGGATAGGTCAACTTTAAGGTCTTTCCGCATAGCTTCTTGAAGTTTATTAAAAACATCATTTTGTCTCTCAAAATTAGAAATTTTCATATCTTCAATCATTTCTCTAATTTCTATTGGAGTCACCAATGCACAACGCACAGACCAATAAGCAAATTGGTTTTTTGTTTCTTCGTCTGAGTTCAGGCATGCCGCCCGATATGCCTCGAGTAACCCAATAAAGGCTTCTTTCTTTTCCTGGAAGTTTCTATTTGAAATATATTGTTTATTTGAAAGCCATGCTGAAACAACCGTTGTCAGCAGACTGCCGATAACACCACCAATGCCCGCCGCTGAAATAAGTTGAATAACGTCCATGTGATCTTCCTAAAAATGCTTCTTTGCAAATGCTCTGCCTGAAGCAGATTTTAGTATGTCTCAAAATTATCTGCTTTCTCATGGTCTGTGAAAGCAATATACCCAACAAGCTTCCAAGGAAGAAATTTCTTGGTATGTGACGATTGCCCGTTGTTATGTTCTTCAAAACGCTTTTTGAGATTATGGGTACAACCCACATAATATCTGTCGGGTTGTATTTTACTTTGGAGCATGTAGACATATTTCATAAAGCCCGCCTTCGCCCTTCGGGCTTCGTCGTGGCATCCGC
>CAYGDL010000196.1:0-3081 GCA_964348545.1 uncultured Alphaproteobacteria bacterium | reverse complement strand
CTCTCAAGTTTGATCGCTCTGCTAAAACGTACTTCTTGACGAGGTTCCACTATCTTAATCCACAACGACAAGTCGTCATAAATCAAGCAGTAGCACCTATTAATATCAGGAAACGTAGATAGCAGTATATCTTCAACGGACATACCGCCGCCCACATTTCCCTTCCTAAACCACAATGTCAAATAGCGTGCATGGACCAGGCGCCAAATGGCGAATATCCATACCCCAGAGCGAAACATACCCCCCGCGCGCCATAGTGCCGCGTTGGTGGGCCAGTTTTACCGAGAGCACCGCAGACCGGTAAGCGACCGCTATGTGCATCTTTTCTTTAGTTGCGTCAAGCCCTTAGGACTTCACCGGGTCTTATAAAAAGACCGTTTAACCAGAGAACAGTATGCCACAACGGGACCAATCAGCCTCGCGATGACCGCTATATAGGCCGGGTCACCCAACCGAGTCAACAGGCATTAGAAAAAAAATGTAACAAAATTGGTTTATGGCGGATTGCCGCTTCTTTACGCTGCTTTCCTAGCCTGGATCCCGGCTTCACTTTGAATTTTGGACAGGACTTGTAACTATTCCTGTGTTTCATTTTATATTAACCAATTGCCATGATGGTGAATACGGCAGGACTTTCCTCAATATGGAAGTATTTGCTGGAATATGCAGACAATTATCTGTGGATGAATGGCCGTGACGCGTTGACGCGAACACTATAGGCGGGCATTTTAACCATGTTTTGTGTTAGAGGGGTGTGTGATTCGCTAATCTCGTCAAGATGATACGCTAGGGATCACAAGGCTAAAAGTTAGAGGGGGTAAAATCGGCATGGCGTCCAGCCACGACGAAGAGACATTTTCGGCGCACCCGACAGGGACCGTTACACGCAAGGCAACGCACCAGCGCAAATCCGCAATTTCGGCAGGCCGGGGTCAAAAACTGCCGTTTGCCGCCGTACTGCTTCCCGTAATAGCGCTTGCGACATTTGCACAGATTGCTTCTTTTGACCGCTTTTCCTCACTATTGCCTGAGAAGTTTGCGTTCAGCACCCGTGGCCCTGCTTATCCCGCCGCACCAGTGATTTCTGAAATTTTACCCCCCCTTACTGTTCCCAACCTCACCAATGCGCAATTCGCGAGCGGCACACAAACCCTGACAGTCAGCCGGGGCGACACACTTCAAAGCATTCTGACCAGGGGCGGCGTATCCTGGGATGAGGCCCAGCAGGCCATATCCGCCATCGGGAAATTTTTTGACCCGCGCGATTTGCATGTAGGCCAGCAATTAAGCGTCATTCTCGCGCCAACCAAAACGCAAGAGACCGCGCAGGGCCGCCAGTTGGCCGGCGTATCGATTGTCGCTGATGTGGATCGCATGATCATCGCCAAACGTCAGGCCGATGGCGGTTTCGCCAGCAAGGAAGTTGCGCGCCCGCTGACCCAGACCAGTCGATTAGTCAGTGCACAGATTGAATCCAGCCTGTTTGAGGCGGCGCTGGCGGCGAAAATCCGTCCCGAAATTATTGTCGAGATGATTCGCCTGTTCAGCTATGACGTTGACTTTCAGCGCGACATTCAGCCGGGTGACAGTTTTGATGTATTGTATGATCGCGACATGGATGAAAATGGCCGCGTCGCGCGCACCGGCGCCATCCGCTATGCCGCCCTGACCCTGGGAAAAGAGCGCAAGGAGCTGTTCCGCTTTGCGCCCGGAGATGGCGCAGAACCGGAATATTTTGACCAGAATGGCCACGGCGCGCAAAAAGCCCTGATGAAAACGCCTGTCGACGGCGCCAAGCTTTCGTCGCGCTTTGGCATGCGCAAGCATCCGATTCTGGGTTATACCCGCATGCATAAGGGGTTGGATTTCGCCACCTCAACCGGTACGCCGGTCATGGCGGCCGGTCAGGGCTTTGTCGATATGGCGGGCTGGAATGGCGCTTATGGAAAATATATCCGTATACGTCACAATGATGGCTACAGCACCGCCTATGGGCATTTGTCCGGATTCGGCAAGGGTGTTCGCAAGGGCATGCGCGTGAAACAGGGCCAGATCATTGGATATTCCGGGTCAACCGGGCGTTCAACCGGGCCGCATCTGCATTACGAAGTGCTGGCCTATGGCAAACAGGTCAACCCGCAAAGCGTGAAATTGCCGAATGGAAACGCGTTGACGGGACGTGAACTGACGCAATTCAAAAAACTGCGTAACGATATTGGCAAAGAACGCGCGCAGTTGGCGCAAAAACCGGCGCAAACCGCCAGCCTGCGATAAATCATTATCGCAGGCGCCGTGCCCTCTATCCGCCCGGCGCGAGTTCCGCCAGCAGAACATCATCGGCCATGCGGCCGCCATCGGGCGGGATCGCCTGAATGCAGACATGGCTGGCGCCCGCCTGAAAATGCGCATCGATCCGTGAACGGATGGCTTTTGCGTCTCCCCATGCGACAATCGCGTCGGTCACCCGGTCGCTCTTGCCATCGATTTCTTCGGCGCTATAGCCCAGCCGCAGCAGATTGTTGCGGTAATTGGGCAGCGCCAGATAAAAACCAATGGTTTTGCGCGCCACATCGCGCGCCCTGGCCGGATCGGTAACGCCCAGCACCATTTGCTCCACACATAACATCGGCCCGGTGCCCAGAATTTTACGCGCCCGCGCGGTATGTTCGGGCGTCACCAGATAGGGATGTGCGCCCGCACTATGGGTTTTCGCCAGCTCCAGCATTTTCGGGCCAAGCGCCGCAATCACGGTTAGCGGCGCCTCGGCGGCGGCTACGGCGCTATAGGGCGCGCCGCCTTTCATCGCTTCGAGATAGGCCTTCATCGTCGCCACGGGCGCGCCGTAGCTATGGCCGCGCAGACCTTCCACCAGCGGCACATGCGACACGCCAAGCCCCAGCAGAAAACGCCCGCCCGACTGTTCGGCCAGCGTGTTCTGCCCGCTGACCGAGGCGCAGGCGTCGCGCGCATAAATATTGGCAATGCCGGTGGCGATGATCAGCTTTTGAGTATTTGCCAGCAGCCATGCCGCATGGGCAAACGGCTCGCGCCCGGTCGCTTCGGGAATCCACAGCGCGCCAT
>CAYGDL010000195.1:0-3087 GCA_964348545.1 uncultured Alphaproteobacteria bacterium | reverse complement strand
CGCTGCTGGACAGTAAAATCGAATTCATTCTGTGCCGTCACGAACAGGGCGCGGCCTTCATGGCCGACGCCTATGGACGGCTGACCGGCAAGGCGGGCGTGTGCCTGGCGACGCTGGGGCCAGGGGCGACCAATCTGGTGACGGGGCTGGCGGATGCCAACATGGACCGCGCACCGGTGGTGGCGATCATCGGTCAGGCGTCGACCAAACGGCTGCACAAGGAAAGCCATCAGAACATGGATTCCATCGCCATGTTCAAGCCGATCAGCAAATGGGCGCAAACCATTGTCGCCCCGGAAAATATTCCCGAAGTGGTGCGCAAGGCCTTCAAAATCGCTGAGCGCGAAAAGCCCGGCGTCTGCGTCATCGAGCTGCCTGAAGATATTGCCGATGAAGAAGTGCATGGCGTTCCGTTGCCGGTAACGCGCCTGCGCCGTCCGGCGGCGGACCACAAGGCCATCAGTCAGGCGGTCGATCTGATTCTGGCGGCAAAAAATCCTATCATCCTGGCAGGCAATGGCGCGGTGCGCAAACGCGCCGCCACGCAGTTGCAGCGGCTGGCGCGTAAAACCGGCATTGGCGTTGTCAATACTTTCATGGGCAAGGGCGCGGTGCCGATGGATGATCCGCATTGCCTGTTCACCATGGGGCTTGGCGTGGGTGATTATAATAATCTGGCCTTTGCCGATGCCGATCTGATCATCACTGCGGGCTATGATCTGGTGGAATACAGCCCCGTCGCCTGGTACAAGCCCGCCTCAAAGGCCAAAATCATTCATATTGATTTTGAATCCGCCGAAATTGACACGCATTTTCCGGTTTCCGTTGACATTGTTTCCGATCTGGCCGACGCACTCTGGCAGCTCAATGAGGAGTTGAACAAACGCGCCGAGGGGCGTCTGCCGCTGTTTGACATTACAATGCGCAAAAAGCTGCGCGACACCATGTCGGCGGATTTCGCTGCGGAAAAAGACGACACCGGCTTTCCCGTCAAGCCGCAGAAAATATTGTGGGATGTGCGCCAGTTTATGGGGCCGGACGATATTGTGCTGTCCGATGTCGGCGCGCATAAAATGTGGATATCGCGGTATTATCAGGCCCAGGGCGCCAATACGGTGCTGATCTCCAATGGTTTTTGCTCGATGGGTTTTTCGCTGCCCGGCGCCATCGGCGCGAAGCTTGCCTGCCCGGATAAAAAGGTGCTCAGCATTAATGGCGATGCGGGCTTTATGATGAATGTGCAGGAGCTTGAAACGGCGGTGCGTTACAAGCTCAATATCGTCGTCATGGTATGGGTTGATGGCGAATATGGCCTGATCAAATGGAAACAGCAGGACGCCTTTGATGGCCGTCATTCCAAACTTGAATTTGGCAATCCCGATTTTGAGTTGCTGGCGAAGGCCTTTGGCATGTGGGGCAAAACCCTGACCTCGGCGGATCAGCTTACCCCGGCGCTGGCCGAAGCGTTCAAACAGCCCGGCCCCGCAATCATTGCCGTGCCGGTGGATTATAGCGAAAATCGAAAGCTGACGGCGCGGCTGGGCAAGGTGTCGATACCGATGTAAGGCGCCTGTCATCTCACGGGGATTCGTGGACAATTTACACTCCCGCCTGCATATTGCGTTCGCATGTGCGGGATCGTAGGAATATTTCATAGCAGGGATTCGCGTCCCATCGACCGGGAGCTGTTGTCGCGGATGAACGACACACAGTTTCACCGTGGGCCGGACGGCTTTGGCCTGTGGGATCAACCGGGGCTGGGCTTTGGCCACCGGCGGCTGTCGATCATTGATCTGGCGGCGGGGCATCAGCCGATGCTGACCCGCGACGGCGCGATTGGCGTTACCTTTAACGGTGAAATCTACAATTACCGGGATCTGAAAAAGCAACTGGAAGGCTTTGGCCATCAGTTCCAGACCCACAGCGATACAGAGGTTATTCTGCATGGCTGGCGGCAATGGGGTACGGATTGTGTGACGCATTTTCGCGGCATGTTCGCCTTTGCCCTGTATGATGTGGCGCGCGAAACCCTGTTCATGGCGCGCGATCCGATGGGCAAGAAACCGCTGCATTACAGTATGCTGGCCGATGGAACGCTGATCTTTGGCTCCGAGCTTAAATCGCTGCGGCCCTATCCGGGGCTGGCGCGCGCCGTTGATCCGCTGGCCATCGAGGATTATCTGGCCTTTGGTTATATTCCTGATCCGCGCAGCATCTATAAAAGTGTGCTGAAACTGCCCGCCGCGCATCGGCTGGTGTGGCGGCGGGGCGATGCGGCCCCCAAAATCGATGCCTATTGGGATGTGAAATTTGCCGATATGGCCGACACGCGCCAGGCCAGTGCGCAAGAATTGATGGCGCAACTGCGCGAGGCGGTGGATTTGCGCATGATCGCTGATGTGCCGCTGGGGGCGTTTTTGTCGGGCGGGGTGGATTCGTCCTGCGTCGTGGCGTTGATGGCGGGGCTGAGCCAGACGCCGGTAAAAACCTTTTCGATGGGTTTTGCCGACAAGGCCTTTGACGAAACCAGCTATGCGCAACAAATGGCGACGCGCTATCACACCGATCATCACAGCCGCATCGTTGATCCCGACAGCATCGATCTGGTCGACCGGATGATCGATTTTTATGATGAACCGTTTGGCGACAGTTCCGCCATGCCGACTTTCCGGCTGTGCGCGCTGGCGCGTGAAAATGTAACAGTGGCGCTGTCGGGCGATGGCGGTGATGAATTATTTGCGGGCTATCGCCGCTATCTGTTTCATGCCCGTCAGGAACAGATGCGCGCCTTGCTGCCACTGACGCTGCGCAAACTGCTTTTTGGCGCGCTGGGCGCGGTCTATCCCAAGCTGGACTGGGCGCCGCGCTACCTGCGCGCCAAAAACACCTTTCAGGAAATGGCCCAGGATTCAGCAGGCGGTTTTTTCGCCAGCGTTTCGGTGATGAACGATGATTTGCGCGCGCGCATTCGCAGCCAAACGCAAAGCCGCGCCCTGGCGGGCTATCACCCGTCCGAAATTATCCGTACACATATGAATGCGGCCAACACCGATGATGTGCTGGCGCGCGCGCAATATGCCGATATCA
>CAYGDL010000194.1:0-3116 GCA_964348545.1 uncultured Alphaproteobacteria bacterium | reverse complement strand
TTCAGGAAGGTTGCGACAAATTCTGCACCTATTGCGTGGTGCCCTATACCCGTGGGGCCGAATATTCCCGGCCCGTGCCGCCTGTGCTGGCCGAGGCCAGACGGCTGGTGGCGCAGGGCGTGCGCGAAATCACCCTGCTGGGGCAGAATGTGAACGCCTATCACGGCAATGCGGGAAAGGGTGAAACCTGTTCGCTGGGTCAGTTGATCGGCCGTCTGGCGGAAATTGATGGGCTGGTTCGCATCCGCTACACCACCAGCTATCCCGGCGAGGTGGACGAGGATCTGATCAGCGCCCATGCGCGTGTGCCGCAATTAATGCCCTATCTGCATCTGCCGGTGCAATCGGGATCCGACCGTATTCTGAATGTCATGAACCGGCGTCACACGGCGGAATTTTATCTGCGCCTGGTGGCGCGCATTCGCACCGCCCGGCCCGGCATTGCCCTGTCCTCTGATTTTATCGTCGGATTTCCCGGCGAAAGTGACGCCGAATTCGAAGCGACACTGAAGCTTGTGCGCGAGGTGGGCTTTGCCAGTTCGTTCTCGTTTAAATTCAGCCCGCGTCCTGGCACCCCCGCCGCCGTGATGAAGGATCAGATACCGGAGCGCATTAAATCCGAACGGCTGGCGGTGCTTCAGGCGCTGCTGGATACACAGCGTTTTGCCTTCAATGAAAGCTGCGTTGGCCGTGAATTGCCGGTGCTGTTCGAAAAACCGGGTCGCCATGCGGGCCAGATCATCGGCCGCAGCCCGTATTTACAGCCCGTATTCGCAGAAGGCGACGCGACGCTGATCGGGCAGGTCGTCAGTACACGCATTATTGGCGTCGGATCAAACAGTCTGCACGGAGATATTGTTTCTCAAACAAGGGTGGCGGCGGAATGAATGTGAGTACACTGGGTCAGGGACTTTGAGTGCGGACACGGGCGTCAGCCCGGCGCCAGGTGACGGCGAAACCGCAGACGCATTGGCGCCGCTGGTGCTGGAATTTGATAATAACCGGATGATTCTGCAATTGCTGGGCGAACATGACCGGCACCTGGCCCTGATCGAGGACCGGGTTGGCGTCGCCTGTGTGGCGCGCGGCAACAGGGTCGTCATCACCGGACAGGCCGCAGAACGCCAGGTCGCCGCCACGGTGTTGCGCGATCTTTACAGACAGATAGAGGCGCGCCGTCCGGTCGGCAAGGCCGAGGTCGAAGGCGCCATTCGCATGGCGCTGGGGACCGTTGCGGGAAAGCGGGTCTATTCCATGGCGGATGAAGGTGTGCAAATTCAAATGAGCCGCCGGCGCATTGCGCCGCGCTCTCCGGTGCAGGCGCATTATATTGAGGCGCTAAAGCGTGACGATCTGGTGTTCGGCCTCGGCCCGGCGGGCACCGGCAAGACCTATCTGGCCGTCGCTGTGGCGGCAAGCATGCTGGCGGAAGGCCGGGTGGACCGGCTGGTGCTGTCGCGCCCCGCCGTGGAGGCGGGCGAACGGCTGGGTTTTCTGCCTGGCGATATGCGCGAAAAGGTCGATCCCTATCTGCGCCCGCTTTATGACGCGCTGCATGACATGTTCACCGGCGATCAGATCGCCCGCAAACTGGAAAGCGGCGAAATCGAAGTGGCGCCGCTGGCTTTCATGCGCGGCCGCACCCTGCGCGACGCCTATGTCATTCTGGACGAGGCGCAAAACTGCACCCCGATGCAGATGAAAATGTTTCTGACCCGGCTGGGTGAAAATTCCCGCATGGCGATCACTGGCGATCCCACCCAGATCGATCTGCCGCACGGCCAGAAATCCGGCCTGAACGAAGCCATCGACATACTGCATGGCGTCGAAGGCATCTCCATGCTGCGTTTCACCGACAGCGACGTAGTGCGCCACCCCCTGGTCGGGCGCATCGTGCGCGCCTATGAAGCGCGGGCAAAAGCCTGGCAGGCTGCTGTTCCGGAGCGCGATGATTGAGGGCGTATCGCCCCCCACACATCGCCCCCCTCACCCCTCGCGGGAGCCTGAAGATGCAGGTGCCAATAAGGGCTGGGGTGAGGGGGGCCACACGCAAAGCCCTTCATTATTCCAAACACAATATTCCCCACACAATCGCCGCCCCAAAGAATTAAATAGTCATTAGAAAAATAGTATGATTTAATATGTTCTGTCCGCTACCCCTATTGCGGACGCCTTCGGTGACGCAGGCGTATGTATTTTGCGTCATCCCCTCACATGGAACTGACGGTCCGCCTTTGCTCTCCCCCCGGAGCAATAGGGCGGACCTTTTTTTGCCCTGCGCGATCTATTCGCCGAATCAAAATGAACGAATCAAAAATACCGGCTCGTCAAACGGGTCCAATTAACCTACACTGCCGAATATATCCGTAACGCTCTGGCGCAACATGATTCGCGCGCGATCCGGCCCTGTTTTCGATTGCATATTATGGGGGTTAGCTATGGCCAGGATGCAACATCACGAAAATTTCATGGTTTATTCCTGATTTTTATTGTTGACGACGCGCGCTATCACGGCTATTAGCATGTTACTGTACTCTGGGATGCGTTCGTAATGGGCGTGGCCCGCCGCTGATAATACGGGTTATTATGACGAATCGCCTGTATTGGTATGTGGAAGTGCTGAAATGGAATTTTAATCCGGACCCGTTGGATAACCAGGGGTTCATCTGAACACCCCTGAATGGTTCAGGCGCGGTTCGAAACCTAGGAGAGGCTAAAAACATGGCTGCTATTGATGATATCACTGCCCTTTATGTCGGCTATTTCAACCGCGCGCCGGATTCGGCTGGCCTGAATTTCTGGATTGCGCAGCTCAACGCCGGCGCGTCGCTGGCGGGCATCGCTGACAGTTTCTCCAAGGTGCCCGAAGCGACCAGCCTGTATGGCTTCCTGTCTGCGCCTCTGGTCGGCTCCTCCGCCACCTTCCTCAGCAGCGTCTATTTGAACCTGTTCGGCCGCGTCGCCAACGCCACCACGGATCCGGCGGGCTTCGCCTACTGGACCGCGCAACTGGCCAACCCGGCCATTGGCGTTGGCCGCGTCATTCAGGACATCATCAGCGGCGCGACCGGCGATGACCGGCTCGTGACGACCAACAAGACCACGGTCGGCAAGGC
>CAYGDL010000193.1:0-3163 GCA_964348545.1 uncultured Alphaproteobacteria bacterium | reverse complement strand
TCCTCGCGGATCGGATCGATCGGCGGGTTTGTGACCTGGGCGAACAATTGCTTGAAATAAGTATAAAGCAGCTTGGGCTGTGACGACAGGGGCGATATCGGCGTATCTGTTCCCATCGAACCAATGGCTTCTTCGCCGGTTTCGGCCATTGGCGCCAACAGGAATTTCAGATCTTCCTGGGTATAGCCAAACACCTGCTGACGGTTCAGCAGCGTATCGCGGTTGGGCCGCATGGCTGCATATTCCGCAGGCAGATCTTCCAACCGGCATTGGGTCTGATCCAGCCAGTCCTGATACGGGTGCGCGCTGGCCAAATTTTCCTTTATTTCCGCATCGGAAATAATCCGGCCCTGCTCCAGATCGATCAGCAGCATCTTGCCTGGTTGCAGCCGCCATTTTTCAATAATGTCTTCTTCGGGAACCGGCAGCACACCCATTTCCGACGCCATCACCACCAGATCATCCTTGGTGACGAAATAACGCGCGGGCCGCAAACCGTTACGGTCCAGCGTCGCGCCGATCTGGCGGCCATCGGTAAAGGCCATGGCGGCGGGGCCGTCCCAGGGCTCCATCAGGGCGGCGTGATATTCGTAAAAGGCACGGCGCTTGTCATCCATCAGCGGATTGCCGGCCCAGGCTTCCGGGATCAGCATCATCATGGCATGCGCCAGCGAATAGCCGCCCGCCACCAGCAGTTCCAGCGCATTATCGAAACAGGCGCTATCCGACTGGTTTTCCGGGATCAGCGGCCACAGCTTGTCGAGATCATCTCCCATGAGCTTTGAACGCATGGTATGGCGGCGCGCCGCCATCCAGTTGATATTGCCGCGCAACGTATTGATTTCGCCATTGTGGCAGACCATGCGAAACGGCTGCGACAGCGACCATGTCGGGAATGTGTTGGTCGAGAAGCGCTGATGGATCAGCGCCATGGCCGAGACCATGCGTTCGTCCTGCAAATCCAGATAATATTCGCCCACCTGTTCGGCCAACAGCATGCCCTTGTACAACAGGGTGCGGGTGGAAAAAGACGGCACATAGAAATAACGCGCCAGATTCCCGCCCAGCTCATCTGCGACGATACGGCACTGCTTGCGGATCACCATCAGTTTGCGTTCAAAGGCGTCCTGATCGGCGCAGTTGGGGCCGCGCCCGATAAACACCTGGAGGCTTTTCGGCTCAGTCGGCTTGACGGATTCACCAAGACCGGCATTGTTCACCGGCACATCGCGCCAGCCCAGCACCAATTGCCCTTCGGCCAGAATGCATTTTTCGATCAGCGCCTTGCTGGCGGCAAGCTCGGACGGAAAAGGCGACAAAAACATAAAGCCAACGGCATATTCGCCTTCCACAGGAAGGGTAATCCCAAGCGCCGCTGCTTCTTCACGCATAAACTGGTCTGGCATCTGGATCAGAATGCCCGCGCCGTCACCGGCCAGCGGGTCCGCGCCCACAGCGCCGCGATGGGTCAGATTACGCAGAATTTCAAGCCCCTGGGTGATGATTTTGTGGCTTTTCCTGTTCTTGATATCGGCCACAAAGCCAATGCCACAGGCATCATGCTCATTGCGCGGGTCATACATCCCCTGCGCTTCGGGCAACCCGATCCGTTGCGATGGTGTCTTGTTCATGCGGCACCCGTTAAAATAATTACCTGCCGCCACATTAACCAGCATGCAGGGCGGGGGAAACTAGCCTAACCCACAATCCCAGGCAATCAATAGTCCGATTTTGTGACTTTATTTGTGCTGCCAGAAAGCAGCCGCTCACCGAATTGGCTAAATTCAGCCATTCAGCATATCAAATTATGTCAGCAGTACCTACCTTTTTTTCAAAATTCCCATCAGATTGTGGTGAGCGGGCCGGTTTTGTGGGTAGACTGCCAGTAACACTGCAGGAAAGGACGCCCACATGGATGAAAAAACCTATTATCGCGACCATTGGGTCGAGGTGGAGCCGGAACGGCTCAGCGCCTATACGGAAATGTTCAAATGGCGGCCGGAGATGGAACCCCTGCTGGCCCCCGCTGATCTGAAACCCGGCCAGACCGTGCTGGATTATGGCTGTGGCCCTGGCGGATTGGCGCTGGAGCTGGCAAGGCGCGCGGGGCCAACCGGGCATGTGCATGGGGTTGATCTGAATCAGGAATTTGTCGGCCTGGCGCGCAAGGCGCTGGCAGAGGCAGGTTTTGGCGCTGCCAGCACGGTGCACCATGTGATGGACGACAAAATTCCGCTGCCCAACGCCTCGCTCGACCGGCTGATCTGCAAGAATGTCATGGAATATGTGCCAGATATTGACGCGACCCTGCGGGAATTTCGCCGGGTGGTGAAGCCGGGCGGCATCGCGCATATTATCGACAGCGACTGGGGCATGCTGGTGGTCGAGCCGCTTGGCGCTGCCCGGCTGGGCGAGCTGTTCGAGGCTGCCAAACTGGCCTATCACACGCCACATGCCGGACGCATGCTGTATAGCGGCATGAAAAAGGCCGGTTTCGCCAATGTCTCCGTGAAAATCCTGGCCAATGCCGACACCAGGGGGCAAATGCAACTGGTGCTGCACAATATGGTGAATTATGCCAAGATCGGTGGCAGGATTGACCCCAAACGTGCCGACGCCATGCTGGCCGAGGTCAAGCAATCCATCGCCGATGGCACATACATGATGGTGCTGCCGCAATTCCTGGTTACTGCACAGGGGTAACTCTAACCACTAATGCATGGAAAGGGGAACACAATGGCTACTGCAAAAGTAAGTGAAGCCGTGAATGCGAATGCCGATAAGGTGTTTGCAGTACTAGGGGATTTCGGCGGGCTTAAATTAGACTTGATTGAGGCAGTAAAGCTCACCGGCTCGGGTATTGGCTGTTCACGTGAAGTGACGCTTACCAATGGCGCGCGGGTGGTGGAGCGGCTCGATAATCATGATATGAATACCCGCACACAGACCTACAGCATTCAGAATGACGATCATCCGCTGCCATTTAAGGCGTATGTCGCGACCTTCGTCGTGACGCCAACCGGCGCCAATTCGTGCTGCGTCGACTGGTTCAGCAATTTCGATGTCAAAAGCGGAACCGAAGCCGAAGCAGTCAAATTCGCACAGGGCCTTTACACCGGCTTGATCCAGGGCATGACGAAGCAACTGACGGCATAGAGGTATT
>CAYGDL010000192.1:0-3209 GCA_964348545.1 uncultured Alphaproteobacteria bacterium | reverse complement strand
TGGACGCCACGACCTTAAAGCCCAGCCTGGCCAGCAGCGCGATGGCGACGCTGCCGACGCCGCCCGCAGCGCCAGTGACCAGAATTTCGCCCTGATCCGGGCGCACCCCCTGTTTTTCCAGCGCCAGGATGCACAACATGGCGGTATAGCCGCCGGTGCCGATGGCCATGGCCTGCGCGGTGCTAAAACCTTTCGGCAGCGGCACCAGAAATTTGCCCGGCAGGCGCGTGCGCTGGGCATAACCGCCCCAGTGATTTTCCCCCAGCCCATAGCCATTGGCCAGCACCTTGTCGCCGGGTTTGAAATTCGGATCGGTGGACGCCGTTACCGTGCCCGCCAGATCAATCCCCGGCGCCATCGGATAGGAACGGATGATCGGCGATTTACCGGTCAGCGCCAGGCCATCCTTGTAATTGACGGTGGAATATTCGACCGCGACGGTGACGTTATCTTCACTGCTGGCCGGAAAATCCGCATCCGTCAGGGCTTTGATTTCCACCGATTGGCCGGTATCTGTCTTGCTGACATAAATGGCCCTGAAGCTGCTGCTCATAGTTTATTCCCTGCTGATTACTTTACGATTTGCGTGGCAATATAGTCTCTTTCGCTGGCTAATGGCAGCCACAATACCTTAATTTGGTCATAATAATGCCCGAATGCGGGGATATATGGCAGGCTTGGGAATGGTTCCTATCGTTGTGGAGAGAGTCATGCGCCGCTTGAGCTTCCGGAAATTTATTTTCTTTGCTTCGCTGATTGCGGTCATTTCGGCACAGCCGGTTGCGCCCGCCCTGGCATGGCGCAATGATGATGATCATGGTCACGGGAGGCATCGCAGGGATTACCATGACGGCCATCATAGAGGGTATGACCATCATCGTGGCAGGCGCACAAATTTCTCGGTTTTCATCGGCCAGGGATATGGATCGGGATATGGCTATTATGACCCTTATTATTATGCCCCTGCGCCTGTCTACCGGCACTATAGGCGCCCGCCACCAGACGTCTATTACGGCAGGCAGGATTCCAATCTGCTTGGCACCCTGTTTGGCGGTGCGGTTGGCGGCATTGCCGGTTCGCAGATCGGGGACGGCGGCGGGCGCACCGCCGCCATCATTGGCGGCACCGTGATCGGCGCGATTTTCGGCAATTCTATTGGCCGGAATGTCAGCCCTTATGATCATGTTCATGCCGCCAATGTGTTTGAGGCGACGCCGGCCCGGCAAACCGTCGCCTGGCAAAACCCCGATAATGGCGTGGCCTATCAGGTGACGCCGACGCGGACCTATCAGCTAAATAGCGGGCAATATTGCCGCGAATATCAGGCGACGGCGACGGTTGGCGGGCGTCCTCAGGCCACCTATGGCACGGCGTGTCGTACGCCCGATGGCGACTGGCAGATCATGAATTAAGTTTCACTGTTCCGCTTGAGGCGCTAGCATGACCGGATCAACCAGAAGGGAGACCGGTCATGGGCCAGATAAATTTACGTCACGGAATATTCCTGGCTCCTTTCCACCCGGTCGATGAAGATCCGACACTTTGTCTGCAACGTGATCTGGAACTGGTCGAATGGCTGGATCAGATTGGCTATGACGAAGCCTGGATAGGCGAGCATCATTCCGCGGGGTTCGAGATCATCGCTTCGCCAGAATTGTTTATTGCCGCTGCCGCCGCGCGCACACAGCGCATCAAACTTGGCACCGGCGTCGTTTCGCTGCCTTATCATCAGCCATTGATGGTGGCCAACCGCATCATTCAGCTTGATCATATGACCAAGGGGCGCGTTATGTTTGGCGCAGGGCCGGGGCTGTTGCCGTCTGATGCTTCCATGCTGGGCATTGACCCATCTACGCAACGCGACCGTATGGCGCAGGCGCTGGATGTTATCCTGCGGCTGTTCAGGGGTGAGCAGGTAACCGAAAAAACCGAGTGGTACACACTGAACAAGGCGCAACTACATCTGCTGCCCTACAGCAAACCTTATCCCGAGGTGGCAGTGGCCAGCGCCATTACCCCATCGGGGGGACGTTTGGCGGGCAAATATAATCTTGGCATGTTGTGTTTTGCCGCAACCCAGGCGGAAGGCTTTAACGCGCTGGCATTCAACTGGCAGGTCGCGAATGATATTTCACAGGAACTGCGCGGCGCGCCCATGAATGCGGAAGGGCTGCGTCTGGTGGGGCCGGTGCATATCGCCGAAACCCGCGAACAGGCGCGCGCCAATGTGGAGTTCGGCATTCATAAATGGCGTGATTATTTCAGCCGTATCAATCCGATCGGCGCCAAGACAGACAGTAGTGGCGATCCAATCGAGGCGATGATCAAATCAGGCGCCGCCGTGATCGGCACACCACAGGATGCAATTGCACAGATCGAACGGCTGCAAAGTGCGCAGGGTGAATTTGGCTGCTTCCTGCAAATGGCGCATAACTGGACGAATTTTGCGGAAACCAAAAAATCCTACGATTTATGGATGCGGCATGTTGCACCGCATTTCCGCAAATCCAATGTAAATCGCCAGGAATCTCTGGCCTGGGTAACACGTGACGGCGCCAAATTGATGGGAGGCGCCATCAAGGCGGCCCAGGAAATGTTTGCCAAACACACTGCCGAACAGGCCGCAAAGTCCAGGGTGGCGGAATAAATTCCGCCAATAATTCAGCTTTTCTAATGGCGCAAGCAATCCTTGCCACGGCAAAATGCTTCACATAAACTCTGCTAAGAGATTGTCCTGCGGCCCGCTCCGGCGTGCAATGGGCCGGTACATTGACTTAATCAATAAAAACGCGAGAACAGGAGAGAGGCCATGGAGAAGACCCAGGAAAAGAACCCGCAAAAGGAGCAGGAATATTTCGACCTTCAGCGGGGGCAATTATACAAAACGCCCCCCAAGTCTGAGAAGCCGCAGGAATATTATGACAGCATCAAGAAGAAGTTCGCCGAAGAGCGCGACCTGCGCCTGAAATACAAGCCCTCCGGCACCAATGAATATATTTACGAACTGGAAGGCGATCTGGCCCGCTACGAAATCGACACTTATGGCGGCGAGATCAAACCCCGGGCGGCGATCAATGACACCGTGGAATGCCTGTTCATCGGCGGCGGGTTTTCGGCGCTGCTGGCTTCTGCCAAGCTGCGCGAATATGGCGTGGAAAGCATCCGCATCGTGGAGCGCGGCGCGGATGTCGGCGGCACCTGGTACTGGA
>CAYGDL010000191.1:0-3230 GCA_964348545.1 uncultured Alphaproteobacteria bacterium | reverse complement strand
AGATAGGCCTTCACCACCGGCGTCAGCAGCGCCATATAATCATCGGCTTTTTGCGCGTCCGTGGCGCCAGAGCGCAGAATATCGGCCTGTACGCCAATCCACATTGAAAAGGCGCGTGCGCCTTCATTGAAGGCCTTCTGGTTCATCAGCATACGGCGGATGTCTGGGTGCACAATCAGCGGATCGGCGGGTTTTTCGGGGGCCGCAACACCTGTTAATGCGCGGCCCTGCAAGCGTTCGCGCGCATAAAGCACCGCATTCTGATAGGCCACTTCGGATACCGCCAGGCCCTGCTGGCCCACCAGCAGCCGCGCCTCATTCATCATGGTGAACATGGCGCGCATGCCCTTATGTTCTTCGCCCACCAGATAGCCCGTTGCGTCATCATAATTCAACACGCAGGTTGAATTGCCGTGAATGCCCATTTTTTCTTCGATGGAGCCGCAACTGACGCCGTTGCGCGCGCCAAGCGAGCCATCCGCATTGACCAGAAATTTAGGCACGACAAACAGCGACACGCCCTTGATGCCTTCCGGCCCGCCAACAATTTTCGCCAGCACCAGATGAATGATATTTTCCGCCAGATCATGTTCGCCAGCGGAAATAAATATCTTCTGTCCACTGATTTTATAGCTGCCATCGGGTTGCGGCGCTGCCTTTGTGCGCATCAGCCCCAGATCGGTGCCGCAATGCGGTTCGGTCAAATTCATCGTGCCGGTCCATTCGCCCGATGTCAGCTTGGGCAGATAGATGCTCTTGAGCTCCTCCGAACCGTGATGATGCAGCGCCTCGTAAACCCCGTGGGTCAGGCCGGGATACATGCCGAACGCCATATTGCTGGAGGTGACCATTTCATTGAACGCCATCGCCAGCACCACCGGCATGGCCTGTCCGCCAAATTCCGGATCACATGACAGGCTGGGCCAGCCGCCATCGACAAAGGTGCGATAGGCGGCCTTGAACCCATCGGGCGCCGTGACCGAACCATCGGCATGGCGGGTGCAGCCCTGCTGGTCGCCCACCCGATTGAGCGGTTGCAGCACCTGTTCACAGATCTTGGCGCCTTCGGCCAGCACCGCCTCCAGCAGATCAACGTTAGCAGCGGAATAGGCCGACAGATTGCTAAGCCGTTCCAGCCCCAAAACCTCACGCAACAGAAAACTGAATTCTTTCAAGGGTGCTTGATAAACCGGCATGGGGCCTCCTCCTATGGAGCAAGTGGTTGACTAGACTTGTCTGGTCCCCAAATTTACCTGTCAATACTGAGTGGCAGGTTAATGTCCCGGCCCGTTCGGGCTATAGCGGTTTGGCGTTCAGCATTACGGCGGCGATCTTGCAGATTTTGCCGGAACGGTTCGACCAGGCGTGATTGGTGCCGCGCTGGATCAGCACATCTCCCGCCTTCAGCAGGGTTTCGCCGGTTTCCATCATGGAATAAACCTCGCCCTCCAGCACGATAATAAAATCAACCGTTTCGGTTTTGTGAAAGCCGGGATGGGATTCCAGCCCCTTGCCGGGTTTGGCGAGGCCTTCCGGCTCGGGTGGAAATTCAGCGATGCGCAGCATCAACTGGCCGGGGCTGGGTTCCAGCGCATAGTCACCGGTGCGGCGGCTGTCTTTATTGCCAGAATTGTCGGCAGGCAGGCCGCTTGCCCATAATTCCGCCAGCGCCAGCGACCCCTGCGCCGCGAAATCCTCCATGCCGCCGCCGCCAAACACGTCGGGAATGCCAGAATCCATAAAGAAAATCGAACGGCCCTGATTATCATGGCCGGAAACTACACGGCGTACTGGCTTCATGGCTGGTTCCTCCCCGGGGTTAATATTTCAACCCCGATTGGAACACGCATCCCGCATTTGCGCAAGGATCGCCTCGGCTGCCTTGCGCCGGTCGGGGGCCTGGACGATGGGACGGCCCACCACCAGATAATCGGCCCCGGCGGTGAGCGCATCGGCGGGGGTCATTACCCGCTTTTGGTCATTGGCCGCGCCGCCTGCCGGGCGGATGCCGGGGGTTACGATCAGCATGTCCGGACCCAATGCAGACCGCAATCTGGCGGCTTCCTGCGCCGAGGCGATGACGCCGTCACAGCCCGCCTGTTGGGCGATCAGCGCGCGCTGCATCACCAGATCCTCAACCGTGCCGGCATAGCCCATATCGCGCAGCGCCGCCTGATCCAGACTGGTCAGCACCGTAACGCACAGGATTTTCAGATCACTGCTGCCCCGACCTGCCACGGCAGATGTTAAAATTTCCCGCTCGCCATGCACGGTCAGAAACTGCGCGCCAATGGTGGCGGCGCTGACGACTGCGTTGCGTACGGTTTCGCCAATGTCATAAAATTTGAAATCCAGAAACACCTTATCGCCGCGCGCAATCAATTCGCGCGCCAGATCGACGCCGCCCAGTGGAAACAGTTGCAGCCCGATCTTGAAAAATTTCACTACGCCGCGCAATTCATCCGCGACGGCGCGCGCCTCGGCGATGCCGGGCACGTCAAGGGCAACGATCAGGCGCTCATCAACCGGGATGTTGGCAGCCAGGCTCACTCCGCAGCCTGATGCCGCCGGGGCGTTTTATCGGCCACCGCAGTCGCCCGCACACCCAGACGCGCAAATAGCGCATCATCGCGTTCTTTCGCCGGGTTTTTCGTGGTCAGCAATTTCGGGCCGATAAAGATCGACCCCGCGCCCGCCAGAAAGCACAGCGCCTGGGTTTCATCGCTCATCTGTTCGCGCCCCGCCGACAGACGCACCACGCTGGCCGGCATCATGATTTTCGCCACCGCCACGGTGCGCACAAATTCCAGCGCGTCCAGTCGGTCGGTGCCAAACACCGGTGTGCCCTCGGTCTGGATCAGCATGTTGATGGGAACGCTTTCGGGATGATCGGGCAAATTGGCCAGCGTGTGCAGCATGCCGATACGATCGCTGCGCGCCTCTCCCATGCCGACAATCCCGCCACAACACACATTGATGCCCGCATCGCGAACAGACGCCAGAGTATCCAGCCGGTCTTCATAGGTCCGTGTACTGATTACCTTGCCGTAAAATTCCGGCGAGGTGTCGATATTGTGATTATAATAATCCAGCCCCGCGGTCTTCAGCCGTTTGGCCTGATCCCCGGTCAGCATGCCCAGGGTCACACAGGTTTCCATGCCCAGCGCCGCCACGCCCTCGACCATCTGGCAAACCGTTTCCAGATCCTTGTCCTTGGGGTTGCGCCATGC
>CAYGDL010000190.1:0-3244 GCA_964348545.1 uncultured Alphaproteobacteria bacterium | reverse complement strand
GGCCGATGGTCAGAAAATCCACATCCGCCGCGCGCAGATCGTCCATCACCTGCAATATTTCCTCGCGGCTTTCACCCAGGCCGACCATGATGCCGGATTTGGTGAACATGGCGGGATCAATTTCCTTGACCTGCTGCAACAGGCGCAGCGAGCTGAAATAACGCGCGCCGGGCCGCACAGCGGGATACAGCCGCGGCACGGTTTCCAGATTATGATTATAGACATCGGGGCGCGCGCTCACCACTTGCGCTATTGCGCCGTCCTTGCGCAGGAAATCAGGCGTCAGCACTTCAATACTGGTGGCAGGGTTTTGCGCCCGCACCGCGACAATGACGGACGCAAAATGCGCAGCCCCCCCATCCGTCAGATCGTCGCGGTCCACCGATGTAATCACCACATGCGCCAGGCCAAGTTTTTGCACTGCCGCCGCTACATTGAACGACTCCAGCGTATCCAGCGGCCCCGGCATGCCGGTGCGCACATTGCAAAAGGCGCAGGCGCGGGTGCAGGTGTCGCCCATGATCATCATGGTGGCGTGCCCCTTGGCCCAGCATTCGCCGACATTGGGACAGGCCGCCTCTTCGCATACGGTGATCAGTTGGTTATCGCGCATGATCTTGCGCGTGGCGGCATATTCCGGTGAATTAGGCGCGCGCACCCGCAGCCAGTCGGGTTTGCCACGGCGCACCGGCTGATCGGGCCTATGGGCCTTTTCCGGATGGCGCGGCTTGTTATCAAAGGTGGCGATCATGCGTTCCTATATACGCCGCGAGGCGGCGAATGTCGATTTTGCCGGACAAAGCTAAACAAATTCTTCCACACCGGCTTTCGCAGCGGCCTTTTGCAGATTTTCATCAAGGGTGGCCAGCGGCAGCTTCAATCTCAACGCCAGTTCAAGATAGGACGCATCATAGGCGGACAGTCTGTAGCCCCGCGCCAGTTGCAGCGTGTCTGACAGCGCAGAGGTAAATGTGGCTGCGTCCACCGCAATATCCAAGCCTTCCAGTATCTGGAGAAATGCGCCGCTTTGCGCTTCGGTTACCAGGGCTTTGGCTTCCGCACGGGCAAGAACATGCGCCACCTCCAGCCCCCAGGTCACGGGAACAAGAGCCCGGGTTTGTTTTAGATGCTCAAGCACACTGTCCGCATGGGCAATATCCTGCGCTTTGCCGTCACCAAACAACCAGCGCATGCTCACCGAATTATCAAGGACGAAGCTCAATCGCGCCCTTCTTCAATCAGTTCCCTGATGTTTACGCCATATACCCGATTTGTCAGCATAAACGCCTTAAGCTGCTCTACGGCGGCAATCCTGTCCTGCTTCCCACTGGCCTTACTCGGCACCAGATCGGCTATCGGCTCTCCTCGATTGGTGATGGTAAAGCTTTTGCCGGCTTTTACCTGGCGCAACAATTCCGGCAGTTTGGTTTTTGCTTCATAAGAGCCAATTTTGGTGTTCATGGCGTTCTCTGGGGGGAGCGAGCTTCGAATAGACTGGTATATAGACCAGTCTATTCGAAAATCAAGCCCTCCCAGCCTGCCGCCCTTGCTTAAAATCACATTGCAGGGCGGAGCCGGATCCATTGGTGACGCATGCTTCCGCAGCGCGGGAAATCGGTCCCTGGGCTTGCGCATGATCGGTAACCGTTAGATAAGTCACTGACGCAATGACACTCAGCCCCACAATTGCCGTTGAAATCAGTAATTTCGCATTTGTCATGAATTTCTGCCTTTTTTCGCTTCACAAAGACTAACAGATTCTTGGGTGACCAGAATGGCCAAATCAGAAACTATGCAGGACAGGGCGCTGGTGCTGTTTTCCGGCGGCCAGGATTCAACCGTCTGTCTGGGCTGGGCGTTGCAACGCTTTCAAACGGTTGAAACTATTGGCTTTGATTACGGCCAGCGGCACCGGGTTGAACTTGAATGCCGCACCCGGATTTTGGACAAATTACAGGAAAATTTCACCTGGCCAGGCAAATTGGGGCGGGCTCATTTTATTGATCTGAGCGTTCTGGGGGAAATCAGCGCCACCTCCCTGACCCAGGACATGGCAATTGAAATGGCCGACAGTGGCCTGCCAAACACCTTTGTTCCGGGACGAAACCTGCTGTTTTTTACGCTTGCGGCGGCTGTGGCCTATCGACGGGGGATCGGCACGCTGATAGGCGGCATGTGCGAGACGGATTATTCCGGCTATCCCGACTGCCGCAATGAAACTATCCAGGCGCTTGCCAACACCGTTAATCTTGGCATGGATCGTAAATTCGATTTTTTGACGCCGCTGATGTGGCTGAACAAGGCCGCCACCTGGGCGCTGGGCGAGGAACTGGGTGGCCCCCCCTTTACGGAATTAGTGCGCGAGCACAGCCATAGCTGCTATATGGGCGCGCGCGAGCAGCGCTTTGACTGGGGCTATGGCTGTGGCGCATGCCCCGCCTGCCAGTTACGGGCGAAAGGACACGCAACCTGGCAAGGCGCCTGAACAACTAGATGGAGAACGTCAAATGGCTGGATTGGTTGAAGGCAAGGTCGCGCTGGTAACTGGCGCGGGATCGGGAATTGGTCGCGCAGCCTGCGAGGCTTTTGCCCGCGAGGGCGCAAAGGTGCTGGTCACCGATGTCGATGACAAAGGCGGTGCAGAAACTGTCGCCATCATCACGCGTGCGGGTGGCGTCGCCAGTTATGTCCATTGTGACGTATCAAAGGCAGTAGAGGTCGAGGCATCGGTCGCGGCTGCGGTAAAGGCCTATGGCAAACTGGATTGCGCATTTAATAACGCCGGCCTGGCCGGAGAGTTCAAGCGCCTGGCAGAATCTTCAGAGGAAAATTTTGATCTCAATTACCGGGTCAATCTGAAGGGGGTCTTTCTGGGCATGAAATATCAGATCCTGCAATTTCTCAAACAGGGATCAGGTGGCGCAATTGTCAGCACGGCTTCCATTGCGGGACTGGTCGGGTCCAAGCAGGTGGCCGCCTATGGCGCCATGAAGCATGGCGTGGTTGGCCTGACCAAAACCGCCGCTCTGGAATACGCCACCAAAAATATCCGTGTAAACGCTGTCTGTCCCGGCATGATCGACACGCCGCTGCTTGAGGCGCAACTGGCTGGAAATGAAGGCATGCGCCGGGCCATGATGGCGGCTGAACCGGTCGGACGCTTTGGCCAACCGATGGAAATTGGCAATACGGTGGTCTGGCTGTGTTCGGATCAGGCGTCGTTCGTCACCGGCCACGCCATGCC
>CAYGDL010000189.1:0-3269 GCA_964348545.1 uncultured Alphaproteobacteria bacterium | reverse complement strand
GGTATCTGCTGCCGTTCTATGCGATTTTGCGTTCGATCCCGGACAAGCTGCTGGGGGTTATCGCCATGGGGATTGCGATTTTCGTGCTGTTCCTGGTGCCCTGGCTGGATACATCCAAGGTGCGCTCGGCGCGCTTTCGCCCGCTATACAAGCAGTTCTTCTGGATTTTCCTGATCGACGCCATCATCCTGGGCTATATCGGGGCGAAACCGGCGGAAGGCATGTATCTGGTGGTGGGGCGCATTGCGACCGCCTATTATTTCGCCCACTTCTTTATCATCATGCCCATTCTGGGGCTGGTGGAAACGCCCAAGCCGCTGCCTGAAAGCATCTCCAAACCAGTGCTGGGCAATGCTGCATCTGGCAAAGCGGCCTAAGGGGTGATGAACATGAAAAACAAAATGCAGATCACGCTTCGTTCGGTTTTGCTGGCCACCGGCATTGCAATGTTGCCCCTTGGCGCAGCGCAGGCCAGCGAGGGGGCAGAGCTGAAACATGTGGACTGGAGCTTTGACGGCCCGTTCGGCACATTCGACCGCGCCCAGCTAAAACGCGGCTTTCAGGTCTACAAGGAGGTCTGCGGGGCCTGTCATTCGATCAAATTTGTTTCCTACCGCAATCTGAGCGAAGCGGGCGGACCGGAATTTACTGAAGCCGAAGTCAAGACCATCGCAGCCGCAAGCAATGTCACCGACGGCCCCAACGCAGACGGCGAAATGTTCGAGCGCCCGGCCGAACCCAAAGACCGCGTTGTTAAACCGTTTCCCAATGACAATGCCGCGCGCGCCGCAAATAATGGCGCGATGCCCCCCGATCTGTCGCTGATGACCAAGGCGCGCAAGAATGGCCCGGATTATCTTTATTCCATCCTGACCGGCTATGCCGATGCGCCAGAAGGCGTGGTGATGGCCGATGGCATGAATTATAATCACTATTTCCCCGGCCAGCAGATCGCCATGCCCGCGCCCCTGTCAGACGATCAGGTCACCTATGAGGATGGCACCCCTGCCACACTGGATCAGATGGCCAAGGACGTTACCGCGTTTTTGATGTGGACGGCGGAACCCAAACTGGAAGACCGCCACAAGCTCGGCCTGAAAGTGATGATCTTCCTGACGGTCCTCGCCGGACTGCTGTTCGCCACCTATAAGCGTATCTGGAAAGATCAGCATTAGCAGTCTGCTGAAAGGCCCGGAATTGTCATCTACCATGTTTATGCATTGGCATAAACATGGTAGATGACTAGTCTTGGCGTAGGGCGTTGGTATTTCTTGCAGGGTGGCCCCCCTGTCGCTATAACCCCTGCTCACATCCTTCCTGGCGCAATTACCGGGCAGGTAATCGGAGTGTAGCTCAGCCTGGTAGAGCACTACGTTCGGGACGTAGGGGCCGGAGGTTCAATTCCTCTCACTCCGACCACTCTTCGCCTTGCGGGCTTCGGGTGGCTTACGCCTTCGTAAGCCACCCGGTAAGCCGCACGAAGGCATTCTTAGGCGAAGGAGGGCGGGCGCTTAATACGCTCGGCTGATGCAGAAATCGACAATTCCTGACAAACAGGCTTTTTCTGCGGATTCCGGGAAAATCGCCAGGGCGTCGCGGGCCATGTCGCCATAATGGCGCGCGCGTTCAATGGTGTCGCTTAATGCACTATGCCGGTTCATTAATTGCGTGGCCATGGCCAGATCATCGGTATTTTGCTGGCCATCTTCCATAACCCGGCGCCAGAACGCGCGCTCCGTGTCATTGCCGCGCCGGAATGACAGCACGACAGGCAAAGTGATTTTGCCCTCGCGGAAATCATCGCCGACGGTTTTGCCAAAACTGGCCTGCTTTGCGGAATAATCCAGCGCGTCATCGACAAGCTGAAACGCAATGCCCAGATTTTTACCGTAGGATTCAAGCGCCTCTTCCTCGTCCACCGGGCGGGCGGCGATCACGCCGGCGGTCTGGCAGGCGGCGGCGAACAGGGTTGCGGTCTTGGCGGTGATAATACGCAAATAGGTGTCTTCGGTTGTGGCGATGTCGCTGGCGCGCTCCAGTTGCAGCACCTCACCCTCCACGATCACCCCTGCGGCGCTGGACAGAATTTCCAGGATGCGCAGGGAGCCGATTTCGACCATCAGTTGAAACGCGCGGCTGAGCAGGAAATCGCCGACCAGAACACTGGCCTGATTGCCCCAGATGGCGTTGGCGGTGGAAAGCCCCCGGCGCAGGCTGCTTTCATCCACCACATCATCATGCAGCAGGGTGGCGGTATGCAGAAATTCCACACTGGCGGCGAGGCGCACATTGTCTTCGCCGCGATAGCCGCACATGCGGATGGCCGCAAGGGTCAGCATGGGGCGCAACCGTTTGCCACCGGATTTTATCAGATGCCCCGCCAGATCGGGGATCATCCGCACATGGCTTTGCATCCGGTTAAGGATAAATGCGTTGGTGCGCGCCATTTCATCGGCGACCAGATCGCGCAGGGCGATAAAGGCCCCTTCGCCGCCCGCATCTTCACTGCCGAATGGAACGACTACTCCCAAGAAACTTCTCCTGCTAAGGGGCGGATGAACTGGCCCCTGTCTAACAGAATTTGTCCGCCTATAGAAGAGGTTGCGAAATAAGTTTAGGATGCTGGACAGGGAAATTATGGAACAGAGCCTATGGCCGATCCGGCGAACAGCGAAATAACCGGCGAAATAACGGACGACGCCTTGCTGGGCGGGCGTTTGCAGCTATTGCAGCCTGCCACGGGGCACCGGGCGGGAATTGATGCGGTTTTGCTGGCCGCCGCCGTTCCCGCAAAATCGGGGGAATTGACGCTGGAGGGGGGCGCAGGCGTGGGAACGGCTGGCCTGTGCCTGGCCCGGCGTGTGCCCGGCGTGTCGGTGGATGCGCTGGAGATTGATCCGATGCTGGCCGAACTGGCGCGCCAGAATGCCGCAAGAAACGGGCTTGGCGATGCAATCGAGGTCTATTGCGGCTCAATCGCCAGCCCGCCCTACCGCATTACCGCCAACAGCTATCATCATGTGTTTATGAACCCGCCTTTTCAGGAGATGGGCGCGGGCAGCGCATCGCCGCATCCGGGCAGGCTCAGTGCGCATCAGGAAAGTGCGGCTGGCCTGCGTGACTGGATAAAATTCGCCGTCACAATGGCGCGGCCGGCGGGCTGCATCACCCTGATCCACCGGGCGGACCGGCTGGATGATGTGCTGGCGGCGTTGAAAGGCCGGGCGGGGGGTTGCGAGATATTTCCGCTCTGGCCCGGCAATGGCAAA
>CAYGDL010000188.1:0-3278 GCA_964348545.1 uncultured Alphaproteobacteria bacterium | reverse complement strand
GTCGAACCACATGGTGGTTTTCAGGGCGGCCATCTCGTCTTTGGTCAGATATTCTGCGGCGCGCTCCCAAATGGCGTTGGGTTCGGCGACATGCGCATCGCAGTCAAAGCTCGGAAAATCCTTGCGCATCGGCGGAAACTTTTGAACAGGCATGACATCACTCCCTGGTTTTCTCAGCCTGGAAGCAGAATATTCCTTTTTGCCATCCGCGCCATAAAAAGTTTACCGTCACGCACCGCTCAGGAAATTATGGAAAATGGCTGAAAATAAAGACTGCCCCAATTAAAATTCCAGTCACGGGCCATGATGCTGCTATAATCGGCGGATGAATATGGAGAACCCGGAGACGCGCGAACAGGTGCTGGCGCTGCTGCGCTGGCAGCTTGAGGCTGGCGCGGATGAGGCTATTGGCCTGCATCCTGTCGATCGTTTCAGCGTAAGTACAGAGATAGAAACACTGCCCCCGCGCAGGATGGCGACAGCAGCACCGGCGTCACGGTCTGCCCCGCCGACAATGCCACTGGCGGTTATGACGTCATCGTGTGACATTGCCGCAGCCTGTCAGGATCTGGCCAGCCTGCGTCAGGCCATGGAAAATTTTCAGGGCTGCGCGCTGAAAACGACGGCCAAACATACGGTGTTTGCAGATGGCAATCCGAAGGCGCGGGTGATGCTGATCGGCGAAGCGCCAGGGCGCGATGAGGATTTGCAAGGCCTGCCTTTTGTCGGCCGCAGCGGGCAATTGCTGGATCGCATGCTGGCGGCGATCGGCCTGGATCGAAGCCAGGTTTATATTTCCAATATTCTGCCCTGGCGTCCGCCGGGCAACCGCACCCCGACCAGCGCCGAGATTGCGATGTGCCTGCCGTTCATCGAACGTCATATTCAATTGGCGTCGCCTGAACTATTGCTGCTATTGGGCGGCATCAGCGTCAAGGCGCTATTTAACGCCAGCGAGGGCATTATAAAGCTGCGCGGGCGCTGGAAACTGTACCCCGCAGGTGAAAGAGAAATTCCCGCTCTGGCGACATTTCACCCGGCCTTTCTGCTGCGCCAACCGGCGCAAAAAAAACAGGCCTGGCAGGATATGCTTGCGCTGCGCGCCCGCCTGGATTCACTGCCTGTTAACTAATTGCGTCATTTATGTGGAAAAATCCATACTCGCTTGCCTGGTGTATGGTTAACAGTATACAATCCGGTGATAACAAAGAGGGGTTGGGTTTGAAGGCGGAAAATCTCGTGCGGGATAGACTGGCCGTGGCTCTGAGGGCGCTTTTTGTGTGCCTGTTATGCGCAGGGCTTGCGGGTGTCTTTGCCCGCCCCGCCTTTGCTGCTGAATTGCCGCGCATACTTTCCGCCAGCGATGCGCAAACCTACAAGCGGATTTTTATATTGCAGGCGCAGGCCCAAATGGGTGGCGTCAGCAATTTGACCGATCAATTGACGGATAAGCGTCTGCTTGGCCATGTGCTTGCGCAGCGCTATTTGCATCCCACGGCCTATCGCTCCCGTTACACGGAGTTAAGACATTGGCTGGAGACATATTCTGATCACCCCCAGGCCGAAAAAATATATGCGCTCGCGCTGCGCAAGCGGTCTGACGCTGCGCCCCTGCCGCGCCGTCCGATCGGATGGCGTCACCGTTCGGGAGCGACGGAGGAAAATGTCAAAACCTACCGATCCCCGACGCCGCGTTCAAAAGCTTCTCTGCAACAAATAGCCCTGATCCGGTTGCACCTGAAGGGCCTACTCGGGAAATCCGGCGCGGACGCTGCGCTTGCCTATTTGCAACGCGATGATGTTGCCCGTCGGCTGGATGCCGTGGAAATGGATATGGCGCAGAAAGATATCGCCGCCGCCTATTTTCAGGATGGCCGCGATCAGGACGCCCTGCGCCTGGCTGGAGAGGCCGCCCGGCGCAGCGGGGAAATAGTTCCGATTGCACATTGGACGGCGGGCCTGGCGGCATGGCGTCTGGGGCGCGTGGATCAGGCGGCCGCACATTTTTCCGCAATGGCGGATGTGAATTCGCGCTATGCGGATCAGGCGACCCGGACGGCGGCGGCCTATTGGGCGGGGCGCGCGCATCTGGCGGCGCGGCGGCCGCAAAAGGTGAACCACTATCTCCAGCTCGCCGCGAAGCATCCGCAAACCCTCTATGGCATGCTGGCCCATCGGCAGTTGGGACTTGAGCTGCCGTTTGACTGGAACATGCCGGAACTCAGTCAGGCCGATATTGGCTTGTTGCAGCGCCAACCCGGATTTTTGCGGTCGCTGGCGCTGAAAGAGGCGGGACAGACCGCGCTGGCGGACAAGGAAGTGCAACGCCTGCACAACAGATTGGGGCCAAAGAACGACACCCGTCTGCTGGCGCTCGCAGCCGCGCTTAATTTGCCGCAAAGCCAGATCAGAATTGCGCAAACCGAACGCGCATATGGTAAAATCTGGCTGGCCGGACTTTATCCGGTGCCGGAATGGCGTCCGCAAGGCGGCTTTACGCTTGACCCGGCATTATTGTTTGCGATTATAAAGCGGGAAAGCAATTTCTCGGTGCTTGCCGAAGGCGGCGGCGGCGCGCGCGGGCTGATGCAATTAATGCCCGCAACGGCAAGCTTTATCTCGCGTGATAAATCTTTGCGTGGGGCGGGCCGCAACCGGTTGTTCGATCCCGAATTCAATCTGTCGCTGGGGCAATCCTATATCCGGCATTTGCAAAATACCGGATCAGGTGATCTTTTCTCTTTGATCGCAAGCTATAATGCGGGGCCAGGTGCGATTGAGAACTGGCGGCAGCAGGCCAAAACCAAAGACCCGCTATTTTTCCTGGAAAGTCTGCCAAGCGCGGATACGCGCAACTATGTTAAGCATGTGCTGGCGGATTACTGGATTTATCAGCATAGAATGGGGGTACCGGGGCTTTCCCTGGAAGCCGTTGCCGAGGGTAGCTGGCCACGCCTGTCTCCGCCACGCACCGATGGGGCGATGTGAGCGACAATAAAGTGGACGATCATGCCGTCATTGGATGAAAGCCGGAAATTTATTCCGGTCAATATTGCGCTGCTTACGGTTTCGGATACACGCACCCGCGCCGATGATAAATCCGGCGATGTGCTGGAAGCGCGCATCAGAACCGCCGGTCATCATCTGGCGGCGCGCGAAATCATTACGGATGATAAATATCTGATCATTGCTCAATTGCGGCGCTGGATCATTGACCCGGCCATTGATGTGGTGATTTCCACCGGCGGCACCGGCCTGACCGGGCGCGATGTGACGCC
>CAYGDL010000187.1:0-3286 GCA_964348545.1 uncultured Alphaproteobacteria bacterium | reverse complement strand
AGGCCTTTGGCGCCAACCGCTGGCAGGTGGTGCAAATCATCGAAGACCTGAAGGTGAAGGCAAAGGCGCAGGGCCTGTGGAACCTGTTCCTGCCCGAAAGCGGCCACGGCCCCGGGCTGACCAATCTGGAATATGCGCCGCTGTGCGAAATTATGGGCCGGGTCAGTTGGGCGCCAGAAGTGTTCAACTGTGCGGCCCCCGACACCGGAAATATGGAAGTGCTGGAACGCTATGGCGCGCCCTGGATGAAGGAAAAATTCCTGAAGCCATTATTGGCGGGTGAAATCCGTTCGGTGTTCTGCATGACAGAACCCGCCGTTGCCTCATCCGACGCCACCAATATCAGTACACGCATTACCCGTGACGGCGATCATTATGTGATCAATGGCACCAAATGGTGGTCATCGGGCGCGCTGGATCCGCGCTGCAAGGTTTTCATCGTGATGGGCAAGACCAGCACCGAAGGCAGCCGCCATACCCAGCAATCGCAAATTCTGGTGGAGCCGCACACACCCGGCGTCAATATCGTGCGCAACCTGCCGGTGTTTGGCTATGACGACGCGCCGCACGGCCATGCCGAAATCAGGTTCGAAAATGTGCGCGTGCCGGCTGAAAATATTATTCTTGGCGAAGGGCGCGGGTTCGAGATCGCACAGGGCCGCCTGGGACCGGGGCGCATTCATCACTGCATGCGCATCATTGGTGTGGCGGAACGCGCGCTCGAAAAAATGTGTGTGCGGCTATTGTCGCGCGAGGCGTTCGGCAAACCCATTGCCGAGCATTCGGTGTGGGAACAGCGCATCGGCGAGGCGCGCACAAATATTGAGATGTGCCGTCTGCTGACCATGAAGGCCGCCTGGATGATGGATGTGGCCGGCAACAAGGTGGCGCGCACCGAAATCGCCATGATCAAGGTGGCCGCGCCCAATATGGCGCTGAAAATTATCGACGACGCCATTCAGGCGTTTGGCGCCTGCGGCGTCACCACCGACAGCGGCATGGCCCGCGCCTATGCCAGTGTGCGCACCCTGCGCATCGCCGACGGCCCCGACGAAGTGCATAACCGCACCATCGCCAGACTGGAATATGGCAAACATTCGCCCGCACTCAAGGCGAAGCAGGCCGCGCGATAGGACGAATTCCGTTGGCGGCCCGTTTGCGTTATCGTGACGGGCCGCTGATGGAGCAGGGGGCGAAATTAAAGGGTGGCGTCGCCTTTAGTCCTTTAAAGGGTAGCGTCCCCTTTAGTCTTCCCTTTAGTCCTTTAAAGGGTAGCGTCCCCTTTAGTCTTCCCTTTAGTCCTTTTAAAGGGTAGCGTCCCCTTTAGTCCTTTAAAGGGTAGCGTCCCCTTTAGTCTCCACCCTTTAGTTCCTCCGGCATGATTGCGCGTATGCATCGACATGCTGGATAACAAAATTAAATAATCACATGGTCGTATAACCACCATCCACAACGATTTCTGCGCCGGTGATGTAGCTCGACTCTGATGACGCCAGGAACAGCACGGGATAAGAAACCTCGCGCGGTTCCGCCGGGCGGCGCAGGATGGTGGTGCCCAGAAACGCTTTTTCCGTCTGGTCGTCCTTCAGAAAATCCTGGGTCATCGGGGTGCGGATGACGCCCGGATGAATGGAATTGGCGCGGATATTGAACGGCGCATATTCCACCGCCACGGATTTGGTCAGAATGCGCACCGCGCCCTTGGCGGCCTGGTAGGCTGCGGCCCCCGCCATGCCGATAATGCCGGCGATCGAGGAAATATTGACGATCGATCCGCCGCCCGCCTTCTGCATCGCAGGCAGAATATGCTTGCAGCCGTAAAAGACGCCTTTGACATTGATGTCCAGCATACGGTCAAGCTCGGCGCTGCTGGTGTCCTGGGTGGTTTTCATGATCAGAATGCCGGCATTGTTGACCAGAATATCAACCCGCCCGAAAGTGGACATGGCCTGATCCACGGCTGCCTTCCATTCGGGTTCCTTGGCGACATCAAATTTGATGAACAGGCCCTGCCCACCCTTGCTGTTGATATCGGCTACGGTTTGCCGCCCGCCTGCTTCGTTCACATCGGATACGATGATGCTGGCTCCATGCTCGGCCAGCAGCAGCGCATGTTCGCGGCCCATGCCGGACCCGCCGCCGGTGACAAATGCAATTTTACCTTCTACCCGTCCCGCCATGTTGGTTCTCCCTGTTGGTTGCTGGTGTTTCTTCAATGATCCATGGAACGAATCTGTTGCAGAATTTTTGCCGCTTCACTGCCCTGAATTCTGGCAATGTCATCCTGATATTTTAGCAGCACCCCCAAAGTATCACTGATGATTTCCGGATCCAGGGCAATTTTGTCCAGTGCCGTGAGCGCGTTGGCCCAGTCAATTGACTCGGCCACCCCGGGAGGTTTGAACAGATCACATTTGCGCAACGCCTGCACAAAGCGCACCACCTCCGCCGACAATTGCGCGTTCGCCCCCGGCGCCCTGACCTGAAGAATTTCCAATTCATGTGCGGCATCGGGATAATCGATCCAGTGATACAGGCAGCGGCGCTTTAGCGCATCGTGAATTTCCCGCGTGCGGTTGGAGGTCAGGATCACAATCGGCGGGTTTGCTGCCCGGATAGTGCCGATTTCCGGCACCGAAACCTGATAGTCTGACAGCACTTCCAGAAGATAGGCCTCAAATGGTTCGTCAGCCCGGTCAATCTCGTCAATCAGCAGCACGGGCGGCCCCGCCATGTCAGGTTCCAGCGCCTGTAAAATGGGCCGCTTGATCATGAACCGTTCGGAAAATATATCAGCGCCCAGCGCGCGGCGGTCCTGAACCCCTTCCGCTTCGGCAAGGCGAATTTCGATCATTTGCGCCGTATAGTTCCATTCATAGACAGCGCTGGCGGTATCCAGACCTTCGTAGCATTGCAGCCGTAACAGCCGCCGCCCCAAAGCCGCCGCCAGCACCCTGGCGATCTCGGTCTTGCCGACGCCCGCCTCGCCCTCCAGGAACAGTGGCCGCCCCAGCTTCAACGCCAGAAACAGCACCGTCGCCAGGGGGCGCGCGGCAATATATCCAGTGGCATGCAGCAGCCTGAGTGTATCGTCGATGGATGTCGGAACGGGAGTCGTCATGCGGCCAGATTAGGCTATTGGGTGGTTTGAGGATAGTAGTCCCTGCATCGGCAACTGGCTTCTTGCCTGTTCATGATTGTGCGCGTATGTTCCGCCCACAATCACCAAAGCGCCGGCTTAGCTCAGTTGGTAGAGCACCTGATTTGTAATCAGGGGGTCACGAGT
>CAYGDL010000186.1:0-3329 GCA_964348545.1 uncultured Alphaproteobacteria bacterium | reverse complement strand
ATCCAGTTCTGGTGACAGAGTGTCGGTTCGATTCCGACCACCCGCACCAAATCCCAGAGTAAAAATCTGCATCTCAATAAGTGCTCAGTCCCGTAAGGCGGGTGGTTCATGATGAACCGTATCTTCATCGACGGCATCTTCAGTTCAGACTGCTCGGCCATCGACAGGTAAACCGTTCTGGTTCCATCGTTCCATGCCGCCGCGCAGCACATGGACATCACGAAAACCGGCATTACGGAGCAATGTTGCCGCGCTGGCTGAGCGTTTGTCCGTGCGGCACACCAGAATGACGGGCTTGTCCTTATGTGCGTTGATCTCGAACAATCGATCAGACAAGTCTGCCACCGGAATATTGAGCGATTCTCTAATGTGGCCAAGCGGCCCCGTAAACTCGTCCGGCCCGCGCACGTCGATCACAGCGACGCCGCTGCGCTCTTTGAGTTGGCCCGCGAGCGCGTCCACGCCAATCCATCGAAACGGCTCGCCGCCACGCAGGCGGCGTATCAGCCGGGGCAGGATGGCGCGCATCGTCACTCGGCATTCTCCCTCTGGCCTAATGGATAAAGGCGGGCGTCTTCGCGCAACGGCTGCAAGAGCATGCGGTGCAGTCTGAGTTCGCGCGGATCGCGGAACTGCGTAATGCCAATCGTCATCGCCGCGTGACCCGCTTGTGGTTGCGCACGATAGGTTCCAAACAACCGGTCCCACCAGGGGGCATTGAAGCCGAAATTACTGTTGGTCTCGCGTGGCACAATCGAATGATGGACAAGATGCATGTCAGGTGTGACGACAATCCACCGTAATAGACCATCAAGCCGTTCAGGGAGGCGAACATTGCCGTGATTGAACATCGAGGTCGCGTTGAGCAGCACCTCAAAGATCAGCACCGCCACCGCTGGCGCACCGAGCGCCGCCACGACACCGAGCTTGATGCCCATCGACAGCAGAATCTCGATGGGATGAAAGCGCGCTCCTGTGGTGACATCAAACTCAAGATCGGCATGGTGCATCCGGTGCAGCCGCCACAGCGTGGGCACGGCATGAAACAGCACATGCTGAAAGTAAATGGCCAGGTCGAGAAAAATTACCGGGGCAATGATCGCAAGCCAGCCCGGCGTCTGCATCGCATGAAACAGTCCCCAGCCGTGCGCTTCAGCCAGCAGGGCCATGCCGACAGCTGCGGTCGGGAATATGAGCCGGACCAGCAGCGTGTTGAGAGCGACGATGCCGAGATTGCCAGGCCAGCGCCGAAGCCGCCCGATGGCTTGGGGCCGTCGGGGCGCCAGCATCTCCCACAGCGCCATTACCGCAAAAATACTGATGAAAACACTCAAACGGACGGCGGGTTCGTATAGGAGCAGGGCCTCGGTCATTGTCGCCTCTCACACATACGGCCTTGACAGGGAGTTGCATTTGCCTATTTAATAAATTATTCTATTGAATAAGATAATAATGATTGGCGGAGCATGTCAACTGAAAATCCCAAACAGGTTCTGTTTGCCCAATTTGCCGCCGTGGCGAAAGCCGCCGCGCATCCGCACCGGCTGGAGCTTCTGGAGCAGCTTGCCCAGGGCGCGCGCAGTGTGGAAGTGCTGGCGGATCGCATCCGGGCGTCAATCGCCAATACGTCCCAGCATCTTCAGCAGTTACGCCGCGCCGGTCTTGTAACCGCGCGCCGCGACGGCAAGTTCATCTTTTACGGCCTGGCGGATGCCCCCGTTCTCGACCTGCTGGCGTCGCTGCGGCGTATCGCGGAACACCAATCAGCCGAGGTGGAACGCATCGTGCGCAGCTATTTTAATGCACGCGACCGCCTGGACGCCGTCTCGCGTACGGAACTTCTGGACCGACTCAAGGCGGGCATCGTGACGGTGCTCGATGTGCGGCCCGAAGACGAGTTCGCGCTTGGCCATCTTCCCGGCGCCGTCAACATTCCGCTGGGCGAACTCAAACGGCGGCTGGTCGAGTTTGACCTCGATCATGAAATCATCGCGTACTGTCGTGGACCCTACTGCGTATTGTCTTACGAAGCCGTTGCCCTGTTGCGGGCGCGGGGCTTCAATATCCGCCGCCTGGAAGACGGCCTGCCGGAATGGCGCGCAGCCGGCTTGCCGGTGGAAACGGGTGCTTTGGTGCTTCCCTAAACAGAATTTCGTAGCGCCACACATTACAGTATACGGGCGCCCATGAAGCGCTTTTTTGCACGCTCCAGGAAGCAGGATAATGGCAATCTTGCCTCAGCCGGGCATCATTACATTGCCGATTTTGTTATTGAGCAAGCTGGACCGGTTTACATCCAGCATGGGCTATGGGGGGGCACTCTCAATCCCGCATCGTTCTGCGCTTATAGGCACTCAACTGCAATTTGGAAAAATCAGAAACCGCAGAAAAATGGCGAAAATCTGGAGCGGGCGATGAGATTCGAACTCACGACCCTAACCTTGGCAAGGTGGTTCTGAAGCTTTCGCTACAGCCGCTATTTTTTCGCCATACCACTAAATATATCGTGTTAATAAGGTATTAATTGATCTTAGATGCTCACTTCTGTATCCTAATGCACGCGGGATTTTGCATTCGCATGCTTCCCTGCTGCTTCCCCGTCTCGTTGCTATTGGTACGGGGAAGCACATTTAGGATACATGGTCATGGCCAAGCTGACAAAAAGAACGGTTGATAGTCTGAGACCAACTCCGGAGCGCGACGTGTTTGCGTGGGATGGCGAGATCAGGGGTTTTGGAATTCGCGTCAAACCGTCGGGAGTAAAAAGCTATCTGATCCAATATCGCAATACCGATGGTCGAACACGCCGTCTGGTGCTCGGAAAACACGGCACGCTGACAGCTGAAGAGGCGCGCAATATCGCCCGCCAAAAGTTGGCCTCCGTCGCGCGTGGCGATGATCCATCTGCCGAACGCCATGCGGCACGCGCCGGCATCACTGTTGCGGAAGTATGCGACTGGTATCTTGAGCATGGGCGTGGCGGGCGAATTCTGGGACGCAATCGTTGTCCGATCAAAGTCTCGACCCTTGAGATGGACAAGAGCCGCATCAATACACACATCAAGCCGCTGATTGGGTTGCTACCGGTTCGCGGCCTGACCCTTGCGGATATCGAGCGGCTGCAAGCTGATATTGCCGCAGGACGATCAGCGATACGGACCAAGCGCCAGGGACGAGGAGGCCGCACCTCAGGCGGAGCAGGGGTCGCCGCCCGGACGATCAGCACACTTCATAGTCTGTTCGCCCATGCCCGGCGATGGGGATTGATAGACGTCAATCCTGCTGAAGGCGTCCGGCTGATCGCCAGCAAGAAGAAAGATCGCCGGCTC
>CAYGDL010000185.1:0-3368 GCA_964348545.1 uncultured Alphaproteobacteria bacterium | reverse complement strand
ATTCGGCGCTGTCGCTGGGCATGATTGCGCTCAGCCTGATGCAGGGCATCCGGCTCGATCTGATGGTCTATCTGTTTGGCGATCTGCTGTCGGTGGGCATGATGGATATTTATTTAGTGCTGGGCGGCGGCGGCGTTTCACTGGGGCTGCTGGTGTGGCTGTGGCGGCCGTTATTGGCGATGACGGTGCATGAGGAACTGGCGCGGGCCGAGGGTGTGAATGTCGCGCTGGTGCGGGCGGGCTTCATGCTGCTGATTGCGTTTCTGATTGCGGCGGCGATGAAAATCACCGGGGCGCTGCTGATTACATCATTGCTGCTGATCCCGGCGGCCTGTGCGCGGCGTTTTGCACAAGGCCCGGAAATGATGGCGGCGCTGGCCGCGCTGTTCGGTGCGGCGGCGGTGATCGGGGGGCTGTATAGCTCGCTATATTTCGACACGCCAACCGGGCCATCGATTGTGCTGGCGGCATTGCTGTTGTTTTTAGGCAGTCTGGTTGCGGGCAGTAGGCAATCTGGGCGATAAGGCTTGAACTTTAAGTTTCAAATGACGAAACTCACCATCGTGATCCAGGTGTCGAAATGCAGGGTCGCTGGCATAACACACTGGAGAGATTTATGAACCCGCCAACACGCGCAGAAAAGCCAACCGAAGTTTATAAAACTTTTATTATGGACAGCACCCGCTGGGAAAATTTCAAATCCCGCGATGGCGATATTTTTGTTTGCACCCCGGCGAAATGCGGCACCACCTGGACACAGATGATCTGTGCGCTGCTGATTTTTCAGAAGACCGAATTTGAGCGCCCATTAAGCGACTATACGCCCTGGCTGGATATGATTATCGCGCCCATAGATCAGGTGCTGGCGCGGCTTGAGGCGCAAACCCATCGCCGTTTCATCAAGACCCATACGCCCTTTGACGGGCTGCCTTATTATCCGGGTACGACCTATTTATGCGTGGGACGCGATCCGCGTGACGCATTCATGTCATTTGGTAATCATTTCAAAAATCTGAATCCTGAATTCATGATGAAGATGATGCAAAACGCCCAACCGGGGCACCGGCCACCTAATGCGCAGGCGGCGGGTATCGGCGCGCGCTTCATCGCGGAAATCACCGCTACCGGCACACCCGGCGCAACCGATAATCCGGCTGGGGTGTTGCCTTATGTCAAAAGTTTCTGGGACTACAAACATCTGCCGAACATACATTTTTTCCACTTTGACGATATGAAGCGCGATCTGGGCGGACAGATGCGCAATATGGCGAAAGTGCTGGGCATCACTGTGGATGAAAAGCTGTGGCCCGCGCTGATCAGCGCGGCCGGGTTCGAAAACATGAAACAGAATTCTGACATGCTGGCGCCGGACGCCAGCACCGGAATATGGCGCGACCCTGGCAATTTCTTCAACAAGGGCGAAAGCGGCCAGTGGCGCGATGTTCTGGGACCGGAAGAGCTGGCGGTGTACGAAAAAACCATGCGTGAACTGCCAGCGGATCTGGCGCAATGGATCGAAAAGGGGAGGCTGGGTTAGGCAGCGGGCCGTCCGCTCAAGCCGCACTTAATCGCGCGACAGCATCGCGCAGTTTGGCGCGGGTTGTCTGCTGTTCCGCCAGGCGTTCGCGTTCGGTCTCAATCACTTGCGCGGGCGCGCGATCAACAAAAGCGGCATTGCCGAGTTTGGTTTCCGCCTTGGCGATTTCCGCATCCAGTTTTTCCAGCGATTTCTGCAATCGTGCGCGTTCCGCCGCAATGTCGATCACATCGGCCAGCGGCAGGATCAGGGTGGCCTCAAACAGCACTTCCTGCACGGCGCCTTGCGGCAAGGTTGCGGGGGCAGGGGTCACGGAGGCCAGCCGCGCAAGGCGGGTGATGACGCCGTCATGGTCTTTCAGGCGGTTTTGGGTTTCGCCATTGGCGTCTTTTATCAGCAGCGGGATTTTTGCGCCAGCGGGCACATTCAGTTCCGCGCGCACCGAACGCACGGCGGTGATCAGGCGGATGACCCATTCCATTTCTTCATCCGCAGACGGATCAATCAGCCGGTCAAGATCGCGCGGCCAGCGGGCCAGCATCAGCATGGTTTCGCCTGTCACGCCGGAGCCATGCGAAGGTGGACGCGGGCTGCCCCATGCACCGGTAAGCGACCATAATTCCTCGGTCACAAACGGCATCACCGGGTGCAACAGGATCAGCAACTGATCGAAAACCCATGCGGTCATGGCGCGGGTTTCATCGCGCGCTGCCACATCATCGCCGCTTAATGCGGGTTTGGAAAATTCCACATACCAGTCACAAAATACATGCCAGGCGAATTGATACAGCGCATTGGCCGCGTCATTATAGCGGTGCGCCTCGATGGCTTCGGTCACCTTGTTATGCGCACGCGCCAGTTCGCCGCCAATCCAGCGGTTCAGCGCCAGTTTGCACGATGCGGGCTCAAATCCGGCAATGCGCCGGCATTCGTTCATTTCGCTGAAGCGCGCGGCGTTCCATAGTTTGGTGACGAAATTGCGATAGCCTTCGACGCGGGCAGGGGCCAGCTTGATGTCGCGGCCCTGCGCCGCCTGCGCCGCCAGTGTAAAGCGCAACGCATCGGCGCCAAACTGATCGATCAATTCCAGCGGGTCGATGACATTGCCCTTGGACTTGGACATTTTCTGGCCCTTTTCATCGCGGACCAGCGCATGAATATAGACGGTGCGGAACGGCACTTCCTTCATGAAGTGCAGCCCCATCATCATCATCCGCGCCACCCAGAAAAAGATGATGTCAAAACCGGTGACCAGCACGTCGGTCGGGTAATAGCGCGCCAGTTCCGGCATTTCGTCCGGCCAGCCCAGTGTAGAGAACGGCCACAGGGCGGATGAAAACCAGGTGTCGAGCACATCCTCGTCGCGCACCAATGGCGTGTCCTTGCCAAATTTTTTGCGCGCGGCTTCCAGCGCTTCGGCCTCTGTGCTGGCTACAAAAATTTCGCCATCCGGGGCGTACCATGCGGGGATCTGATGGCCCCACCAAAGCTGGCGCGAAATGCACCAGGGCTGGATGTTGCGCATCCACTCAAAATAGGTTTTTTCCCAATTGCGCGGCACGAACACCGTCTGCCCGCTTTCCACCGCCTTGATCGCGGGTTGCGCCAGCGTGTGGGCGTCCACATACCATTGATCGGTCAGCCAGGGTTCAATCACGACGCCAGAACGGTCGCCATGCGGCAGCATGTGCGTATGCGGATCAATGCGCTCCATAAGACCCAGTGCTTCCAGATCGGCGATAATCTGTTTGCGCGCCGCATAGCGTTCCATGCCCTGATAGGGTTTCGGGACATTTTCGTTCAGATTGGCGAATTGATCAAAAATATTGAT
>CAYGDL010000184.1:0-3383 GCA_964348545.1 uncultured Alphaproteobacteria bacterium | reverse complement strand
CAAATGCCGCTTCGAGATAGGCCGTAATATCTTCATCACTTTTCAGATATTCGGCGGAATCCCATACAGTGGTTTTCAATTTCGACATGCTCAAACTTCCTTTGCCAAACGCAGGACTGCGGCAATATCTCTGGACTGGGAGCCTTTGTCCCCGCCCCCCTTTATCCAATAAAAAGGGTAGCGTCCCCTTTAATATTCTTTCGTCTCGTCAGAAGAGTGTCTTGGTGAGCTTTTCGATACCATTGATAAGTTCCTGTATCTCTTCCTTCGTTGGGTCTCGATGCTTGTTGTGATCGCATAGATTCCGTAGATCACCAAGTCGTTGCACGTTGCGCCAGCTAGGGACGTCCAGCACGTCATTAGTCTTCAGTAGGTCATTGAAGTCGCTAATCGTCGGGTGCTGTTTGCGGGTAGGTAGATCGTGGTTGCTTGCCACTTGCCCAAGATGCTTCTCGAGCACAACGCCAGCGAGGGCCCCCGCTGCTCGAATGAAGCCCGACTTAAGCAGCTCGCGTGCAGCGTCGATTTCTGAGTCGAAGAGATCGGCCTGGACGAGTTGCCGGATGTCGTGAAGGCTGCTCTCAAAGCGGGTGCGGACCGCCTGAAGTATCGACATCTGTGTGTCGAATCGCATGGCGATGACCTCGAGGTCGTCAAAGGACTTCTTACCTGCGTAGTCGGCACCTGATCGAACACCGTTCAGCCAGTCTTGGATGTGATAGGTCTGGATTGTGGTGGCCTTACGCTTTCCATCTCCTTTATAGAGTTCGTGAAACTCGGTCAATCGGGTGGGTATGAGCTGCCGGATCAGCGCCGCAGCTTCTGTGTACCAGTTTTGGTACTGCTGCTCAAAGGTCCCTTTTAGTTCTTCGAGGAGCTTCTTCTTCTCAGGCTTGACGTTGCCTCGACTAATCAAAAGGCGACCGTCGAGGTCAAGTTGCATTTTCTTCCCGAGCGTGCCTAGACTCTCGAGGTCTTTCTTGTAGCGTTCTAGGTTAGTCGACATAGATCTCCCTGACACGGTCAACAGCTAGAGTATCATATGCGGAATATAGGGACAAAGTGGGGATAAAAGGGACGTTACCCTCCCGCTTTGCTTAATCCCAGCACTTAATCACAACCTCCCATTCACCCCCGCCCCTTCATTGCCGCCCGCACGTCATTCCCTGTTGCGGGTTCACCGCCTGCCACGCGGATGGCGCGCACGCATTCGTTCACCATATCCACATTGGTGACGCGCGAACCCATTGGCGCGTCTTCCAGCCCGGTGCGCACGCCGCCGCCGCGCGCCACGATGGCGGGGATAAGATGCGTAATGTTGCCGCCCATGCTGGCGGCCATCCAGGGCGCGCCGGGGGCTTCCATTTCCAGCAGGCGCAGATACGCATCGAGCGCCCATTCCTCGGGCGGCAGGCCCAACGTCAGGCCCTCGGCGAAACGAAAACTGTAAATGGGTTGCGGTGCATCCGGGTGCGCGCGGTGCATGGCCGCGCCCAGCCGCACAAAGCCCGGCTCGAAACAGGCATATTCGGGATGGAATTTATATTGCGCCGCCAATTGCATGCCGCGGCGGATTTCCGCGTCCGTGTTGGCGTACACCACGCCCTTGCCCTGCAATTGCTTGGTCCTGAAATCATAGGCGTTGATATTGAGCGAGCCGGGATCAACCACCGCCCATTCCAGCAATCCGCGCCGCGCCAGTTCATCCGCGCTCTGATAGCGGTCGGTCCAGCCGGGATAAAGATGGATCGGCATGGTCGGATAGACGATGGCATCGGTTTTTGCGCGAATGCCCTGTAATATGGCGGCGTAAATATCGGGATCGTCATTCTGCTTGCCGGTGACCGGGTCCATCGCATGCAAATGTAAAATGGCCGCGCCCGCCTGAACACAGGCCACGCCATCGGCGATCATTTCTTCCACCGTCACCGGAACATTGGGTTGCATGTCGCGGCGCCAGGAACCGTTCAACGCCACCTCAATCCAGACTTTGCGCGCCATCGCCCTGCCCTTTATGTTTTTTGTGAGGAAAAATAGGGAAAAACAGGGTCTAGGAAAAATAGGGAAAAATAGGGTCGGACTCGATTAAAAACTAAAAAACGGGAAAAATGCAAAATTAATCGAGTCTGAGCTAGCCCCGGTTTCACGGACGCCACCTTCGGCATTATGCGCCTTTCTGGGTGTCCGTGAAACCGGGGATAGCTCATAACGTCCCCTTTAACCCCCGTACACAAAATGCTTCACGAGTTGATGCGCGATGGCGAAGGGGGGCGGGATCATGACCTTGCCAGTGCCTTTACCTTCAAGGGCGTCGCGCAGATCGGCGCGGCTGACCCACACCGCTTCCTCAAGTTCGATGCCGTCCACCTGGATCGCGTCACTGTCAGCCACCGCCGTGCAGCCAATCATCAGCGACATCGGATAGGGCCAGGGCTGGGTAAAGCGGTAGGTGACTTCGCTAACGCGGCAGGCGGCTTCTTCGAACAGTTCGCGGGCTACCGCCTCTTCGATGGATTCGCCCGGTTCGACAAACCCGGCCAGGGCGGAATACATGCCCTTGGGAAAAATTTTCTGACGGCCGAGCAGCGCCTTGTCGCCCAGCGTCGCCAGCATGATCACCACGGGATCGGTGCGCGGAAAATGCTGCGTCTTGCAGGCCGGGCAATCGCGGCGATAGCCGCCTTCGGCAATCACCGATGCCACGCCGCAGGCGGAACAGAATTTATGCGTGCTGTGCCATTTCAATACGGCCTTGGCCTGCGCAGCGATGGCGGCGTCATGCGCGTCAATGCTCATGGCCAGGCCGCGCAGATCGCCAAACTCGCCAAAGCCTTTCAGCGCGCCGGTTTTGCTGGGGTCCGTATCACCGGGCAGATCAATCGCAAAATAGGCGCGGTCCTTTTTGTCCAGTCCCAGGAACAGCACCGTCGCCCCGCCCGCCAGCGCATCGGCGAACATATTGGGGCGCATGAAGCCCACTTCGGGCGGGCCACCGGGTTTTGCGGGCGGCAGTGTGAAAATATTTTCCTTGTACATTGGCAGCATGAAGCTGTCCTTGTGCAGCAATTGCCCGGCCAGCCAGTCCGCATCCGTGCGTTTGTGGCTGACCCTGTCGAGCGGATTATTGGCGAAAATATTCGGATTTTGCGGCAATGCCATGCGTTGCTCCCCTGACGTTCCAGATTCGGATTATTGTTGATTAACTCTGGCACAGGCGGGCCATGGCGGCAAGCCGGGGTGATGCCCCAGCCTATTTGGGGGCCATGACCCCAGGCCCCCTATTTGGGGGCCATCACCCCAAGCCCCCTATTTGGGGGCCATGACCATAGTCATCTGGCGGCCTTCCATTTTGGGCCATTGCTCCACCTTGGCGGTGACGGCGG
>CAYGDL010000183.1:0-3422 GCA_964348545.1 uncultured Alphaproteobacteria bacterium | reverse complement strand
GTGAATTCGTTCCTTGGCTACACCATGTGGGATTATGAATCCGACGCGCCCTTCATGTGGCCGGAGAAACAGCGTTATCCCAGCAACAAAGAAATGCGCGAGGCGCTGGACGCCAATCCCGAAGGGGCGGTGGTGCGCGGTAAATGGTCAGATCAGGATTTCCTGAAAGACGTGTCGCTGCTGAACCCGAAACTCAAGGATACCCAGTTTGCGGATTATCACGGCCATGGCTGGAATTTCCGCGCAGTCTATAAGCGTGACCGCAAGGGCAATCTGCTGGACGCCAAAGGCGCAATTGTGCCGCAGGAAGACCCCGAAAAATTCCAGAAGGCGGTGCATCTGAAAAGCATTCATCTGGAAAAGGGCATGCAATGCGTGGATTGCCATTTTGAGCAGGATTCGCATGGCGACGGGCATCTGTATGGCGAAGTGGCGGCGGCCATCGAAATTCGCTGTGATGATTGCCATGGCACGGCGCAGCGTTATCCATCCCTGCGCACCAGCGGCCCGGCGGCCAAGGGAACGGGCAATGATCTGTCGCTGGCCTATACGCCTTCCGGCAAGCGCCGCTTTCAATGGATGGATGGCAAGCTGTATCAGCGTTCGATGGTGGACCCGAACCTGGAATGGGAACTGACGCTGGTCAAGGACACGGTTGACCCTAAACACAAGAATTACAATCCAAAGGCGGCGCGCGCCAAGACCATGTCGAAACTGGGCGCCAGCGGCAAACCCTTTGAATGGGGGCCGGGCGTAGAGACGAAAAATCTCGCCCATCAGGATGACAAGATGGAATGCTTTACCTGCCATCTGTCCTGGACCACAAGCTGTGCGGGTTGTCATTTGCCGATCGAGGCCAACTGGAAAACTCCGCGTCAACATTTTGAGGGTGGTGAAACGCGCAATTACGCAACCTATAACCCACAGGTGGCGCGCGATGACATGTTCCAGCTTGGCGTTAACGCCAGCGTCAAGGGAAACACTATTGCCCCCATTCGTTCATCCTCCGCGCTGGTGCTGTCATCGACCAACATCAACCGCGAACGCCTCTATGTGCAGCAGCCGCCGATTGCCGCGTCCGGCTATTCCAGCCAGGCCTTCGCGCCGCATTATCCGCATACGGAACGTCAGACCGAAACCAAAACCTGCACCGATTGCCATTTGTCAGAGGCCAATGACAATAACGCCATCATGGCGCAACTGCTGCTGCATGGCACCAACTTCGTCAATTTTGTCGGCTTTAACGCCTATGTCGGCGGCGAGGGCGGCTTTGAAGCGGTGCGCGTCACCGAATGGGAGGAACCCCAGGCGGTGATCGGCAGCTATCTGCATCGCTACGCCTATCCCGACTGGTACAAAACCCATCTTGACCGGCAGCGCGAACTGCCCGAGGCCTATACGCAGAAGTCTGGTGCTGTCGGTTGTCTGCAATTGCGCGGTGAATATCTGTATGCCGCCGAAGGCGTCAATGGCTTCCAGGCCTATGATGTCAACGCCATCGCCAACAAGGGCTTTTCTGACCGTATCACCAGCGCGCCGTTTTCGGCGCTTGGCCATGACACGCATCTGAAAAGCAAAAACGCCACCTGCATGGCGTTGCCAACCAATCAGAATATTAATATCCTTAGAAATGAGGGCGATCTGATCCTGAAAACCAATCAGGAACAGAAAATGCACGAAATCTACCGCTACGCCTTCATTACCGATGCCGAGGAAGGGCTGATCGTCACCGACATCGCTTCTCTGGCGGATGGCGAACCGCGCAATAATTTCTTCAGGCGCGCCCTGACATGGAATCCGGAAGGGGCGCTGACTGGCGCGCGCCACATCACCATTGCCGGCACAATTTTCTACATCACCATGCCCGATGAAATTGTCGTGCTGGATATGGCCGATCCGCTGAAGCCGCAAATTGCGGCGCGCTTCCCGGTGCAGGATGCCCGCGCCACGGCGCTGCAATTCCGCTATCTGTTCGTGACCACGGCCCGGGGGCTGGAGGTGGTGGATGTCACCGATCCGCGCAAACCCCGCCCTGTGCCGGGTGCACTGGTTGAAATGGCGGATGCAAGGCGCGTCTATGTCGCGCGCACCTATGCCTATGTGGCGGCGGGCGCCGACGGCCTGATGATTGTGGATGTTGAAAACCCGGAAAAACCAAAACGCTATATGCAGTATAATGCGGATGGGCAAATCAATGACGCGCGCGATGTCACTATTGGCTCCACCAATGCCTCGCTGTTCGCCTATGTGGCCGACGGCAAGAATGGTCTGAAGGTGGTGCAACTGACATCGCCCGACAGCCAGCCGCGCTTTTATGGGTTCAGCCCGGAACCCAAACCCGAATTGATCGCCTGGCGAAAAACCCGCGCTCCGGCTACCGCAATATCAAAAGGACTTGATCGCGACCGCGCAGTGGACGAAACTGGTGGACAGATTGCAGTGTTCGGGCGGGTAGGTTCGCGGCCTTTCAATCTGGAAGAACAAAAACGTTTCTACATGGGCCCGGACAGCAAGCCATTCTTTGTCAATGACCGTGCGGGATCGGCAACGGCGGTGAAGGCGGCGATTAAAAGCAAACAGGCTGACGCAAATTGAACTTTAAGCTGACCAGCAGGGGAGAGAAATCATGGCGATAAAAAAACCGACTAAAAAGGCAGTGGCGAAACCAGTGGCCAGGAAGGTCAAGAAAGTTGTCAAAAAGCCTGTGGCGAAAGTGGTTAAAAAAACGCCCCCCAAAGCGGCGGCGAAGGCCGTAAAAAAGGCGGCGCCTAAAAAAGCTGTCAAGAGAGTAGCGCCGAAAGCCGTCAAGAAGGCTGCTCCGAAAGCCGCTGCAAAAAGCGTCAAAAAGCCGATCCCCAAAGCGGCGGCGAAAAGCGTTAAAAAAACGCCCTCTAAAGCGGTGGCGAAAACGGTAAAAAAGCCCGCGCCAAAAACCGCCGCGAAAGCCGCTAAAAAGCCCGCGCCGAAAGCGCCGGTGAAAAAGCCGGCCATTAAAAAACCTGCGGCAAAGCCCGCCGCCAAGTCGGCTGGAAAGCCTTCGAAGGCAACCGTGGCGGTCTATAATCACATCCGCAAAATCATGCGGGCGGCCGGTGCCGGTGGCGATCCGGTCAAGGGGCTGCGCCAGAGCTTCGATGATTACGCGAAGGTCAGCGATGAAACCATGAAGCTTTCGGGCAGCATGAACCGGCTGACGGTTGAGGGAGTTCCCTGCGCCTGGCACACCAATAATGATACAGATACGGGGCGGCGTCTGATGTATCTGCACGGCGGCGGTTACATGGCGGGTGGATTATATTCGCACAGCGCCTTATGTTCACGCCTTGCCAGATCAACCGGCTGCGCCGTGCTGGCGGTGGATTACCGCCTGATGCCCGAACATCCGTTTCCAGCGCCAGTGGAAGACGCCGTGAAGGTGTTCA
>CAYGDL010000182.1:0-3602 GCA_964348545.1 uncultured Alphaproteobacteria bacterium | reverse complement strand
TCAGATCGGCGCCGGATTTGCCATATTGCTCCGCCAGCGCGAACACCACGGGCGCAACCGGCACACTGGGGTGCCCCATCATGAATAATTGCACATCGTCATAATCCAGCGCATGCGAGGCCGAACCATTGATCAGCGCCGCCTGGGTGGCGGTAACCTTGCCCGGAAGGCCTATCAGGCTGGCCTGGGGATTGCCGCCCTCGGCCAGTGCCTCCGCATGCAAAATTCCGGTCAACGGCTCGCGCGCTCCCGCGAGCGTAACGCCAAGAAAATCCAGCAGGCACTGCTTGGCCATGATCGCCGCCTCATCGGGCAGGCCGTCATAGCGATAGGCCGCCGCCTGCGCCGCCAGTGTTTGGGTTAATCCTGAGGTCTCCATTGTTCCCTCCATAATTGTTTTATCGTCATGTTAGCATTTCACCCAATCCGGGGTAATGACTTATCACGCGCCCACAGGCTATGAAATGCATATAAAAATAGACAAATTACCAGCTTTATACAGGCCCCCTGATTGATCAATACTCCAGCACCATGCCGTCATAGGCAGGAACGACGCCTTCGGGCAGTTCGCGCAACAGGGTCTGGTAATCCATGTCGATATGCAGATTGGTCAGCACGGCGCATTTGGGCTTCATGCGCGCGATCCATTCCAGGGTGCGCGCGAGATGCGCGTGCGTTGGATGCGGGGCGTAGCGTAACGCATCCACGATCCAGCATTGCGCGCCGCTGATTGCTGCAAAGGCCTGTTCCGATAATCCAACCACATCCGGCGTATAGGCGAAATTTCCAAAACGATAGCCGACGCAATGCGCGCCGCCATGATCGACTTCGAAGGGGGTGGCCTCGATGACGCCGCCCGGCCCTTCGACACGCGCCGCCCCCCTGATCAGGTGGCCGTTCAGAATGGCGGGATAGGAGCTGCCCTCGGCCTGGGAAAAGCAGTAGCCAAAACGCGCATTCAGTTCATCAAAGGTGATTTCATCCGCATACACATTAACGCGCTTGCGCATATTCATTACCACCATGCGCAAATCATCAATGCCGTTGGCCTGATCGGCATGCGAATGGGTATAAAGCACGCCGTGCAGATGGCTGACCCGCGCCATCAGTAATTGTTCGCGCATATCTGGCGATGTGTCGATCAAAACATTTGTATCCCCACGCTGCACCAGAATGGAACAGCGCATGCGGCGGTTGCGCGGCTCATCCGGATCGCACACGCCCCAGTCGCCGCCAATGCGCGGCACGCCGCCGGATGAGCCGCTGCCCAGAATGGTGACTTTATGTCCGGGCACGCTCATGTGAGCGCCTTGGCGCGATCTGCCTTTTTGAAGAGTGCAAAAAAATTATCCGTGGTGCGGGTGGCGAACGCCTCGCGCGTCTCGCCAAAAAATTCCGCCAGATAGCGCGCCGTGTCGGCGACAAAGGCTGGCTCATTACGCTTGCCACGATGCGGCATGGGAGCCAGAAACGGCGCATCGGTTTCAACCAGCAGCTGGTCAGCCGGAATCATTTTCGCCGTTTCACGTAAATCCCGCGCGCTTTTGAAGGTCACAATGCCCGACAGCGAAATATACAGCCCCAGATCAAGCGCCGCCTGGGCCAGTTCCGGCCCCGCCGTAAAACAATGAATGACGCCGGGGAACGCGCCCCTGCCCGCTTCATCGCGCAGAATTTCTATTGTGTCGGCATCGGCGTCGCGCGCATGCACAATCACCGGCAGGCCGGTTTCACGCGCCGCCGCAATATGCGCGCGAAACGAAGTTTTCTGCGCCTTGCGCGAACTGTGTTCGTAAAAATAATCCAGCCCGGTTTCACCGATGCCAATCACTTTTGAATGATGAGCAAGCGAAACAATGCGCGCGCAATCGACCGCTGGCTCTGCGTCTGCCTCATGCGGATGAATGCCGACGGAACAGTAAATATGATCAAATTGATCCGCAACATCACGGATACGCTCAAACTCACTGATCCGTGTACAGATTGTTAGCATCATGCCAATACCTGCATTGGCGGCGCGCGCCACAACACCATCCACTTTCCCGGCAAAATCCGGAAAATCGAGATGGCAATGGCTGTCCACCAGCATGCGCTTCAATCCTTTCCGGCGTAACGTGGGAAAACGCCTGTTGGCGCGGGCAACGGCGTGCCAGAAACCAGACGGTGCGCCGCGCCAAGTGCTACAAAATTCCGTTGATCCGGCGCTATTGCCAACTGATCCAGCAATGCCGCCGCACTTTGCGGAATGACCGGCTGCGCCAGAATACACACCTGACGCACAATTTCCGCTGTCACATACAGCACCGTCTGCATGCGCGCCAGATCGGTTTTCGCCAGCGCCCAGGGCGCCTGTTCGGCAAAATAACGATTGGCGTCGGCGACAATTTTCCATACTTCGCCCAGCGCCAGATGAATGGCCTGCATTTCCATATGGGCGCGCGCTTTGGCCAACATCGCATCGGCGTCATGAAGTATGGCCCTATCAGCGTCACTGAAGGCGCCGGGAACCGGAACCACACCACCGCAATTTTTGGCAATCATCGACAATGAACGTTGTGCCAGATTGCCCAGATCATTGGCCAGATCCGCATTGGTGCGGTTGACCAGAGATTCATGCGAATAATTCCCATCGGCTCCAAACGGCACTTCGCGCATGAAAAAATAGCGCACCTGATCCAGCCCATAGCGTTCCACCAGATCGCGCGGGCTAACCACATTGCCGAGGGATTTCGACATTTTCTCACCCTGGCTTTGCAAAAACCCGTGCCCAAACACACGCTTTGGCAGCGGCACACCACCCGACATCAAAAACGCCGGCCAGTAGATGGCATGAAAACGCACTATATCCTTGCCGATAATATGCACATCGGCCGGCCAGAATTTTTCAAACTTCTCACCATCGGGATAACCGATGGCCGAAATATAATTGGTCAGCGCATCCAGCCAGACATACATCACATGCCTTGCGTCGTCGGGCACCGGAATGCCCCAGTCAAAACTGGTGCGCGAGATGGACAGATCCTTCAGCCCGGATTTAACAAAATTCACCACCTCATTGCGGCGCGTCAGCGGCAATATAAAATCAGGATGCGCATCATAATGCGCCAGCAATTTATCGCCATAGGCCGACAGGCGAAAAAAATAACTTTCTTCCTCAACCCAGGTCACCGGCGTCCCGGTGGGCGCAAGCTTCACGCCGTCCGCCGCTTCGGTTAATTCATCCTCGCCATAAAAAGCCTCGTCGCGCACCGAATACCAGCCGGCATATTTATCCAGATAAATATCACCTTTGGCCGCCATTTGCCGCCACAGATGGGTGACGGCCTTATGATGGCGTGGCTCGCGCGTGCCGATGAAATCATCATTGCTGCAATTCAGCACCCGCACCATTTCACGAAACTGCGGTGAATTGCGGTCTGCCAGTTCGCCCGGAGTAATGCCCAGCTTGCGCGCGGTCTGTTCCATCTTCTGGCCATATTCATCCGTGCCGGTCAGGAACATGACTTCGTAACCATCCAGCCGCTTAAAGCGCGCCAGCACATCGGTTGCTATCGCCTCATAGGCATGGCCAATATGCGGCGGCCCATTGGGATAGGATATCG
>CAYGDL010000181.1:0-3654 GCA_964348545.1 uncultured Alphaproteobacteria bacterium | reverse complement strand
GCCATCGACAGGAACCTGCAAAAAGCGATGGCGTAATAGTCAATCAGCCGCCGGGAAGCGGCAGCAAAACCACATGCTTTCCGGAGGCCCCCTCGCGCGCAATCGCGGATAGCGGCGCCCGCAGGAAGCCGCGCGCCTCTATATTTTTCGCCCAGGCCGTCAGGGCTTCTATGGTTTCAGGGTGCGGATGGCCGATTGCAATGGCGTATCCGTTGCGCCGCGCGGTTTCTTCGGCTTTGCCAAGCTGCGCGCGCACCGCATCCACCGTAATCACATTGTCGAGGAAGATGTCGCGTTGCAGGCTTGTCACCCCAATGCGGCGGGCGGTGATTGCAGCAATCGTGCCCGCGGCAGTGCGCGAATCCAGAAACAGCAGCCCGCGCTGTTTGAGTTGCGCCATCAGCATATTCATGGCCGCTCTGTTTTGCGTCAATTTGCTGCCCATGTGATTATTCACGCCGACATAGCCGTCAAACCGGGACAGATTCCAGTGCACGCGTTGCGCAAATTGCTCCGGAGTCAGGGTGCCGAGAAGCGCCTGCGGCCCGGGATTCTGATTATTCCCCGCTTCCATTGGCAGATGCACCAGCACTTCATGGCCCAGCGCCCGCGCCGCATCAGCGACCCTGGCGGCATTGTCGGCATAGGGCAGCACCGCCATCGTCATCGGCGCAGGCAGGGCCAGCGCCGCCGCAGCCCGCGAAGGCGCCACGCCCAGATCATCAATGACAATCGCGATGACCGGCAAACCACGAGGATTGGGGGGGCTTGCCACCGCATTGCGCGCCCAGCTTTGCGGTTGAAGGGCGGGCGCGCCGGTGGGGGCCGCAACCGGGCCGGACGGCGTGGCCGCCTGTGGCGCAATCACCGGACTGGCAGCGGGCGCGGCCATGCCCGGGGACGCCCTGTCTTGTTCTTCCCCGGTCCTGGCAACTTCATTTGCGTAAGGTGATTCGGCATCCCGCTGCCTGTGTTGGGCATCGGGGACGGGGGGCGCAAACGGCCCCATCGCAATTTCCGGTGGCGCGCTGAAAATTTTGACTGGCGCGGGCTGCGGTGGGAGAGCCAATATCGGCGACGCCGCCATATCGCGCGCAACGGGCGCCGGGGCAATTTCGATCTGCGACCGGTTACGGCTGCCCAGCCACCCGCCGAACGCAACTGTCACAGCCAATGCAAAGATGAACGCCGCCCCGAATTTGCCGTTTCCCAAAGACATCTGTTTACCCGCGCGCTGCCTGCGACTCAATTTCTGCAGCATAGCATGCCTGGCATGGAGACCGCCTGGATGATGACGCCGCAATTCACCGGGAAAGGGGGCAGACCCCCTTCCTATCACACGGGACCACCGGATCACTATGACCGACTTTCGTCTCTGCTCGGTCCGTCGGCCTCGCAGTCAGGCAGGCTTATGTCATTGCACTCAACAGCTGATTTCCAACCAGCTTGAGCCTACCATCGCGCGCCTCCGTTACACTTTGGGAGGCGACCGCCCCAGGCAAACTACCCACCATGCAGGGTCCCGAGCCCGGATAAATGGGGTTATGTCATGACATCATGCTTTTACAAAGGCTTGAGTTCACAGGGGGACATATCGCTGGCTATGTCAGCCCATACGTGCCCCATATCCATCATTTTGAGCACATTCTCGCTATATTCCCCGCGTCTTTAGCAATCGATTTTCGTTCATTTCTGTTCCGGCGCAGTGGTGATTGTGATCAAATAAAGTTTGTCGGAAATTCAAGCTGCGGTCTTGTCCAACAATCACCATAGGATTCCAGCTATAAAAGAGGAAATGTCATATGAGCGCCGTCAGCTTCAGGGTGATGTCGAAAGACGAGAAAAGCGATGATAGTTCAGACAGGTGACCTTGCCGCCAAGTCATCACACGCAAATTCGAGGGGGTGTACTGCGTTGTAACCAGGGCAGCCCGATCAGACGAAAAATATGCCGTCGCTGATCAGCGGGCTGACAGCAGCGTAATTTTCATCCGATATGGCGAAAGAGGCCAGCATGTTGGAGCGCGCGCCGCCATTGTTGAGTTCCGATAGCCAGTAGGCGACGCCCGAGGCTTCCCCCGCGCGATGCAGCACATTCTGATAAAGCAGATTTACATATTGCGCGTTGCTGGTGTTGGAGCCGTTCAAGGCGATGAATTCCGACGAGGCGATAAAGCTGGCGGCAACCACCGCGCCGTAATCCTGGCCCCGGTCCAGTTCCCGTATCCAGTAGCCAAGGCCCGACAGGTCGGGAACCCGGTCAAAAGCGGCGCGGTAGATCAGATAGCCCCTGCCCGCATTGTCGGTCCGCAGATTGTCAAACGCCAGCACGCCATCGCTGAATTGCAGGCGTTCAATGCTGCTCAGCGTATCGGTTCCATCACGCTCGGCAACGCTGTCCGCAATAGTCCGCCCCGTTGCCCCGCTACTAATTGCGTAGTTGCCGCGCGCGCCCGTATATTCCGAAACGTCAACGCCCCCGGCCCCGGTGATCACATCGTTTCCACCTAGTCCGCGAATGCTGTTTCTCAAATCATTCCCGGTCAGGGTGTCGGTCAGGGCCGTTCCGGTCACATTCTCAATCTGCGTTCCAAACCCGATTGAAAAATTATTTACCGCCGCAACCCCGGGCGACACCGTTCCGATTGAACTGAACGCGCCCTCACGCAGGTCCACGCTGGCGGCAATTGTAACCGCGTTCAGATTAATTCTGTCAGACCCGCCGCCATCTATCAAATTCGTCAGAACTGCGCCGGCATCGTTGGTCAATGCATAAACATTATCCCCCGCATTATTCTGCCGGGCACCGTAAAGATATTGCAATGTCAGCATATCATACAGCCCGAACCAATCGCGCTGCTGGCCCTGGGTCACCTCACGGTAGGACATCACTGAATAAGCCAGTGAATCCTCCGCCTGCCCCAGAAAATTTCCGGTGGCGTTGGGGGTCGACGGTTCGCCTGCATTATAGTTGCCCGGATGGTTCAGGCCGATCGCGTGACCGATCTCGTGCACCAGTGTCGCGTAATTTACACTGCCTGCGGTCAATGCGTCCGTATTGGCGGTGCTGATATAAATATCGCCGTCTCCATCGGCGCCAGACGAAAATGGCAGATAGGCGTAACCTGAGGAGTCGCTCTGCAGATTATTCCCCAGGCGTATCTGCCCATAGGTCGCGCCGGTATCCGCAACTTCGGTGAAACTAATTCCAATTTCCGTGGAAAGACGGGCAAATATATCGCGCGTGGCTTGCATTTGCTCGACACTGAATACCGCAAATCCATTCGCATCCTCGGCGTTTCCATAAGACGGGGCGGACGCCCCAAAACTGAACGTCACCGTGACCGCAGTTCCGACCGGGTTATCCCTGTTCCACCGGTATCCTAATTGATCGATCAGAGCGTCCTTGCGGTAATCACCGGTATGCGCAATGGCGATGACGGCTTGCGCTGGCGCAGGCGGCAGGTCGGTAGTTGCTCCAGCGGCAATTTTCGTCGTGTCGGGGGTCATGACAGTATCATGGAAAGACGGTTGATAACTAACACCTAAAATATGTTTTATTTATAACGGCCTAACGGATTAACGCGTTTCATTCAATTGATGTGCGATGACCGACTGTGGCATTTATTTATTATATTACTCTATCTTAACCGAC
>CAYGDL010000180.1:0-3747 GCA_964348545.1 uncultured Alphaproteobacteria bacterium | reverse complement strand
TACGCATCATTGATTTAACCGCTAATGTTTCCGGGCCTTTCGGCACCGCCATGCTGGGTGATATGGGGGCCGATGTGATCAAGGTCGAACCGCCGGGGCTGGGTGATCTTTCGCGCTATTTCGGCCCGGCGCGCGGCGGCATTGCGGCGGGTTTTGCCGTCATCAACCGCAACAAGCGGGGCATTGCCCTTGATCTGCAGGCGCCCGATGGCCGGGATGTTCTGCTGAAACTGGCGCAAAGCGCCGATGTCGTGTTGCAGAATTTCCGCCCCGGCGTGGCCGACCGGCTGGGCGTTGGTTACGAAGCCTGCAAGGCCGTAAAGCCCGAAATCATCTATGTGTCAATCAGCGGCTATGGCGATAGCGGGCCGCGCGCGGGCGATCCGGTCTATGATCCGGTGATCCAGGCCGCTGCCGGTTTCATGATGGTGCAGTCCGAACCCGGCAGCGATGCGCCGGTTCCCGTGCGCAATATTATCTGTGACAAGCTGACCTCCATGTCCGTGGTTCAGGCGGTGACGGGGGCGCTGTTTGCGCGCGAACGCGGCCGGGGCGGCCAGCATGTCAAGATTTCCATGCTGGATACCGGGCTGGCCTTTCTGTGGCCGGACGCCATGTCCAACCTGACCTATATTGGTGAAACCCCGCCCTGGCCGGAAATCGGCAATACCTATAATCTGCCGCGCACCAAAGACGGCTATGTGATCGGCTTCGCCATCACCGATGCGCAATTTCAGGGCCTGTGCCGGGCGCTGGGGCGGCCCGATCTGGCCGCCGATGCGCGCTTTAGCAATATTATGGCCCGGGTAGAGAATCTGCAGACGCTGAGCGCGATCGTCACCGAAGAAATCGCCAAATTCACCACCGATGAAATTGTCGAAAATTTTTCCCGCGAGGAAGTGCCCGGCTCGAAAATAAACAGCCGCGCCGATCTGCTGAGCGACACGCAGATCGCCCATAATGAACTGATCGTCGAAACCGACCATCCGCAGGCCGGGCGCATGCGCTATACCCGCCCGCCGATTATCTTTGAAGGCACCCCCAGCAGCATCCGCCACCACGCGCCACAGCTGGGCGGCAACACCGACGACGTGCTGACGGAAGCGGGCTTCGGCAAGGACGAGATCGCGCGTCTGCGCGAAAAGGGGGTGGCGGGATAGGGCCTCACCCTAGCAAACCCGCAAAATCTAAGGCAGGATACGCTCCAACAATAAAAATGAGGAGTAAGCGCCGATGGCCGGAGCCTTGCAGGGGGTACGTATTCTTGATCTGAGCACCAATGTTTCGGGGCCGTTCGCCACCGGTATTCTGGGCGATATGGGGGCCGATGTGATCAAGCTGGAAGAGCCAGGGGACGGCGATATCGGGCGGCGTTTTGGCCCGATGCGCGAAGGCATGGCGGCCAGCTTTACAGTGATGAACCGCAATAAACGCGGTATTACGCTTGATATGCATGCAGAGGGCGCAAAGGAACTATTCCTGCGTCTGGTGAAAACCGCTGATGTGATCATTCAGAATATGCGCCCCGGCGTGGTCGACCGGATCGGCATCGGTTATGACGCCTGCCGCGCGGTGAAAGACGATATCATCTATGTGTCGATCAGCGGTTATGGCGAAAGCGGGCCGCTGAGCGCGGACCGGGTCTATGATCCGGTCATCCAGGCGGTCAGCGGTTTTATGGGGGTGCAGGCCGACCCGGTCACCGGCATGCCCATACCCGTGCGCCATATTGTGTGCGACAAGGCCGCCGCCATGACCGTGGCGCAAGGCGTGCTGGCGGCGCTGTTCGCGCGCGAACGCGGTAATGGCGGGCAGCATGTCAAGGTCGCCATGCTGGATGCGGGGCTGGCTTATTTATGGTCCGACGCCATGTCGAATTACACCTATGTGGGCACACCGCATCTGCCGGAAATCAGCGCGCTGCTGAATGTCGCCAAAACCCTGGATGGCTATATCACCTTTATTTTTATCAGCGACAATGAGTTTCAGGGCCTGTGCCGCGCATTGTCGCTGCCGGAACTGGCGGCAAACCCCGATTATGCCGAACCGGTGGGCCGCATGCCGAACATGCCGCAAATCAGCAAAATCGCCAGCGCAGAAATCGCCAAACTGACCACCGCAGACATAGTGGCGCGCTTTGCGAAGGAACAGGTACCCTGCGCCAGAATTAATCTGCGCGCGGATTTGCTGAACGATCCGCAGATCGTGCATAATAAACTGCTGATCGAGACCGATGACCCGGTAATGGGCAAGGTGCGCTTTCCACGGCCCGCCATCCAGTTTTCCAAAACCCCGTCCAGCGTGCGGAGCATGGCCCCAAAGGTGGGCGCGCATAATGATGAAATATTCTCCGAAATCGGCGTCAGCGCAGACGAACTGGCCACGCTGAAAGCAAAGGGGGCGTTTGGGTAGCCCCCTTTCATTCTAAAAAATCCGTACACAGATAAATAGGAGAAATGCCCATGTCCGGTTGCCTTGAAGGAGTCCGCATCGTCGATATGACGGCAAATGTTTCCGGCCCGTTCGGCACCGCCATGCTGGGCGATATGGGGGCCGATGTGATCAAGGTGGAGGCCCCCGGCCCCGGTGATATTTCGCGGCGCTATGGTATGATGCGCGGCGGCATGGCGGCCAGCTTCGCGGTCATCAACCGCAACAAGCGCGGCGTGGCGATTGACCTGCAAGCGCCGGGCGGCAAGGACGTGTTGCTGAAGCTGGTGCAAAGCGCGGATGTCGTGGTGCAGAATTTCCGCCCCGGCGTGGTCGACCGGCTGGGGGTTGGCTATGCGGCGTGCCGCGAGGTCAAGGACGATATCATCTATGTCTCGATCAGCGGCTTTGGTGACAGCGGCCCCATGAGCAAGGACTCGGCCTATGATCCGGTGATCCAGGCGGTCAGCGGCTATATGGGCGTGCAGGCCGAACCGGGCAGCGCTAAGCCGGTTCCGGTGCGCAACATTGTGTGCGACAAGATCACCTCCATGACGGTGACACAGGGTGTGCTGGCGGCGCTATTTGCGCGCGAACGCGGCAAGGGCGGCCAGCATGTCAAGATCGCCATGCTCGACGCCAGCCTGGCGTTTTTGTGGCCCGACGCCATGTCCAACCTGACCTATATGGGTGACATGCCGCGCATGCCGGAGATCGGCGATTATCATCTTCCAGCCACCAGGGATGGCTATTTCATCGGCTTTTCGGTGACCGACGGGCAATTTCAGGGCCTGTGCCGGGCGCTCGACCGCCCCGATCTGGCCACTGATCCGCGCTTTGTGGAAACCGTCACGCGGCTGCGCAACGGGCGTGAGCTGAACGCCATCCTCACCGGGGAATTCGCCAGGCACACCACCGCCGAAATTGTCGAACGCCTGTCGCGCGAAAAGGTTCCCGCCGCCAAAATCAACAGCCGCCAGGATTTGCTGAGCGATCCGCAAATCGCCCACAATGGCATGATCATTGAAACCGAACATCCCGAATCCGGCCCGATGCGCACCCCGCGCCCGCCCATCATCTTCGAAGGCGCCCCAAGCACCATCCGCCGCCACGCCCCGCAGGTGGGCGAACATAACAGCGAAGTGCTGGCCGAAGCCGGCTATAGCGCGGATGACATCGCCGCCCTGAAAGCGACAGGCGTGCTGGGATAGGGCGATGAGCGGCGAGATAATCAGCACTCAGAATATGCTGGCGCGGCTGGTGGGGTTTGACACCACCAGCCGGGAATCCAATCTGGCGTTGATCGGCTTTGTGCAG
>CAYGDL010000179.1:0-3810 GCA_964348545.1 uncultured Alphaproteobacteria bacterium | reverse complement strand
TGAAATCTTCCATGAACACGCCCATATAGGTTTTGGGCTGCATTTCCTTGATGTCGGCACCCGCGGCAAAAGCGCGCTCAGAGCCGGTAATGACCAGGCAGCCAATGTTCCTGTCCGCCTCAAAGCCGTCTATGGCCTGGCCCAGCTCATCCATCAGCGCCTTGCACAGCGCGTTCAGCGCCTGCGGGCGGTTGAGCCGGATCAGGCCAACCCGGCCATGGGTTTCAACAATGATATTTTCATAGGCCATGCGGATGCTCCTTTTTTGTTTCCCGGTTTATAGCATGAAACTTTCAATGCTGACAGGCAGCGTACTGCGTTCAGATTGAATTGGTTTCAGAATTGCGGACCACATTTTTCCGCAAGAATGCAATCAAGCCCGTTTCATCCAGCGTCCCCGCCGCAAGACTGAGTATTGCCTGTGCGGCCTGTTCCTCGCTGGCGGTAAAGCGAAAACCATTCAGTTCCAGAAACAGGGCGCCTATCACAAAGCCGGTGCGCTTATTGCCATCAACGAATGGATAATTGCGCACGATGCCCGCAATATAGGCCGCCGCTAAATCAATCGTGCCGACGCTGCCGGCATAAGCAAAAATCTGCTGCGGTCGGGCAAGCGCGGATTTCAGCAAGCCCCCATCACGCAACCCTGACGCCCCGCCAAACAGCGCCAGCAGCCGGTCATGCAGCACCAGCGTATCGCGCTCTTCAATCCAGATCGGCGCGCGCACGACGCGATCATTTGGCAAGCGTGTGCAGCGTATTGCGATAGCGTTCGATGATATCTTCGGCCTTTGTCATTTTTTGTTCAAACGCCGGATCGTACGGGGTCATGCAATATGTCCCATCCGGTCCTTCGATCAGGAACAGCGGCGCGCCGTCTCTGGTATGCAGCCGGTTGATAACTTCCTTTGGCAATACGACGCCCAGCGAGTTGCCGATTTTGCGAACCTTGAGCTCAATCATGGCGTTTCTCCCATTTAGTTACCACTAATGTAATAACATTAGTGGGGGAAAGCAAGGAAAATTGCCACCTATCTCTGGCATTTTGGGCAAAAGAAACTGGAGCGCCCGGATTGCACGATGCGCTGGATAGGTTTTGCGCAATGCTTGCAGGTCTCGCCCTCACGCCCGTAAACATCAAAGCCATGCTGGAAATAGCCGAGCTTGCCGTCGGCGGCGGCATAATCGCGCAAGGTCGAGCCGCCCGCCGCGATGGCGTCCTGCAACACTGATCGTATCGCATCCGACAGTTTTTCCGCCCGCAGCAGCTTTACCGTGCCAGCCAGACGGCGCGGTGAAAGCTTTGCGCGAAACAGCGCCTCGCAGACATAAATATTTCCAAGCCCGGCAATGATGCGCTGATCCAGCAGCCCCGCCTTGAGGGGCATGCGCCGGCCCGCAAATTTGCCTGCCAGATGCGCACCGCTTAATTCATTGCCGAGCGGTTCAATGCCCAGCCCCTGAAGGAAGCGGTTCTGCGCAAGCATGCCGGGTGCGATCAGTTCCATAAACCCAAAACGCCTGGGATCGCTATAGACCAGCCGCACCCCGTCATCGAGATGCAGCACCACATGATCATGGCGCCCTGTTTCAGGATCAAAACTATAGCGCCCGGTCATGCCCAGATGCGATAGCAGCACACCGCCCCCCTCCAGCGCGATCAGCAAATATTTTGCGCGCCGGTCCACCCCCATGATGCGTTGTCCGGTCAGGCCCGCCACAAAACCATCGCCGAATGGAAAGCGCAAATCCGGGCGGTTGAGATCAACCCGCAAAATGCGCCGCCCGGTCAGGCGCGGCGCCAGACCCCGGCGAATGGTTTCGACTTCGGGAAGCTCAGGCATGATCGACTGTCACACTGCGCAGATATTTCACACAACTTCCAGTGGCGCTTGCGGCACATTCGTCCAATGGTCCGGGTCATGGCCATAGAATATCCGCGCGCCGCGCTTTTGCAGATCGCGAAATTTTTGCAGGCTGGCGATCATGCCTTCGCGGTCATGCAGAAAACTTGCGCGCGGCAGATGCAGATCATCGAGCGTCTTGCGCATGTAACAGGCATCGCCGGTCAGCACCACATCGCCGCGTGGCAGTTTAATCTTCATCGACTGATGCCCCGGTGTGTGGCCATAGGTCGCAAACAGTGTGACGCTGCCATCACCGAACAGATCATGTTCGCCGCTGATCAGCTTCACATCCTGGCCAAGATCGAAATCACGCCTGTCGAAACCGTTTTTATAGGCAAGGTCCGGGTCCATCGCCGCTTCCCATTCCGGCTTTTGAATAAGCAATGGCGCGTTCGGCACCTGATCATTACCACCGGAATGATCATAATGCAGATGCGAATTGACGAGATGCGTAATGTCCTCCGGGCGCACGTCAAGAATCGCAAGTCGGCTGCGCAATTCCTCGCCCGGTCTATATTCAACTTTTGTATAGCTCGCGGCCTTGCCGATACGCGCCGCCGGATCAGTCTGCAAACCGATATGCAGGCCGCTGTCAAAAATCACCTTGCCCTTTGGATGCACAATCAGATAGCCGGGGATGGGCAGGCGCAGTTCGCCCGCCATGCCATCCAGAATGAATTTTGCAGGCAGGGTCAGCCAGCCACAGGTCATCGCATAGAGGTGAACGGACACCAGCCTATCCTATAGTTTAGCGCGCGGCCACATGCGCCGCAGCACCACATCTTTCGCAATGAAGTGATGATATAGCGCCGCGCCAATATGCATTCCAGCCAGAAGAAACAGCCCATAGGCGCCAATTTCATGCATTTCATGGAATATACCGAACCAGGCCTTGTCGTCAGCGGCAATGTCCGAAAGCGGGATCAGGCCAAAGGACCGCACCACATAGGGCGCAGTGGCTGCAAGCCCGATACCGGCGATAATCTGTATGCCGATCAGAAAATACAGCGCACGATGCGTCCAGCTGGAAAGTGTGCGCTGCCAGGCGGCAATATTCTCCGGCAAGGCGGGCGGCGGCTGGCGCAGGCGGTTGATGAATGCCGCCAAGGCTACGCCTGCCAGGATAAGGCCAAATCCCGTATGGCCCATGGTGGCCGCCACTTTTTCAGGCCCAATGCCTTCCGGCATCTGGCTGGCCCCCGCCAGCATCAGCAACACCAGCGTCCCCATAATCCAGTGCAGGGTTTTTGCCAAACCCGAATAGGCCTTTGGCAATGGCGTGTTATCGTTCATCATATCCCCTCCCGGATTACTGTATAAGAATAGGCAGAGTATGGGCGAAATGAATAGCGCTTGAAAAGCGGCAAATTGTGGCCATCTCAATTTGGCCACAGTGGCGCACCATGTTCATGAGCAAGCGTCCATAAACCCGGAGCGAAACCAACCCAAGGAGCAGTCAATGGTAAACCCTGCAAGATCGAAAATGATGGCCACGGCGATGCTGGTTCTGGCAAGCGCGCTTATACCTGCAAACGCGCAGGCGCGCGGCATGGGCGCGGAATATTTCAGGAATACCGACACCAATAATGACGGCGCGCTGACGAAGGAAGAAATGGCGGCCTCACGCATGCAACGCCTGGGCAGTGCGGACACGGATAAAGACGGTTTTATTTCCGCCGCCGAACTGACCGAACATCATGCCGCCATGATGCGCGCCAAACAGGACAAGCATTTTTCCGGCTTTGCCGGGCGCTTCGACGCCAACAAGGATGGCAAGGTCGCGCTTGATGAAATCAAGGCGTTCGATCCGCCTTATTTCAAAAATGCCGACGCCAATGGCGATGGCAAACTGACCCAGGATGAAATGAAAGCCGCAAAAGGCAAACATCATGGCGCCATGATG
>CAYGDL010000178.1:0-3828 GCA_964348545.1 uncultured Alphaproteobacteria bacterium | reverse complement strand
GCGCGCGCGCCACGGCCGAAAAATATGGCTGCGATTTTCTGGGCGAAGTGCCGCTACATCAGTCCATCCGCGAAACCTCGGATGCGGGCACGCCCATTGTCATCAGCGCCCCCGCCAGCCCGCAAGCCCTGATCTATCGCGACATTGCCGAACTGGTGGCGCACAAGCTCGACGCCGCCACAAACGCGCCGGGGCGCGTGGCGCCAAGGATTGTGATTGAGTGATCAGGACGGTTTTGCGATTGGCGCAGACGCTAACGCAATTTGTTATCTGATTGAATTGCCACGCCTTCGGCTCGCAATGACGATGTTGCTTCAATCCGTTTTCAAAGTGCTCTAATGGTCTGGGCACTGGATTTCGGGGCCATAAAAGCCCTATATAGCGGCCATGAGCGACATTTCCTTCATCAAGATGCATGGGCTGGGCAATGATTTTGTCATTATTGACCTGCGCCAGCAGAAGCTCGCCCTGAATCCGGCTCTTGTGCGGCGGATCACAGAACGCCATCGCGGTGTGGGCGGCGATATGCTGATCACCATGGCGGCGCCGCGCAACGCCCGCGCCCAGATTTTCATGGGCATCTATAACGCCGATGGCGGCGAGGTGGACGCCTGTGGCAACGCCAACCGCTGTGTTGCGCGGCTGATCATGGAAGAAACCGGCAAACAGCAAATGACCATTGAAACCAATGCGGGGTTGTTGCACTGCCGGGCGGCGGACGGGGGCCTGATCACCGTCGATATGGGCGCGCCAAGGTTCGAGTGGCAGGACATACCGCTGGAAGAGCGCATGGACACGCGCGGCATTGATATCAAGATCGGCCCGATCGACAGTCCGGTGCTGGCGTTTCCCGGCGTCGTGAATGTTGGCAATCCGCACTGTATTTTCTTCGTGCCGGATGTCGGCGCGCATGACCCCGAACGTATCGGGCCATTGGTGGAAAATCACATGCTGTTTCCAGAGCGCACCAATGTGGGCTTTGCACAAATCCGTACACGGAACGATATTCGCCTGCGGGTGTGGGAGCGCGGCGTCGGCCTGACCCAGGCCTGTGGCACGGCGGCCTGTGCGGTTGTGGCCATTGCGGCGCGCAAGGGCAAAAATCTGGCGGACCGCAAAGTGCGGGTGGAACTGGATGGCGGTTTTCTGGACATTGACTGGCGCGAGGCCGATGATCACATTTACATGACCGGCCCGGCGGCGCTCAGCTATCGCGGTGTGCTGGCGAATGAATTGCTGGCCGCGCCATGACTGAAACACAGGTCATCAATTTCGGATGCCGTCTCAATCAGTATGAGGCCGAGCTGATGCGCAACCGCGCCCGCGATGCGGGGCTCAAGAACGCCATCATCATCAATAGCTGCGCTGTCACCGCCGAGGCCACCCGCCAGGCGCGCCAGGCCGTACGCAAGGCGCGCCGCGATCATGGTGATGCGCGCATTATCGTGACGGGCTGCGCCGCGCAGATCGAACCGCAGCGTTTTGCCGATATGCCGGAAGTTGATCTGGTGCTGGGCAATATGGAAAAGCTGGAGGCCGCCAGTTACGCGGCACAGCCCATGCGCAATGATTTTGGCGCGGGCGACAGCGAACGGGTGCGCGTCAATGACATCATGTCGGTGCGTGAAACCGCCGGGCATCTGATAGAGGGGCTTGAGGGCCGCGCGCGCGCCTTTGTGCAAATTCAGAATGGTTGTGATCACCGCTGCACCTTCTGCATCATCCCATTCGGGCGGGGGCCATCGCGCAGCGTTCCGGCGGGCGAAGTGGTTGCCCAGATACGGCGCCTGGTGGAAAATGGCTATCACGAGATTGTGCTGACGGGCGTTGATATCACCTCCTATGGCGGGGACCTGCCGGGGGCGGCCAGTCTTGGCCGACTGGTGCGGCAAATTCTCAAACATGTGCCAGAACTGGCGCGTCTGCGGCTTTCATCCCTGGATGTGATCGAGCTGGACGAAATGCTGCTGGAAGCGATTGCCCATGAACCGCGCCTGATGCCGCATCTGCATCTGTCCCTGCAGGCGGGCGATGACATGATTTTGAAGCGCATGAAACGGCGTCATCTGCGCGCCGACGCTGTTGCACTGTGCGCGGAGTTGCGCGAACTGCGACCTGGAATTGTGTTGGGCGCGGACATGATTGCAGGCTTTCCCACTGAAACGGATGAAATGTTTGAGAATAGCCTGCGTCTGATCACGGATTGCGGACTGACTTACCTGCATGTGTTTCCCTATTCGGCGCGCGCGGGCACACCGGCGGCGCAAATGCCACAGACGCCCGGCGTGGTGCGCCGCCAACGCGCGGCGAAATTGCGGGCGGCGGGCGCACAGGCGCTACAGACGCATTTGCAGGGGCTGACTGGTTCACGCAGGCTTGTTCTCATGGAAACAGCCATCCGTGGACGGACGGAATGTTACACCGAGGTGGAACTGCATTGTTCCGCCGAACCGGGCAGTTTGCAGATGGTCGAACTGAGCGGTGTTCAGGGCGAACATCTTTGCGGCGAGAAGGTTGCGGCGTGATGCGGCTTCCCTGGGGTAAAAAGCAGGCCGACGCCGCGCCAGAATCCAACAGTGCAGCGCCGCCAGCCGAAATCCCGCAGGATGATGCGCAGCCCGCGTCGGAACCCGCCGCCGGTAATGGCTGGTTCACGCGACTGCGCCAGGGCCTGAGCCGCTCTGCCAGCGCCTTGTCGGATGGCGTCACGGGTATTTTTACCAGGGCCCGTCTCGATTCAGCGACTTTAAGTGAGTTGGAAGATTTACTCATTCAATCGGATCTGGGCGTCGATATTGCAGCGGATGTTACCAGCGCGCTGGGCAGGGAACGCCTGAACAGGGATATTTCCGCATCCGAAGTGCGCGCCTTTCTAGCCACGCATATCGAGACGATTTTACGCCCCGCAGCCATTCCACTGACGATTGATGCGATGAAAAAGCCCTTTGTCATTCTGGTTGCCGGGGTGAATGGAACCGGCAAGACCACAACCATCGGCAAATTGGCGCATCTGCTGGGCGCGCAAGGCCATTCGGTCATGCTTGCGGCGGGCGATACGTTTCGTGCGGCGGCCATTGAGCAGTTGCAAATCTGGGGGCAGCGCGCCGGTGCGCAAGTGATTGCAGGCCAACAGGGAACAGACGCCTCCGGCCTGGTGTTCGAGGCCCTTGGTCAGGCGCGCGCGGCACAGGCCGATGTGCTGCTGATTGATACGGCTGGACGCCTGCAAAACAAAACCGGCCTGATGGAGGAACTGCGCAAAATCAACCGGGTACTGGCCAAACAGGACGAAACCGCGCCCCATGCCGTGCTGCTGGTGCTGGATGCGACCACTGGCCAAAATGCGATTTCACAGGTCGAAACCTTTCGCGAGGTCGCAAAGGTAACCGGCCTGGTCATGACCAAACTGGACGGCACGGCCCGGGGCGGCATATTGGTGGCGCTGGTGCGCAAATTTGGCCTGCCGGTGCATGCCATCGGTATTGGCGAGGGCATGGAGGATTTACGCCCCTTTGACGCCAGCCAATTCGCCCGCGCCTTGACCGGCATACCGGATTTGTGATTAAAAATTCAATTATTTCAATATCTTATAAGCCATGCCCCGATCATTGCAGGGTGTTTCCAGCCTGTTCATCCGCACTTTTTCCTTGAAAGCCGCGAAGCAATAGCCTACATCACCTGCGGAAGCTGGCACTCGCTAGTGATGAGTGCTAAAATCTGTCCATCTAATTTTACGAAAACTGAAATGGCGCGCATGAAACATGGCGCCATCTGCTTGAGGGAGTTGCTCTATGACATTTCGGCCATTGCATGATCGGGTGCTGGCGC
>CAYGDL010000177.1:0-3835 GCA_964348545.1 uncultured Alphaproteobacteria bacterium | reverse complement strand
CATCCATCGCAAATCTCCCTGTTTTCTATGATTGATGCGAAATTTGACCATATTTTGCGGGGAAAAGCCATGGTTTATGAAAGACAAAAAATAGTTGAACTCCGCCCACTCATGAGTTATATATATCCTATTGGCATATGATAAACTCATGCACAACGATGTGCGCGCCGCCAGTTACGCTAACCGTAAGGAGAATCGAAAATGACACGCACTCGTATTACAAATCACTTAGAATGGCTGGAAATTCGCCCTGAGTTCAAAAATTTAAGCGACTACAGAACATTCAGTAAGAAATACTGGTTTAACCCAGAAAGCAAAATTTTCCGGACCGGGCGTTCTGTAGACGAGGTCCTTACAAGGGCTACGGGGCGCCGACGAGAAATCTTTGATCAGTGTTTTCCCGATGGATCAACAGTCGAAGACGTGAACGCATGCACGAAAAAATTCCCTCATACCGAGCATGATGCGGATATTTTTATAGGCCTATACAAAGGTTTTATTCAGTTGAATATCTCGGAACTCAGCAGTGATCTGGAGTGCCAAATAACACACGCCACGATCTTCATGAATAACCGCTCGCAGGCGGTGCGCCTGCCCAAACAGGTCGCTTTTCCGGAAGATGTGCATCAGGTGGAAATCATCAAGATCGGCCATAGCCGGGTGATCAGCCCGGTTGGGCGGCGCTGGGATGATCTATTTCAGAACGGCCCTCGCGCATCGGATGATTTTATGAGCGAGCGGATTGAACCACCAGTAGAGGTGCGCGAGACCCTGTGATGCTGCAATATATGCTCGACACCAATATCTGCATTTATGTGATCAAAAACTATCCGCCGGAGCTTCTGCAGCGTTTTAACGCGCTGGCGGAACAATTATGCATGTCTGCTATCACGCTTGGGGAACTGCATTACGGCGCAGAGAAATCCGCGCGGCGATTGCAAAACCTGCAAGCCATCGAACATTTTTCCGCACGCCTGGATGTTCTGCCATTTTCAGCAAAAGCGGCTGTCCATTATGGACAGGTGCGCTCGGAACTTGAACGCGCCGGGACGCCTGTGGGGCCGCATGACATGCTGATTGGCGCGCATGCCCGCAGCGAAGGGCTGATCACCGTCACCAACAATCGCCGCGAATTTGACCGCATACAGGGCCTGCGCGTTGAAAACTGGGTGTAACCATCCGTCCCCTAACTACTCCGCCGCCTCTTTCAGCAACTCCATCAGCGGCCTTCCCGGCAGTTTCTTCACTTCCGGCATCACCTCTTTGGCGAACAGGCGCATGCTGGCTTCGGCGTCGGCGATGGGCATGCCGGCATAGTTGAAGAAACCATTATAGGCGCCAGCGCCAGTAAGCTCGGTGAAGTTCTTGATCTTTGTATAGCATTGTTCCGGCGTGCCGTAGACTTGGATGCTTTTGTAGAATTCGACGGCGGCGTCCACATGGCCGGTGATATGCTCGTTCATGCGGGCATAGCTTTCATAGCCTTTGGTGTTGTTCAGATGGTCGCTGGCCATTTCATAATGTTCGATCGCGGTGCGGTAATAGCCACCAATATATTTGGTCGCCATTTCCTCGGCCCGGTCCGCATTTTTGTCGCAATAGGTGAACCCGCCCAGAATTGGCGCGGGCGCATCCGCGCCATTCACCTCACGGAAAATCTTGCGATAGTCGCCAAGTTCCTTCACCACATGCGCCCAGGGTTTTTGCGGGATAATCAGAATGCCCACGCCCAGTTGCGCCATAAGTTGCGAGCTTTCGGGCGACACGGCGGCGGCGTAGGTGCGGCCCTTGAAAGTTTTGAACGGTCGCGGACGGATGTCGCGCCGCGCCTGCTTGATGTGCTTGCCATTAAACTCGCAGGTTCCGCTTTCCAGGCCTTCGATGATCATCTGCGCGGATTCGGTGAAATATTCGCGGCTGATATTCATGTCTTTACCAAAGCCGTCAAACTCCACCCGGCCCAACCCGCGGCCAATGCCCAGAATCATGCGACCGTTCGACATATTGTCCAGCATCGAAATTTCTTCGGCGACGCGCATCGGATCGTGCCAGGGCAGCACAATGACCATGGTGCCAAGCAGCAGCTTGTCACTCTTGGCGGCGAAATAGGACAGAAACTGCACCGGGTCCGGGCACATGGTGTAATCTGTGAAATGATGCTCGATGCCCCAGATCGACTGGAACCCCAGTTCTTCGGCCAGCATCCCCAGGCGCAAATCCTGCTGATACACCTGATGATCGGAAAGTTCCTTATTGGTGCCCTGAAACACCACCGCCAAGCCTACATCCATCGCACATCTCCCCGGTTTTATGAGTATCGGGAAAGTGGACCATAAAGCGCGGAAAAGGACAACGCAAAAAGGCCGGGAACGCGCCCGGCCTTTTTATTGGACTGTCCTTCGGGCGCTTGTTCACCCCTTAACGCCCTTCAGCGCCTCGCTGTTTGCCGCCTGATCGAAGCCCTTCAGAATTTCGGCATAGCGCTTTTCAACCGCGCCGCGCATGTTCGGGTCGGTGAAAATATACGGCCAGTCGCCCTTTACCGCTTCCAGCACCAGCTCACCGACAATGCGCGGGTCCAGCCCGCCTTTCAGAAAATTGTTGACCATTTCCTGGCCTGCTTTTTCCTGCGCGGTCATTTTCGACGGATCGGGCGCGCCGCCAAAACGGTCCGGACGGTTGCGCTGCGCATTTCCGATATTGGTGTTCACGAACCCGGGACACAGCACAGAGGCGCTGATATTCGTGCCTGCCAGTTCCTGGCGCAGCACATCGCTCATGCCGACGGCTGCGAATTTTGTCGCCGTGTATGGGCCACCCACCATGGGGGCGGCGATCATTCCGGCCATGGATGCGGTGGTGACGAAATGGCCGCCTTCATCGTGCTCCCTCATATGCAGCAGGAACGCCTGCACGGCATAGACGATGGCCATCTGATTGACGCCTATCACCCAGTCCCAGTCGGCGACGGTGGCCTGATCCATGCGCCCGCCTGCACCGATGCCTGCATTGCTGCATACCAGGTGCACCTTTCCGAATTGTTCAAACGCAGCCTGCGCCGCTTCGAACACGGAATCACGCAAAGACACGTCACAGCGCACACCGGAAACCTGAACATTGTAACTCTTATTCAGATCGGCCATTGCCTTGTCCAGCGCCGCCTGTTCAATGTCCGCGATCATGATATTCATGCCCGCCCTGGCAAAGGCCTGCGCCATGCCATAACCAATACCGCTGGCGCCACCCGTAATAAACGCCGTTTTACCCATTAACCCTTTCACTGGATTAACTCCTTCTTTCGATGTCATATGAATATCCTTCAGGGCAGCGTAGTTAAAAAACAACGCTGCGGTTTGATTTCAGTCAAACCGCAGCGTTAATGATTGGCGTGAAAAAATTTATTCGGCAGCCAGTGCGCGATGTTCCAGGGATTCGAACTTCGCAAACAGTTTCTCGCCACCATCAAGCGCCATAATCTGGCGCTGCAGGGAGTCGCGGGTCTGATTGCGGCTGAACTCAAACGCCTCTCCGGTATGGTATGCAATCATCGGCGTCCACAGCGGATCGAACAGATCCTTGCCGCGCATGGTTCCTCCATCCACTGTCTTGATCGTCAGTTCACGGAATTCCGACAGCATCACGCGCAGGCTGGCCACATGAATATTTTCATCCATGCGGATGCGGTTGATCAGATCCGCCGCGAGATCGGCGCCCTTGCGATTATTCCTGAACGCATCGGGATATTTTACGACAGTTTCATTGAAACGGAAAACCGCCTCGGCGCGCACTTCAATCATGGTCAGGTTCATCAGCAGCAGCAGATATTGCTCATGCT
>CAYGDL010000176.1:0-3939 GCA_964348545.1 uncultured Alphaproteobacteria bacterium | reverse complement strand
TGCCGTGCATTCCATGAAGGACATGCCCACCGTGCTGCCCGATGGATTGGCGATTATCTGTCTGTTGCAACGCGAAGACCCCCGCGATGTTCTTATTTGCTCCCGCGCGGCATCGCTTGATGAATTGCCGCCGGGCGCCACTGTGGGAACTTCCTCGTTGCGCCGTCAGGCGCTGCTGTTGCGGGCGCGCCCCGATCTGCGGGTGGTGCCGTTTCGTGGTAATGTGCAGACGCGGCTGACCAAACTGGATGCAGGTGAGGTGGATGCAACCTTGCTGGCGCTGGCGGGATTGCGGCGGCTGGGCCTGGAGGGGGTCATGGCGTCGCCACTTTCCGTTGAGCAAATGCTGCCCGCCGTTGCGCAGGGCGCGATCGGCATTGAAGCGCGTATGGATGATGCCCACATCGCGCAATTGCTGCGGCCGCTAAATCATCCGGCTACAGAATATTGCGTGAATGCGGAGCGGGCGTTTCTTGCTGCACTGGATGGTTCATGCCGGACGCCACTGGCGGCGCTGGCGGAACTGCTTCCCGCCGGTCGCATGCGAATTCGCGGACAAATCGTCAAGCCGGATGGATCGCAATTATTTGAGGCCACACGCGAGGGGATGCTTGCCGATGCCGCCCGTATGGGCTTTGATGCAGGAACCGAGTTGCGTATCCGAGGCGGTAAAGACTTTTTTTCCACAGCATCCTGAATGCCACCAGAACCAAAGATTATCAGGAACAGGAGCCTATCATGCGGTATCTGATCACCCGGCCCGAAGAAGACGCAGCGCCATTGGCGCAGGCGGTGCGCGCACTTGGACATGACGCTCTGATTGATTCAATGTTGTGCATTACGCCATTTGATGACGTATTGCTGGACACAGACGGTGTGCAGGCGCTTTTATTCAGCAGTGCCAACGGGGTGCGCGCCTTTTCGGATATTTCACTGAACCGGCGTGTGCCGGTCTATACAGTGGGCGAAGCCAGCGCCGCCGTTGCGCGCGACATGGGCTTTCGCAAAGTGTTTGCAGCCGGTGGTGATGTCGCCTCTCTGGCGCAACTGGTGGCCGCATCCCTGAAACCTGAAGAGGGCATTTTAATGCATGTTTCGGGAACCGTCGTGGCGCGCGAACTGAAGGATATCCTGCAAAAGGAAAACTTCAACGTGTTTCGCGTCCGCCTGTATGAATCTGAACCTGCAACGCGCCTGAGCGATTCCACCATTGCGCATTTAAGCAAGGGAGAAATGGAGGGCATTCTGTTTTATTCCCCCCGCACGGCGCAGATTTTTACCGATCTGATTATCGAAAACCGCCTGACCGAAGCCTGTCGCCGCGTACGGGCGCTGTGCCTGAGTGAAGCGGTAGCCGAGGTGGCGGATAAACTTCCATGGCGGGCGGTAAAAGTTGCAGAGGCGCCGTCGCAGTCTGCAATGCTTGCCCTGCTGACCCCGTGAATTGACCGGAAAAATGAAAGAAATATTGCAACAATCAGAAAAAACACCGCCAACTGCCAAACGCGCGTCAATGCGCGTGATCGCATCTGGCCTGCTTGGGATCATCATTGTACTGACGGGCGCGTGGGGTTGGTGGTCGCTGCAAAAAATTTCAAAATCCACACCGGTTATGCAACAGCAATCAGCGGCTTTGTCCCTGCCCGCCATTGCCGTGCAGCCGGTTATCACAACGCCGGAAGAACCTATCATCACACAACCTGTCGCCAATGCGCTGGCGCAGACCACCACACGGCTGGCGGAACTGGAAACAGAATTGACGCAATTGAAAAATCTTGCGGCGGCCCCCACCGACAGTGCGGATAGGGACGCAGTTATACAATTGCACAATGCGGTGCGGGCTACCTCCAACAGTCTGGACGCTATCCACATTGCCATGACCGCCTTCAATGCGCGGCTTGCGGCGCTGGAAGCCATTCAGGCAGCGCAACCCCTGGGGGGAGAGGCGAAACGGATTTCCTATGCGCTGGGGTTGCGCGAATTGGAGCGCGCCCTTAACGGGTCCGGGCCGTTTGAGACACAAGTTGAAAGCATTGCCAGATTGTCGGCCCCCGGCGTGGCGCAAAGCCCGATTGGCGAACTGCGCGCCTTTGCATCCAGCGGTCTTGCAACCCGCGCCACGCTTACGGCGCAGTTTGACGCAACCGCTGCTGCGATTGTGCGGGCGGATTCTGTTTCCGGCGTTCCCCAGGACTGGGCGGGGCGGACATATGCTTTTGTCTTGTCCCTGATCATGATACGCCCGTTAGGGGAACGTCCGGGCGATGATGTTCCTTCGCTGGTCGCCCGTGCGCAGACACGGCTGGAGGCCGATGATCTTGATGCGGCTGTGGCTGAATTGAACGCGCTGAGAGACGCGGCCGCAGACGCCGCCGCCCCATGGCTGAAGCAGGCCCGCGCCCGGTTACAGGCTGAGCGGGCCCTGGCGCAACTCAGCGCCGCACTGGCAGAGCAATTGAACGCCATCCCGGCGCATGCCCCTGCCCCTTCCACATCGCTTCCCGACGGTTTGGGAGAATAGATCGGCAATGGGCAAACTGTTACGGCTTTTTATGTTGATGGCGGCGCTGGCCGCCACCGTAGCCTGGCTTGCGGATCATCCCGGTCGTCTGGAACTGGACTGGCAGGGCTACCGGATTGAAACCAGCATGGCCGTATTGATTGCCCTCGGCGCAGGGTTTGTCGCACTGCTGATGCTACCCTTCCGGGTTTATAGCCGCTGGCGTGGCGCGCGCGGGCAGCTTGTCAAATATCAAAATGGAATGCAGGCGCTGACCCATGGCATGACGGCGATTGCGGCGGGGGATGCAGCGACAGCCAAACGCCATGCCGCGCGCGCCGACCGCTTATTATCAGGTGCCCCACTCACCTTGCTGATGCAGGCGCAGGCGGCGGAACTGCGCAAGGATGACGCCGCAGCGCGGGGATATTTTCAGGCCATGCTGATCTCGCCGGAAACAGAATTTCTGGGGCTGCGCGGTCTTCTGGCGCAGGCCATGCGCGTGGGGGATATGGGTTATGCCACGCGGCTGGTAGACAGGGCGCTGCAACTGCACCCCAAAAGCCCATGGGTGGTGCGTAACAAGTTCGAAATTGAATGCGCGGCAGGCGCCTGGCCACAAGCGCGTGAAACATTGGGGCGCGCCGCCCGGACCAGACTGATCACCAAACAGGAACGTAACAGGCGACAAGCCATTCTGGCCTATGCCGAAGCCTGTCAGGCGCTGGAACAGGGGGCCGAAACCCAGGCGCTGGCATTTGCGCAAGACGCCTTGAAGGGCGCGCCCGATCTGGTCCCCGCTGCTGTGCTGACGGCGCGCCTGCTGGCAGCCGCTGGCAAGCCGGACAAAGCAGGCCGTGTGCTGGAAAAAAGCTGGGCGTTGACCCCGCATCCGGATCTTTCAGACGCCTTTGCTTCGCTGGCCCCCGGCGAAAAACCCGCCCAGCGCCTGATCCGGATGCGCCGCCTGATTGCCGCCAACCCCGGACATCTCGAAAGTCGCCTGTTGGGGGCCGAAACTGCGATAGCCGTTGGCGAAACGGCGCACGCACGGGAGTTATTAACGCCGCTGGCAGGTGCTGAGCCTAATGACGGCGCAAGCCGGCGGGTGTGTCTGTTGATGGCGCAACTGGCCAGGGCGCAGGGCCTGGGCACACAAGAGGCGCAACACTGGCTTGCCTATGCGCCGCTGGCGGCCCCGGATCCGGTCTGGCAGTGTCAATCCTGCGCAAAACAGTCGCAAGGCTGGACCATGCTGTGTCAGGCCTGCGGCGAATTTGACACTCTACAATGGATTGTCCCGGAACCGGCGCACCGGACCGCCGCCGCGCCCAAACCACCCGAGCCGGGATTGCTTGCGCAACCCGCGCCACTTTGATACACCGGCACCAATAATCCGGGCCGCCTTAGCTCAGCTGGTAGAGCATCGCATTCGTAAT
>CAYGDL010000175.1:0-3949 GCA_964348545.1 uncultured Alphaproteobacteria bacterium | reverse complement strand
ACAACTACGATCAATGAGGGGTAGCCAGGAAGGGGATTGCCATAGAAAATTGTCCTGGCGATCATATACAGGCCATACAGTATGGCCATAAAGGCGCTGAACAATCCCAGATAGGTTGCCAGTTTGAGGGGTGCAATCGTAAACGACGTGAACCCTTCGATCGAGAAATTCCAAAGTTTCCAGTAATTGAATTTTGTTTCTCCGGCAAAACGTTCCGCGCGTTCATAGGGGAGAGCGATCTGGTTGTACCCGATCCAGTTGAATAGCCCCTTCATGAATCGATGTTTCTCGCGCAATTGCTTCAGCCCATCAACTGCCCGGCGGCTCATCAAACGAAAATCGCCTGTATCAGCCGGGATAGGGCGCTCGCCAATTCTGTTGGCGATGCGATAAAACATTCGCGCGGTAAATTTTTTGATAAAACTTTCTCCGGCGCGTGATACGCGCTGGGCAAAAACGACATCATTGCCACTTTGCCATAGCTCGACCATGAGCGGAATTAATTCGGGCGGATCTTGCAAGTCCGCATCAATGACCACGACCGCGTCGCCGCGCGCATGGTCGATTGCAGCGGTTAACGCCACCTCTTTGCCAAAGTTGCGGCTTAGGTCGACAATCACTACGCGAGGATCTTGACTGGCAAGTTCTTTTAGAACCTGTATCGTTCTATCGGTGCTGCCGTCATTGGCGTACACGATCTCGGAATCATGTCCCAGGGCGTTCAGCACATCAGCCAGACGCCTTTGAAACTCCGGCAAAACACCTTCTTCATTGTAAGCGGGAACAACAACTGAAATTAACGCCATCTCGCCCCCAGCTATACTTGGTTCTGCCAGCCGACCATGCAGTATCTTACTTAATATTATTCAAACATTAAGCAAAATAGCCGCTTAGGAAAACAACAGATGGAGAATGCCCACTTGAAACAGTGTTAGACGCTCCAAAAAATCAGCCATAAATTGGTAATCCAATATGCTGTTGGCGCGCTAACGCAGGCTGGCGCAGAAACGCTGGATGCGTTCGCAGGCTGCGGTCAGGGCCTCGGTTGAGGTCGCATAGGAAATGCGAAAATGCGGGGCCAGGCCAAAGGCCGATCCCTGCACCACGGCCACGCCTTCGGCTGCCAGCAGTTCCCGGACGAAATCCTCATCGGTTGCGATCAGTTTTCCATCTGCGGTTTTCTTGCCGATGCAGCCCGCACAGCTTGGATAGACATAAAACGCGCCTTCGGGCATTGGGCATTTGATGCCGGTTGCCTGATTCAGCATCGAGACCACCAGGTCGCGGCGCTGCTGAAAAATTTTCGCGCGCGCGGGAATAAAATCCTGCGCGCCATTCAGCGCCTCGACGGCGGCCCACTGGCTGATCGAAGACGGATTGGACGTGGATTGCGACATCACATTGGCCATCGCCTTGATCAGCACTTCCGGACCACCCGCATAACCGATGCGCCAGCCGGTCATGGAATAGGCCTTGGAAACACCGTTCATGGTCAGGGTGCGGTCATATAATTTCGGCTCGACCTGGGCGATGCTGGCGAATTCCATGCCGTCATACAGCAGATGCTCATACATATCATCGGCCAGCGTCCACACATTGGGATGGCGCGCCAGCACATCGGTCAGCCCCTTGATCTGCGCATGACTGTAGGCAGCACCCGAAGGATTGCTGGGAGAATTAAAAATCAGCCATTTGGTTTTTGGCGTGATGGCTTTTTCCAGCGCCTCAGGCATGACGCGAAAGCCGGTGGCGATACTGGTTTCGATGAACACCGGCGTTGCGCCCGCCATCAGCACAATGTCGGGATAGGACACCCAATAGGGTGCGGGAATAATCACCTCGTCACCGGGATTGAGTGTTGCAAACAGCGCATTGAAAATGACCGGCTTGCCGCCCGGCGCCACCGAAATTTGCGATGGCTTGTAGTCCAGGCCGTTTTCGCGTTTGAACTTGGCGCAGATCGCCTGTTTCAGCTCTGGAATGCCGTCCACGGTGGTGTATTTGGTTTCGCCGCGCTGAATGGCGGCAATCGCCGCCGCCTTGATATTGTCGGGCGTGTCAAAATCCGGCTCGCCTGCGCCCAGGCCGATAATGTCACGTCCCTGTGCGGTTAATTCCCGCGCAAGCTGACTGACCGCCATGGTTGCCGATGGCTTGATGCGCGACAGCGAATGGGCAAGAAAGGACATTGGAAATCTCCATTGATTGTGCCGCTAACCTAAACAAGCCGCAAGCGTTGCGCAATGCGCCCTATAATATCTTTTCAAACTGATTGCCGGGTGACAGCCAGCGCAGTTCGCCGCTGGCGATGGAAAACCAGGCCCCATGCAGGCGGATACGCCCTGCATCCACCGCCGTGCGCACAAAGGGAAAGCTGTACAGATTTTGCAGCGAATGCCCAATCGCGCCAAATTCCAGCGCCTTTTGCAAGGTGGCGGCGTCAGCTTTGGGATTGTTTGCCAGCACAGCATCGCGTGTCTCGGAAATCATGTCTACCCAGGGGGCAATAAACTGGCCCACGGGCGTTGATGACAGACTGGCGGCGATGCCCCCGCACTGGCCATGGCCCATGATCACAATATCCTTCACGCCAATATTTTCGACGGCGAACTCGATTGCCGCCGATGTGCCGTGATAGCCGCCATTTGCTTCATAGGGTGGCACCAGATTGGCCACATTGCGCACCACAAACAGCTCGCCCGGCCCCGCATTGAAGATGGTGGCAGGGTCCACCCGGCTGTCGGCGCAGGCAATCATCATGATGCTCGGGGCCTGGCCCCCCTGCGCCAGGCGGCGGTATAGTGCGGCCTGCGCGTCCAGATGCGCATCCTTAAATTGGCGGTAGCCGTCCAGAAGCAGATCGGGAATAGTCATTGTAACCATACAGAAACTTGCAGAAAAAGCGTCCTCGCTGCGCCGGGATGCTATACATGAGGTTTGCGCAAATGCCCAGCCCTGATGGAAATCGGATTAGTTTTGTGTCCAGTCCGGGCGCGGTATGCGCTGATAGGCCTCGCGCAGGGCGCCCGACCAATATTCGCGTACATGACGAAAATAGGCGTCATCATCGGCAATACGGCGGCGAATTTCCAGTTTCAACGCGTCACGCCGGTACATCAACAGATCAAGCGGCATGCCAACCGACAGATTACTGCGCAGGGTTGAGTCCATTGACACAAGCGCCAGCTTGATTGCGTCGTAGAGATCAATGTCATAGGTCACGGCGCGGTCCAGAATGGGCTTGCCATATTTATGTTCGCCCAGTTGCAAAAATGGCGTGTCCTCGGTCGCTTCTATAAAATTGCCGGCCGAATAAACCTGATAGAGACGCATTTCCCGGCCCCTGATCTGGCCGCCCAGCATCATGCCCACTTCAAAACTGACACCTTGCGATTGCATGGCTTCTTTATGGACATTGTAGGTCTGGCGTACCGCCTCGCTGACGATCTGGGCCGCACGAAACATGCTGGGAACGCTATAGAGGGTTTCGGGATTGCCGCCTTGCCCCGTCTCCACGCCATCATTCAGCAGGCTGATCACCGCCTGAGAAATTGCCAGATTGCCGGATGTCATCAGGGCGATCATGCGATCGCCCGGTTTTTCGAACATATGCATTTTGCCAAAGGTCGCGATATTGTCGAGCCCGGCATTGGTGCGCGTGTCGGACAACATCACGAGCCCGTCTTTCAGGCGAAGTCCTACGCAATAAGTCATGGGGTCTCCGTCGGCTTTTAAGTGATGCTGGTGTTATTGTTGTAGCTGACCCGAAGGCCCAATATCAACAATTACGCGCATTTCCTCATGGGCCACGCCGCGGCGTACACCGCGCACCGGCGCAGCCTCCAGAAAATCAAGTCCGATGGCGATGCGCACATAGGATTCATCCGGGCATTTGCGGTTAGCCACATCAAAGCTGTGGCTAACCGCAAATGCCCGGATGAATCCTATG
>CAYGDL010000174.1:0-3972 GCA_964348545.1 uncultured Alphaproteobacteria bacterium | reverse complement strand
CGATCTGCGCCTGACGCGGGCGGGTGGCGAAATATTCATCGGCCTCCGCATCCGTAACCGGTAACGCTTCGCCCATGATGCGCACCTGCCGGTTCAGGCTTTTCCAGTGAAAGCATAGCGAGACGCTGGCATTTTCGCGTATCTGCTGCGCCTTGGCGCTGCCCATATTGGTAAAGAACAGAAATCCCCGCTGTTCTGGCGGGGCGGCTTCCCCATCAATACCGTTCAGCAGCACCATCCGCAGATCAGGCCAGCCATCATCGCCCGCCGTCGCCAGCGACATGGCGTTCGGCGCGGCCTCCCTTGCGGCGGCCTCGCTGAACCAGGCGTCAAACAGCGCAAAAGGATCGCTTAAATCGATCGGCCCCGCATTGGGGTCGCCCTGTCCATTATTGGCTCCTGAATTCGCGACCATCGCGCTTAACCTCCCGCTAATGCGTTATCCGATAAGCTTTACACTGCTCATATATATTTTGCCGCCATATTTTCGCCTTGCTTGCAGGTAAATCTGCGCCGGTGCGCTGTGGCAATATGGTCGTGGAACGAAATCAGGATTTTTATGTTGGATTATACCGTTCCACACTACATATAGAGCGTACAAACGCGCCATTGGCCGGCAGCCAATGCGCGCATGTATCGAATTGCAACGAGGGTGAAAATGAACCGGATTTTGAATGTACTGATGGGTGGCGTCATGGCGATTTCTCTGATGGCCTGCGACACCGAAGCCGGTCAGAAACAGCAGGTCGGCACGTTACTTGGAGCGGTCGGCGGCGCGCTGGCCGGTTCGGCGATAGGCGACGGCAAGGGCCAGATGGCGGCGATCGCGGTTGGCACCCTGCTGGGCGCGGGCATCGGCCAGTCAGTCGGCAAATCGCTGGACAAAGCGGACCAGCTTGCCATGCAGCAGACCATGAGCAGCAGCCTGGAGCGCTCCCCTTCCGGGCAGAGCTCGGAATGGCGCAATCCCGATAGCGGTAATTCCGGCACCTATACGCCGCAACCCGCCTATCAAACAGCCAGCAATCAGACCTGCCGGGAGTTCCAGCAGACCATTACCGTGGGGGGCAAGCAGGAAAGCGGTTATGGCACCGCATGCCGTCAGCCCGATGGCAGCTGGCAGATACAAAATTAACGGGTTTTTTGAACCTTGGCGCCGCCCATTAGACTTGCGAAGCGCCTGTAAGTCCGGCAGGGTGCGCCATGCGTGATCCGTATGAAGTTCTGGGCCTGCCCAAGACCGCGTCGGCGGCCGAGATCAAGGCTGCCTTTCGCAAGCAGGCCAAGCAGTGCCATCCCGACACCCATCCGGGCGATGCCCAAAAGGCTGCGAAATTTCGCGAAATTTCCACGGCCCATGAAGTGCTGTCGGACAAGCAAAAACGCGCCCAATATGACCGGGGCGAGATCAATGCCGATGGCAGCCAGCGCGCCCAGCAGCGCCAATACAGCCATGCCGGGCAACGGGCGGGCGGCGCGTCCTTTGGCTTTGAGGCCGGCGTCAATGATGATTTCCTGTCGGAATTTTTCAGCGGCCTGCGCGGTGGCGGCCGCCGTCAAACCCGCGCCAAGGGCGAAGATGTGCGCTATCGGCTGAACGCGGCGTTCATCGATGCGGCAAAAGGCGGTAAGCAGCGCGTCACCCTGCCCAATGGCAAGACGCTGGATGTGAATATTCCCGCTGGCGTACAGGAAGGCCAGCAGATACGTTTGCGCGCGCAGGGCGAGCCGGGTGCGGGCGGCGGACCGGCAGGCGATGTGCTGATTGATATTACCATTTTGCCCCACCCCCTGTTCGTGCGTGAGGGCGATGATATTCATCTGACCCTGCCTATCAGCCTGCACGAAGCGGTGCTGGGGGCCAAAATTGCCGTTCCCACCATTGACGGCCCGGTCACCCTGAATGTCGCCAAGGGCGCCAATAGCGGCGGCAAACTCAGGCTGGCGGGCAAGGGCTGCGTCAAACCCGGCGCCAAGGGCAGCACAGCCACACGCGGCGACCAGATCGTTACCTTGCAGGTCAAACTGCCGGACAAGCCCGACGCCGCGCTCAGCGCCTTTATCAAGGACTGGGCGCCAGAACATGCCTATGACCCGCGCGCGAAGCTGAAGATCAGTTAAATCCGGTCTTAACCATACAGAAACCCTTATCTTCTTGCTGTTGCGCGCCGTTTAGGCTAGAGAGCTGCCCAGCCGCCCGCACAAGGCCGGGGGCAATCCAGGAAATATCATGCAAATACGTAATATCGCCATCATCGCGCATGTCGATCATGGCAAGACCACATTGGTAGACAAGCTGCTGCAACAGAGCGGCTCGTTTCGCACCAATCAAAAGGTGGCCGAACGGGCTATGGATTCCAATGATCTGGAGCGTGAACGCGGCATTACCATTCTGGCCAAATGCACCAGCGTGATGTGGAAAGGCGTGCGCATCAATATTATCGACACGCCGGGCCATGCGGATTTTGGCGGCGAGGTTGAACGCATTCTTTCCATGGTGGATGGTGTCATTCTGCTGGTGGACGCAGCCGAAGGGCCGATGCCGCAAACCAAATTCGTAACCTCCAAGGCGCTGGCGCTGGGACTGCGCCCGATTGTGGTGGTCAATAAAATTGACCGGCCCGACGCGCGCCAGGACGAAGTGCTGAACGAAATATTTGATCTGTTCAGTGCGCTCGACGCCAGTGAAGAACAGCTTGATTTTCCCTATCTCTATGCATCCGCCAAACAGGGCTGGGCAAGCGTTACGCCCACCCACCCCGATGAAACCGAAAAGGGCATGGCGGTTTTGTTCGATCTAATCGTTGAAAAAGTCCCTGAACCAAAAATTGTCAACCCCAGTGAGGATGCTCCGTTTGCCATGCTGGTGACCATTCTGGAAGCCGATCCGTTCCTGGGGCGCATCCTGACGGGGCGCATCGAAAGCGGCACAGTGCGTTCAAACAGCATGGTCAAGGCGATCAGCCGCGACGGGACCAAAATTGAAAACACCCGCATCAGCAAATTGCTGGCGTTTCGCGGGCTGGAGCGTGTGCCGGTGGAAGAGGCCAGCGCTGGCGACATTGTCGCCATTGCGGGCTTCAGCAAGGCGACGGTGGCCGACACATTGTGCGACATCGAAGTGGAAACCGCCATTCCCTCCACGCCGATTGATCCGCCAACGCTGGCGGTTACCTTTTCCATCAATGATTCCCCCCTGGCCGGACAGGATGGCGACAAGGTGCAAAGCCGTGTCATTCGCGCGCGCCTGATGCGCGAATCCGAAGGCAATGTCGCCATTCATATCCGCGAAACCGAAGACAAGGACGCCTTCGAGGTGGCCGGGCGCGGTGAATTGCAACTGGGCGTGCTGATCGAAACCATGCGCCGCGAAGGCTATGAACTGTCGGTCAGCCGCCCGCGCGTGCTGTTCCGCGATGATCCCGATACCGGTCAGCGCATGGAGCCGGTGGAAGAAGCCCAGATCGATGTGGATGACGACTATACCGGCATCGTGATCGAAAAACTGACCCAGCGAAAGGCGGAGTTGCGCGACATGCGCCCATCGGGGGGCGGCAAGACGCGCATCACGCTGCATTGCCCGTCGCGCGGACTGATCGGTTATCACGGCGAGTTTCTCACAGATACACGCGGCACCGGCATTATGAACCGATCGTTCCATGGCTATGTGCCTTATAAAGGCGTGATTGAAGGGCGGCGCACCGGCGTGCTGATCTCCAACAGCCCCGGCAAGGCGGTCGCCTATGCGCTGTGGAATCTGGAAGATCGCGGCGAAATGTTCATCGAACATAATACGCCCGTGTATGAAGGCATGATCATCGGCGAACATACCCGCGAAAATGATCTGGACGTGAACCCCATTCGCGGCAAGCAGCTGACCAATATCCGCGCGGCGGGCAAGGATGACGCGGTAAAGCTGAAAAATCCGCGCCTGCTGTCGCTGGAACAGGCCATCGCCTATATCGCCGATGA
>CAYGDL010000173.1:0-3978 GCA_964348545.1 uncultured Alphaproteobacteria bacterium | reverse complement strand
TTCCCTATGCGGCGGGCTGTGTCGGCGTCGCCATCAAGGCGCAGGAAATGGCCATTGAATATTGCAAAATCCGCAATACGTTCGGCGGCCCGCTGGCGTCGCGCCAATCCATTCAATGGATGATCGTGGATAATGAGCTGGATATTCGCACGGCGCGCTATCTGTGCCTGGATGCGGCGCAAAAGGCCGACCGGGGTGAAGAGTTCCGCACCGAAGCCGCCATGGCCAAACTGGTGGGCAGCGAGGCGGGCGGGCGCGTTGTGGACCGCGCCATGCAGATTTTCGGCGGCTATGGCATGACCAAGGACTTTCCGTTTGAACGCTGGTACCGCGAAATGCGCATCCGGCGCATCGGCGAAGGCCCCAGCGAAGTGCAACGCCTGGTGATTGCCCGCGACATTATCGGCGGGGCGTTTCATTAGGGGCGCTGCAATATAATGTAACTACATTAAGTCTTGACTTTCTAACTTTTTGTAGTTACGTTAATGGCTGATGAAATTATCTTCGATCCCGCCAAGGATTTAGCGAACAGGGCGAAGCATGGCTTGTCCCTGGCTGAGGCGGGCAGGATTGATTGGGATACGGCGCTGACCTGGATGGATACGCGCCGGGATTATGGTGAGACGAGAGTACGCGGAATCGGGTATATCGGCGTGCGTCTGCATTTTGTGGTTTTTGTGGAGCGCGATGGGTTAAGACGAATAATCAGTTTGCGCAAAACCAACGAAAGGGAGGATAGGCGTTATGCCCAAACTTAAACCCGGGCACATTTGGCCCACTCCGGAAGAAGATGCGGAGATCACGGCGGCGGCCATGTCCGATCCGGACGCCATCCCATACACAGACGAGGAATGGGAGGAACTCGTGGAAAAGCGAATGATCCGTATCGGTCGCCCGCCCGCCGCCGTCACCAAAAAGAGCGTGACGATCCGCCTGTCGCGCGATGTTCTGGAACAGTTTCAGGCGGGCGGCCATGGCTGGCAAACCCGCATCGACGCCGCCTTGAAAGACTGGCTGAAAAGCCATAGCCCCGCCGAATAATAATCCGTCAACGGAGAATAATTTCATGACGCACCGGCCCCAACCGCTGCACGGCATTACGGTCATTGATCTGGGTCAGGTTTATCAGGGGCCGTATGCAACGCTACTGATGGCCAAGGCGGGGGCCAATGTCATCAAGGTGGAACCGGTGACGGGCGAGCCGTTGCGCGCGCGCGAGCGTGTGGGCGGTGGCGCGGTGCTGCCATTCGCCATGCTGAACGCCAACAAGCGCGACATCACGCTGAATCTGAAATCCGAAAAGGGGCGCGAAATGCTGATCGCGCTGTGCAAAAAAGGCGATGTGCTGATCGAAAATTATGCACCCGGCGTTCTGGATAAATTAGGCGTGGGCGCGGAAGTGCTGATGCGGGAAAATCCCCGGCTGATTTACGCCTCTGGCAGCGGCTTTGGATTAAGCGGCCCGGATCGCGAGAGCCTGGCCATGGACCTGACCGTGCAGGCGGTGTCCGGCATTATGAGCGTCACCGGTTTTCCCGAAGGGCCGCCGCTGAAAGCGGGTCCGGCGGTGGCGGATTTTATTTCCGGCACGCATCTTTATGCAGGCATTGTGACGGCGCTGTTTGAGCGTGAACGCACCGGCCAGGGCCGCCTCGTCGAAGTGGCGATGCAGGAAACGATTTATCCCACGCTCGCCTCCAGCCTTGGCATGTGGCATGGCTCGGGCGGCAAGCTGCCGCCGCGCACCGGCAATCAGCATGCGGGCCTGGCCATGACGCCCTATAATGTCTATCCGGCCAGCGACGGGCATATCGCCATTATCTGTGTGACCGAACAGCATTGGCAAAATCTGCTCACCGCCATGGGGCGCGAGGATTTGCGCGGTGATGAACGCTTCGAGAAAAACGCGGCGCGGGTACGCAATCTGGCTTTGACCGATGAAGTGGTGATCGCCTGGTCGCAAACCCTGCCCAAGGCGGAAATATTCGAGATCACCAAACGCCACCGCATTCCATCGGCTCCGGTGCGCGATCTGCTGGAAGTTGTAAATGATGCAGGCATGCATGAACGCGGCATGCTGCAATGGATCGATCACCCTACTATGGGACGCATCGTCATTCCCAACAGCCCGCTGCGTTTTCACGGCACCCCGCAAATGATGGGCGGCCCCCACCCCAGCCTGGGCGAGCATAATGTCGAGGTGTATGCTGAAATGCTTGGCCTGAGCGCGGCCGATGTCGCGGGCCTGAAGGAGGAGGGTGTGATCTGAATCACACCTTCCATGCTTGTCGAAAAATATTATTCAACCGTCCACACATTGCCGGAGCGCAGCAGCTTGTTGATGTCAGGCCTGGGGTTTTTGGCTTTTGCCTGATCCATTTGCGCCCAGGCGGAAACTTCATAGCTTTCGGCGGGATCACAGTAAATCACGCCGAGCGCGACCGGGAACGGGGCTTCCAGATCTGCAAGCATGCCAGCCAGCACCCGGTTTTTTTCGTCATGCACCACAATGTCATCCAGGCCAGCGCCGCCTTCACCCAGTGTCACCATTTCCAGCGCCAGGGTTTTGATATTGAGGCGCAGGCCCCTGTTCTTGTCCTTGCCGAATAATAGCGGCTTGCCATGCTCGACCAGAATTTGCGCGTCGGCGGCGACTTTCTTGTCGGTGATATGGGCAAACACATCATCATTATAGACGATGCAGTTTTGCAGAATTTCCACGAAGGACGCGCCCTTGTGCGCATGGGCGCGTTTCAGCAGCGCGCTTAAATTCGCCTGCTGAATATCGACGGCGCGGCCAACAAAACGCGCACCCGCGCCCAGCGCAAAACGCAACCCATTGGCCGGACGATCCACCGAACCCTGTGGCGTAGAAGGCGATTTGGTGCCCACCCGCGATGTGGGCGAAAACTGGCCCTTGGTCAGGCCATAAATTTCATTGTTGAACATCAGATATTGCACATCGACATTGCGGCGCAGCAGATGGAACAGATGATTGCCGCCGATGCTGAGCGAATCCCCGTCGCCGCCGACCACCCATACATTCAATTCCGGGTTGGCCAGCTTGACGCCGGTGGCGACGGCCGCCGAACGGCCATGAATGGTGTGAAAGCCATAGGTGTTGATGTAATAGGGAAAGCGCGCCGCGCAGCCAATGCCCGATACGAACACAGTATTTTCATGCGTCGCACCCAGTTCAGGCAAGGTTTTGAGCACGGCTTTCAAAATGGCGTAATCGCCGCAGCCGGGACACCAGCGCACCTCCTGGTCAGTGGCGAAATCATCTGGAGTCAGTTTTGTAGGGGCGTTCATGTCACTTATCCCTTGTCGATCTTTATTCGTTATTATTCGGCGGCTTTGGCGGTGGTGAGGCGCGAGCGGATGGCGGCCTCAACCTCGCTGATCATCATCGGCTGGCCGGACACCTTGTTCAGGCCCTCGGCCGGCACCAGATATTCCGCGCGCAACAATGTCCGCAATTGCCCGGTGTTCATTTCGGCCACCAGCACCTGCTCATAGGAATGTAGCAGATCGCCCAGATTACGCGGCAGCGGCCAGATATAACGCAGATGAATATGCGACACATCATAGCCTTCGTCGCGCATATTGGAAACCGCGCGGTTGATCGGGCCATAGGTCGAACCCCATCCGACGACGACCATCTTGCCGCTGGTCGTGCCGATCTCGACCATTTGTTCGGGAATATCGTTGGCAATGCCGCGGATCTTGTTGGCGCGGGTATCGGTCATGCGCTGATGGTTTTCCGGCTCATAGGAAATATTGCCGCTATTATAGTCGCGCTCGATGCCCCCGATACGATGCGCCAGCCCCGGCGTGCCCGGAATAGCCCAGGCGCGCGCCAGCGTTTTGGGATCGCGCACAAATGGGTGGAAGCCTTCCGGATCGGTGCGGAATTCGACCTTGAACGGCTTGTAATCCGCGATATCCGGCACCAGCCACGGCTCTGCCGCATTGGCG
>CAYGDL010000172.1:0-4006 GCA_964348545.1 uncultured Alphaproteobacteria bacterium | reverse complement strand
ATCAGCCGCGCGACCCCCGACACAGTCGAAATCCTTCCTGTCTCGCCATCCCTTTCAAGTGTAATTGCCGATTCCACCCATTCCCAATGCCCGGATTTATGGAGAACTCGGTAGGATTGGGTCGAATAGTTTTGCCCGGATTTGGATACGTCCTTGAACGTTGCTATGAAGGCTTGCCTGTCCTCGGGGTGCATAAATTCGAAATTTGACCTGCCTAATAGTTCTTCCGGGCGGTACCCCAGCAGGCGTTCATAGGAAGGCGACAAATAAGTCCATGCCCCGTCATAGGTGCAGCTGCCGATCAGATCGTTGGCGTTCTCGGACAGATGCCGGAACTTTGCTTCGCTTGCCCTCAGCGCCTCTTCAGCCCGAACGCGTTCCGTGATCACACGGACGACCGCTGACACAGCCGAAATACTTCCAGTTCTATCCCTCTGAAATGAAGACGCTACTTCCACCCATTCCCAATGGCCCGCTTTGTGCCGAAAGCGGCAATCGAAGCGCACAAATCGGCCTCCCGTTGAAGCCATCTCTTTATTTCGGGCGATGCTATTTGCCCGGTCATCGGGGTGCATAAATTCTAAAATTGACCTGCCTAAAAGTTCTTCCGGGCGGTACCCCAGCAGGCGTTCATGGGAAGGCGAGGCATAAGTGAATGTCCCGTCATGGGTGGAGATGCTGATCAGATCATTGGTGTTCTCGGACAGAAGACGGAACACTGTCTCACTCGCCTTCAGATCCACCCCGGCGCACTCAGGGCGATCAATGCCATGGATGCTGGTCAGCAGACAGCGCCGGTCTTTGAAGGTGATGATCCGGGATATGAAACGGACCCAGTCGAGATGGCCAGTATTGTTTTCCACCTCCGCTTCTGAATCGACAGACCCGCTGGCATAAGGGCCATCGCCAGAGAGCGCCATCCCTACCTGTTCAGCGTCACGGTCAAATAATGATACGGCCAGTCTTGCGGCCGCCCCACCCGAAAATGTTTGCCGGTATGGCGCGTTCGCGTAGACAATTTCCCGTGTTGCCATGTCGATAACCAGTATCGCATGTGGCAACAAGTCCATTAACTCGGTACGGAACGGATGGTCGTATGGCATGGGAACCTCTATTCCCGGTGGTCAACTGAATTGCCCAGTTGAGTTCGTCTTATTAAAGACCAATAATAGTCAATGAAAGGTTAACTAGCCAGATGTATGTAGCATTTTTTGTCTACAATGAGGTCAATACCTGTCTGGGTGTTTAGTCCCGGCATTTGATGGTGTAATATTCAGCCATCAAAGGTTAAAGGGGGAACGTCCCCTTTAACACAGGAGGTGGGTTTCAAATTCAACCGCTGGCTGGATCTTGTGTTCATGCAGCGGCTTATTGAGCAGCCGCAGTAGGGGTTGCAAAAACGCCGCCAGAGAGAAAGGCGTCCCCTGACTGCCCCCGGGGGTTACCGTCGATCGAGCCGTCCAGAGCTGGTTAAATGATCCGACAGGCGGAAAGCCAGCGCCAGCAGCGTGAGCGTGGGATTGGCCCAGCCGGAAGTGGGAAAAAGCGAAGTGCTGGCGATATAGAGATTTGCGATGCCGTGCACCCGGCCTTGGCCGTCCGTTACCCCCCGATCCTCCGTCACCGCCATGCGCGTGGTTCCCATATGATGATAACCGCCTATGGGATGATTGCTGGCGATTGGATCAAACTCCCATGCGGTCTCCGGATCATGCACCCAGGAGGAAGGAGATGCAGAGCCTAGTCCCAGCCGCTGCAATTCGCGATCAAGGCTGCGCATGGTCACAGCGACCGTGTGTTTATCGATTTCCGATAGCCGCCAGTCCAGAATGAGGCGTGGAACGCCCAGCGCGTCCCTTTCCTTGCCAAGGAATACCCGGCTTTCCGGGTTGGGCGCCTGCTCCGCCCGCATGAGAGCATAAAGCCCGCGTCCGCGCCGCAATGCGTTTCTGTCGATATGGGGGCCGAAACGGTCGCGGACCAGTATCGACATGCGCCGCGTCGCTTGCCAGAGCGCCCTGCCTTTCACCGTTGGCGACAATTTGTGCCGCAGGTCGTTGTAGACCTGTTTGTATATTTCTGGTCTTTGACCTGGGGGTTTGCGCACCGCCAGGGTAAAACCTGAATTAAGGATGCCCTCGCGTCCCTGCAGCTTTTCGCCCGGACGCAGAAGCAGACCGTAACGATGGCCCGACCGCTGGATGAAACGGGGCAGCATCTCAAAAAAGCGTTTCGGATCGCTCAGTTTGATTTCCGCCGCCCGCCCGTGCGGGTGCTCCATAAAAAACCGGCCAACCAGATCATTGTTGTTTCCCATGCCTTGCGGGTGCGTCTCGTGCTTTGACGCCAGCAGCAGACGGGTAACTTCCAGAGCGCCACAAGCCAGAACGAAAGCGCCAGCTCGCACCCGCCCGCGCCCGCCACGCAGATTTGCAATGCGCACTTCCCCGATATGCTGTCCGCCCTCGGATGCGCATAGTTCGGTAACGGTGGCGTGAAGCAGGCATGTGACATTTTCAAGATGCTTCAGATCGGTGCTGGACCCCGCTGCAAAGCGGTCAGCCTTCATATCGAATTGCCAGAACGCGACGCGCAGATCGCGTTCATCAAAGGGAGAACAAAAATCTGACAGGGTGTTTCCGGACATCGCGGGCAGTTCAAGCGCCACGCGGGCGCGGACATAATAGGGGGCCAGTTCCTCCTCGCCGAAAGGCCAACCGCTGCCGGGCACCCAGTCACGGCGTTCGAAATCGATGGAATCGAGTTCTGCGACCCGGCCACCCCAGATATTTGTGGTTCCCCCGAAAAGGCGAAGCCGCGCATGATCGAGATCATAGTAAGGCAGACCGGCGGAGGCCCCCTGGTTCAGCGCCTGCGTCGCATCCTCGAAATCCGTACCGCCGCTTTCAAGGAGAAGTACGCGAACCCCCAGGGCGCCGAATGACCGCGCCAGCGTGACGCCAGCCGCGCCTGAACCAATGATGCAGACATCCGCCTCCAGTTCCGCGTTGCCAATAGAGCAGCTGTTGAAATCCTTGAACACGGAAGTTTTGATCCTGAAGGTTTTTATTCGCGATCGCGGGGGCTTCGCCGCAATAAACGTCACATTATTGCGAATTCCCAATAATCAACCGACATTCCCCAAGTCGCTTGCCGCTTGATTGCAAAGTCGCCTGATTTTGCCGCCCGATCAAGTGATTTGTACTCCAAGCCTGGTCTGCGATCACCGGAACGCTCGAACATGGGTGGATTGGGCCGCAAAGCCGCGTCATCCTTGCCCGGCAGCGACGTTTTTCAGCATGGCGGACAGAGCTGTCCCGCAGCTTTCATTCAGTTTGGGCCTGGATCGCTGTCACGCGCATGACGGGGTCGAGCGCGTGACGGCCCGCGCCGTTGACATCTTCGTAGCTGTTTAGTCCCGGCAGCCGCCCATAGACCGGCGGCCGGAACAGCCCGTCGAACCGATGCAGGGTGTTCTTGCCCCGGCGGCTGCCGCACAGCGCCCAAGATGCAAGGCCAGACAATCCAGGCGCGTCATCAAGCTCGCGCATCACCAGGAGACCGCCGTCCGGACTGAGCTGCGTGCGCGAAATTCCAGACGCACCCGAGGGGACTAAAGGGGGACTAAAGAAAGCTACTAAAGGGGACGTTATGAGCTAACCCCATTTCCACGGACACCTCCTTCGGCATTATGTGCCTTTCTGGGTGTCCGTGGAAATGGGGTTAGCTCACCTCGTCCCCTTTAGCCCTACAGATCACCGCGATAGTCCCTCACCCTGAAAGGGGGAGGGCCGGGGAGGGGGTCAGCGAGATGCAAGAGGGGGTGATTCAAACAGATCAGAAATTGGTCTAACCCCGTTGCAAACTGCCCTGCTTGACGCCCGCAAGCGCATCGCAACTATCGGCCCAGTCATAGCCCGACAGGATTTTGCGAAAGCGCGATTCGACCATTTTGCGCATATTGGGATCGGTGAAAATATAGGGCTGGTTTTTCAGGATCGCTTCC
>CAYGDL010000171.1:0-4064 GCA_964348545.1 uncultured Alphaproteobacteria bacterium | reverse complement strand
CAAGAAACCCGTTCTTGGCCGACAGATAATACCATTTATAGGCTTCGACGAGATCCTGGTTCCCTGCCTCGACGGAACTGGATAATCGCCCCAGATTAAACTGGCAGTTGGCGATATTGAGTGCAGCGCATTTGCCATACCAAAAGGCGGCTTTCTCAACAGATTTTTCAACCCCCGCCCCCGCTTCATAAAAAGAACCAAGCGCAAACTGCGCGCCGGCGTGGCCACCTTCGGCCGCCAATGCATACCATTTTGCGGCTTCAGGAAGGTTTTCCGGCTCCACGCCACCGGATTCGTAATAATCACCCAGGCGAAACTCCGCCTGATGATCCTGGTGTGTCCCGGACGCCTGCTTCCACCAGGCAACAGCATCAGAATATTTGCCGCTATCGAACAGTTCCTTGCCCGGATCGGCCAGAACCGGGCCAGATGTCAAAAGCAGCAATCCTGTCAGCAGCCGCAGATACCACAACATCTATCTATCAATCAGCGCACAATCGGCCTGAACTGCATTTCCTTGGCCATACGAATGGCGTCACGTACCTGAATCGGTTCCATGCTGCGGCTCAGCTTTTCCAGCGCGGGACCGCCAAACTCGATGAAGCCCTGCTGAGCCGCCAGATAATACCACATATAGGCGGCAACCGGATTTTTGGCGACCCCGGCGCCATCCTCATACATAACCGCTATATTATATTGGCAGGCAACCTGGCCACGCTCTGCGCCCGCAAGGTACCAGCGTGCGGCCTGCTCAACTGATTTTTCTACGCCCAGGCCTTCGTCATAGAGCCCGCCCAGATCAAAATGCGCACGCTCATCGCCCAGTTCCGCCGCCTGGGTCAGCCATTTCGCGGCCTCTGAAAAATCCCGCTCCACAATCACTTCCTTGTCCCGCGACACGCCGTCGCGATAGGCCGCACCCACACGATACATGGCGTTCGCACTGCCTTTTTCAGCCGATTCTTTCCACCAGGATATGGCTTTTTCATAATGGCCCCGCTTGAAAAGCCGGTCGCCCTCATCAATATTTTCATCCGGTGCGTTATGGGGCTTGCCCGGTGTGTTGGCCGCCACGGCGCCGCCCGCCAGTGCAAAGCCGAACATCACGGCAGCAAAAACCCTGAAAAATCTCTCCGAAAACCGCATGGCAGACCCCTTCTAACGGCTGTCCCTGTGACGCCTGTTAAAGATAGTAAACCCTTGTTCCAATACCAATAGCGAAACAATTTTTGTTGATGGCCATTTAGTGGGAATCCGTCGTGATTGCCGAACGCGCCCAGATTAGCCCGGTTTCGGTCACAATGCCGTCCAGGCGCTCATCCGTATCACCCACCGGAACCTGTTGCACCCGCTGCGCCGAAAAACCCAGCCCAATAGCAAGTTTACATTTTCCGGATGCGCGCAGGGCCGTCAGGCTGCGGTCGTAAAACCCGCCGCCATAGCCCAGCCGGCAGCCACGCCTGTCAAAGGCCAGCAAAGGGGTAATGATCAGGTCCGGCAAAACCTCCGGCGCATTTTCCCTGGGGCCCAGCGTGCCAAAACCCGCCGGTGCAAGGGGCGCCCCAGGCGCCCATTCCCGAAAGAGCAGCCGCCCCTGATCCCCCGCCACCACCGGCAAGGCCAATCGCCCTCCCTGAGCCGCAAGGCCCTCCAGCAAGGGGCGGATATCAAATTCATCTTTCAGGGGCCAATAGCCCGCAATCACCCCACCGGAGGGGATCGTAATGCCTTGCAGGAAGTGCCTGGAGGCGGCGACATATATTTCGGAAGTGGAACGTTTGAACAATTCCGCACGTTTTTTACGCTGTTCCTGGCGCAGATCGGCCTTTAGGCGGTCTATATCGGTGGGGCTATGCGTCACAATAAATTACAATGATTCCAATTTTGCGGTGATTGCTTCCAGTCTGCCTGCTGAATCTTCAAGCATTCTGGATATGGTTTCGGATACGGATTGAGTTTTAGCGACCGATTTTCTGTCGGGTTCAATGGCTTCGCTCAGCTCATCCGCGATCACAATGCCCGCCATCAGCAATAATTGCGCATCCGTCAGCTTTACGCCACCCCCCCGAACCGCATTGATTTTCGCATCCACATATTGGGCAAGCTCGCGCAGATGCGCCTCTTCGCCGTCGCCACAGGCTAAATCATATTCACGGCCATTTACCCGGACAGAAACTTGCGCCATTGCCTGTTATCCTGTGTTTATCAGTATGTTTTTAAGCGCCTAGAACTTCTTGCAGGCTGGTTATGGCGCCATCCAGCCGTTTGACGGTCGCCTGCTGCTGTTTGCGCAGCGCATCGAATGATTTGCGCAACCCTTCATGCTCCGCCGCCAGGGCCGCATGGCGCGCCTTGAGGGCCGTCAGATCATTTACCGCCTGCTGCTGCTGATCCTGCCGTTTTTGCACGGTGGCAAGCGCCCGCTCGACAGCTTCCATCGCTTTTGCAAACCGTTCCTGCGCCTGTTCTAGCGACACCCTATGCCCCATCTCTTTATCTGACTGATTCCGGCGTAGATTAGGCGTCATTCAGCCCCAGAGCAATATGTGCCTGCAGGACATCCCGCACTTGACGATTGGCCCCCAACATGGTCAATCAGGTGGAAAGATCACAGGGAGCATCAAGAGCGTGGCGACAGCAGAAACAACGGATACAACCGGCCTGCTTATGGGGACCGTACAGCGCAGCATGGCCAACGCCATCCGCGCCCTCAGCATGGATGCGGTTCAAAAAGCCAATTCGGGCCATCCGGGCATGCCGATGGGCATGGCGGATGTAGCGACAGTGCTGTTCACGCAGTTTCTGAAATATGACCCGGCCGAGCCGAAATGGCCGGATCGGGACCGTTTTGTGCTGTCCGCCGGGCATGGCTCGATGCTGCTTTATTCGGTGCTGCATCTGACCGGCTATGCCGATATGCCGATGCAGGAAATCATAAATTTCCGGCAGTTGGGCGGCCTTTGCGCCGGACATACGGAATATGGCCATGTGGCGGGCATTGAGACCACCACCGGCCCGCTGGGTCAGGGGCTTGGCAATGCCGTTGGCATGGCGATGGCCGAACGGCTGCTGGCGGCGCAATTCGGTTCTGAAATTGTGGACCATTATACCTATGCCATGGCCGGGGATGGCTGTCTGATGGAAGGTATCAGCCATGAAGCGCTGGGGCTTGCCGGACATCTGAAGCTGAACAAGCTGATCGTACTGTTTGACGATAACGCCATCACCATTGATGGCGGAACCAACCTTTCCACCAGTGAAGATGTGCTGGCGCGTGTTCGCGCCTATGGCTGGAACACGATCGCCATTGACGGGCATGACCCCGCCGCGATTGCCCATGCGCTGGCGCATGCAAAGCTTAGTGACAAGCCAACCCTGATCGCCTGTAAAACCAGGATCGGGTTTGGCGCGCCCAACAAGCAGGGAACATCGGACGTACACGGATCACCGCTGGGCGACAAGGAAATCGCCGCCACACGCGAAGCGCTGGGCTGGACCGCGCCACCGTTTGAAATTCCGGATTCAATCCTGAAAGCCTGGCGCAGATTTGGCGGGCGCGGGTCCAAACAATCGGCGGAATGGAAGCAGCGTTTGGCCGCCATGAAACCCGGCGCCCGCGCAGAATTTGAACGCCGCCTGTCGGGTAAATTGCCGCAAGGTTTTGACGCCGCGATCAGCGCCTTCAAGAAAAAGCTGGCGGAGGAAAAGCCAACAGTCGCCACCCGCAAGGCGTCGCAAAATGCGCTGGATGTCATCAACGCCATCGTGCCGGAAACCATTGGTGGTTCAGCGGACCTGACGGGTTCGGTCAACACCAAATCGGCCGGCATGAACCCGGTCACACCGGATGATTTCAGCGGGCGTTACATTTATTATGGTATCCGCGAGCATGGATCGGCCGCTGCCATGAACGGCATGGCGGTGCATGGCGGCGTCATTCCCTATAGTGGAACCTTTCTGGTGTTCAGCGATTATTGCCGCCCCTCCATTCGTCTTGCCGCGATGATGCGCCAGCGGGTCATTCATGTGATGACCCATGATTCCATCGGCCTGGGCGAAGACGG
>CAYGDL010000170.1:0-4084 GCA_964348545.1 uncultured Alphaproteobacteria bacterium | reverse complement strand
GCGGCAGCGTGGTGCTGATCAATGTGCCGGCCCATTGCACCGCAGCAGGCGTGCCTGCAAAGATTATTGGTTGCGCAGGATCAGATGCGCCCGCGCGCGATATGCAGCAGCAATTTGACTGCGGCGAAGGCGGCGCGGACACGGATCCGGACGCTTAATGCCCCTGATGGGGTGAGGGCGCGGATGGCGCCGCAGCGCGTGGTTCAACCGCTGCTTCCATTTCCACCGGCCCCGCCTTTTCAAAGTGCAAAATTAGTTTGAGCCGGCCGCCTTTGATCAGGGGGCCGGGCAGGTCTGTCAGCATCACATGCATGCCGCCCGGTTGCAGCACAAGCTCCCCCCCGGCGGGAATTTCTGGTGCATCTATCGGACGCATCCGCATGACGCCATCCTGCATCTGGCTGTTATGCATCTGCGCCTGTCCACCACCGGGCAGATCAATGCCCAGCAGGCGATCCGTATCCGGTCCCTGATTGCGCAGCGTGAAATAGGCCACGCTAATGCGCTGCTTGCCCAGTGTCGGTGGCGCCCAGGGATGCGCGATGACAAGCTGTCCGGTAGAATAGTCAGCCGCAGTGCCCTGACTGAGATTCAGCGCCGCAACAAGATATGCGCTGATACATATCGCGCCAATTTTCCGTAAGTGCCGATGCATAGTTTGATATCCAGTATTACACGGAATGGTCACGACGCGTAGCATTCGCCGGACACATGCGCAAGCAATGCCTGAAACGAAAAGCCCGCTGGAAGATTCACCCGGCGGGCTTTTCATATCCTGTGTTATTTGCTGAGGCGCAGACTCGCCAGTTCTGTTGCGATAGTCTTGAATGCCTCGCTCAGCGCCGCGCCACTGGATGAGGCAAAGAACTGGTCAGGCGAGTTGGCGCAAGATTGTAATAGGCTGAGCGTCGTTGGAGCCGTCACCTGAAAAGCGATCGTATAGACCCGGATGCCCGCCGCCTTTATCTTATTACACATACGTGTAGTTTTCGCGTCCAGTTCATTCTCCGCCTCAGACTGTGTGTTGATACTGGGATCACCATAATGCGCGGCGGCTTTAGACAGATAGCCGTACCCCGTGAAGGTTGACAAATTGTGATTACTGGTTCCGCTGATGGTATTTTCACCATCCGTCATCAGCACCAGAGCTTTGATATTGTTTTGATCCGTGTATAGCTCGCCCTCGGTGTAAGGAGCCTCGGGCGACAGCGTACGCCATCCCCAGGCAAGCCCGATGGGGATATGCGTAAGATGGGCCGCAACCATTGCGTCGATCCTGCTCTCAAGCAACAGTTTATCATTTGTCAATGGCGTGATGGTTTGCGTATCTTTGCAATTATGATTGGGGCCTTTGGAGGCGGAAATGCTGGAGCTTATAGCCACGCCACTCGCAGGGTATTTAACAGTTGATTTCTGCCTGTCGGCCTTGCTTGTACTACTGGAGAAACCGCCATCCGGCAGATAGCTATTGGGATAGGTTGGGTTTGAACCATCCGGTTCGTCCGGGACGAACCAGGGTACAAAGAATGTATCCGGGTTTCCGGCAGTTGGCGGAACATCCTGTTCGTCAAGCCCGTTCGGACGCTCTATGACACAACCGTTCCAGTTACGGTTGGTTATATTATCGTAAAGTGTCCACAAGTTCGTTCCAGCGGTAAAATTTTCGCTATGGATGCTGGATTGGCCCGCCATATCAAGCCAGGCAGGATCAAACAGCGGTCCAACATTCACACCTGCGGCGAATGGCACCAGCGACATTTTCAGATGCAAAGGAGAATTGTCATTGCCAAACAGAATATTGATCAGCTCGTGGGACGCGGTTTTCAGATTGGCAAGCTTTGTGCCTGCCATTGAGCCGGTATTATCGAGCGCCAGTGCAATTTCAAGTCCCGTGACCTCGCGGCTGATCTCGTTCGTAGAGCTGACATCGATATCATTGAAGCCCATTATCTTCATAATGGTGGTCTCGACATTCGCTGTTACGCTCAACTGAATCTTATCATCCGTAATATTCACGGATAACGCGCCGGGCACACCTAACGCATCCGCCGGATAATTGGCCTGGAAGTAGGCGTTAGCGGTCTCGATTATCACCGCATCACTCGCATCAATCTTTTTACCCGCAGCGAGACCCGCAGCATCCAAAGCTGAATTCAACCGGGCTTTTACCTGAAGGGCGCGGGTAATATCGACCGCCGCGCCGATGGCGGCAAGGGTAGGCAGCAACGCCAGGGCAAAGATAATGGCAACATTCCCCTGTTTGTTGAAGAGCAGCCGGGAAAGCTTGTTTGCGGGAAAACCCGGAGCGGTTTTCCGCCTGCAACCAGGATCAGCATTGCCTGCACCACTTCCAGGAATGGGGCTCGCGATTGTCAGCTTTTCCATCATCATTCTTCCTTCCAGCTTCCAGCCATTGCTATATTCCAGAACCCGGCCGTAAAAAAAATCCATGCCAGATTATCTGCCGTTGGCCCTGATTTCCTGTCTCGTCCACATTGCTGCGCTACATACAGAGATATATGGTGTAGCAATAACAGGATTAATGTGCGCCACGTCACAAGCGCAGCGCATTCTCATGAAGAAACCCTGGAAGCGGCGAAAAAAAACATTAGATCTGTCATCAATGCCGATAGTAGATACATGCTTTAATAGACGATATACGGTTAACATATTGCTGCTTTTTTGATATATACTTAATTTTTGTTTAATTGATATTAATATTCAAGCATGGCCTGGTGCTAATGTTATGAGGTGACGAAGTGCGCAAAAAGATTTCAGGGGTTGCAAGGGAACGATTTAGCCGTTTCCTGCGCGACATAAAGGGGGCAACAGCGCTGGAATTTGCACTGGTTGCGACGCCATTCCTGTTTACGTTTTTTGCCATTCTCGAAGTCGCGATCATTTTCTTTGTCTCCAGCGCCCTTGAAAGCGGCGTTCAGGAAGCCTCCCGAACGATCCGGACCCGGGAGCTTCAGATGAGCGGCGGCGGGCTGGCCGAATTTCGCCAGCGCGTCTGTGACACAACATCCGGGTTCATTAATTGCGGCGCGGATCTGAATGTTGACGTGCGCACATATCCTGCTTTTGCCGATGCCGATATGTCACCGCCAGTTGATATTAATGGCAATCCAATTCCTGGTCCGTTCATTCCGGGCGGACCAGAACAGGTGGTGGTTGTCAGGGTTTATTATGTCTGGAGAGTGTATACGCCCGGACTTGGGCTGATTCTTGGAAATATCGGCAGCACAAATTCACGGCTGCTGCTATCAACTGCTGCGTTCCGCAATGAACCATAAGAAATATGAAAAGTCCGCAGCCTCCGAAAAACGAACGCCCGGACAGAGAACTGATGCAATGTTGAAATGGCTGACGAAAAGCAAATTCTGGCGTGATTCGCGCGGTGTCTCAGCGTTGGAATTTGCGCTTATCCTGCCATTGCAGGTCATCCTGATTTTCGGCACGGTTGAAATAAGCAGTTTGATGATTGCTGATCGCAAACTGGTAACCGCAACCAGCACCACGGCTGATTTGGTTGCCCAGGCCAGGGCGGTGTCAACGTCCGATGTTGCAGACATTTTTCTGGCTGGCAGCGCGGTGATACAGCCCCTTGATATAAGCAGTCTGTCCTTTGTAGTTTCAAGCATTGTGGCGGATGCAGGCGGTGTAACCAGGATTGCGTGGAGCGAGGGAAATGGAGCACCGGCGCTGGCCGCTGGTTCGATCTATGCGCTGCCGCCGGGACTTGTGGCGCCGAACCAGAGTGTGATCATGGTCCAGTCGGGATATACTTATGTGTCACAACTGGGCAGATTAATTACCGCGCCAATTACTTTAACGGACAGGTTTTTCCTGGCGCCGCGCAGATCGGTAAGTGTGCAACATCTGTAATAGTGACAGCAAAACTTTCACGCGCCATAGGCGATGGTCGGGCCACCCGCGCGTACCGCTTCGCGCTGGGTCAGGGGCGAGTGATCGGCGCCGACGCCAATCGCATAGGGATCAACCACACGATTTTCGCGCACATCGGCGGCCGCCTGCGCCAGCATTGCCTCGGCATCGCCCGCGTCAAACACGCTCGCGTCGC
>CAYGDL010000169.1:0-4101 GCA_964348545.1 uncultured Alphaproteobacteria bacterium | reverse complement strand
GACGTGTTTACCTCGATCCATATCGAGGAATTCGAAGTCATGGCCCGCGACACCAAGCTAGGGCCAGAAGAAATCACCCGTGACATTCCCAATGTCGGTGAGGAAAATCTGCGCGATCTTGACGAAGCGGGCATTGTATATATCGGCGCGGAAGTTAACCCCGGCGATATTCTGGTCGGCAAGGTGACGCCCAAGGGTGAATCACCGATGACGCCGGAAGAAAAACTGTTGCGTGCGATTTTCGGCGAAAAAGCATCTGATGTGCGCGACACCTCGCTGCGTTTGCCGCCGGGTGTGGCGGGTACGGTTGTCGAAGTCCGGGTGTTTAACCGGCATGGCGTTGAAAAAGACGAGCGCGCCATGGCCATTGAACGTTCCGAAATCGAAGCACTGGCCAAAGATCGGGATGACGAACTGGCCATTCTGGAGCGTAATATTTATGGCCGTCTGCGGGAATTGCTGATCGGCAAGCAGGCGTCGGGTGGGCCGAAAGGCATGGCTGACGGCGCCAGACTTACGGATGCGGTGCTGGACGCGCTGCCGTCGCGCAAGTCCTGGTGGCAGATTGCGCTTAAAAATGAAAAGGCCATGTCGGAGGCCGAAACGCTGAAAAAGCAGTTCGACGATTCGACGGGCGCTGTGCAGGCCCGCTTTGAAAATAAGGTTGAAAAGTTGCAGCGCGGGGATGAATTGCCGCCCGGCGTGATGAAAATGGTCAAGATATTTGTCGCGGTGAAGCGCAAGCTGCAACCGGGTGACAAGATGGCGGGACGCCACGGCAACAAGGGTGTGATTTCCAAGATCGTGCCCATCGAAGATATGCCGTTTACGGACGATGGCACACATGTGGATGTTGTGCTTAATCCGCTTGGCGTGCCCAGCCGTATGAATGTTGGCCAGATTCTGGAAACCCATCTGGGTTGGGCCTGTGCGGGCCTTGGCCGACAGATCGGCGCGGCGCTTGAAGCTGTTAACAATGGCCGGTCGATGAATGTGCTCAAGGATGCGTTGCGTCTGGCCTATGACGACAAAATATACAAAGCCGACATTGCCGGGATGACGGATCCGGAACTTCTGGAAATGTCAGAAAACCTGAAACGCGGTGTGCCGATAGCGACGCCGGTGTTTGACGGCGCGCATGAAGGCGACATTGTGGACATGCTGACCAAGGCCGGGCTGGATGCGTCCGGGCAGGTCGTGCTGTATGACGGACAATCGGGCGATCAGTTTGATCGCAAGGTAACTGTTGGTTATATTTACATGCTGAAACTGCACCATCTTGTTGATGACAAGATTCACGCGCGTTCGATCGGCCCATACAGCCTGGTAACGCAACAACCTCTTGGCGGCAAGGCGCAGTTCGGCGGCCAGCGTTTCGGTGAAATGGAAGTCTGGGCGCTGGAGGCATATGGCGCGGCCTATACGTTGCAGGAAATGCTGACAGTGAAGTCGGACGACGTTGCGGGACGCACCAAGGTGTATGAATCCATCGTGCGTGGTGATGAAACATTCGAAACCGGCATACCTGAATCCTTCAACGTGCTGGTCAAGGAAATGCGTTCGCTGTCGCTCAATGTGAATCTTCTGACCAAGGAAGAATGACCGGGCGACGCCAGGACGTAAATGCTCAGTAAACGAACAATTTCCAAGCCCCATCAATGAGGCCAAGGAGTATCGATAGATGAACCAGGAACTCGTAAATCTCTTTCAGCCAGCAGGCCAAAGGGAAAACTTTGATCGTTTGCAAATCGCTCTGGCCAGCCCGGAGCGCATCCTGTCCTGGTCGTTCGGCGAAATAAAAAAGCCGGAAACCATCAATTACCGCACCTTCAAGCCGGAGCGTGACGGTCTTTTTTGCGCCCGCATCTTTGGCCCCATAAAGGATTATGAGTGCCTGTGCGGCAAATACAAGCGGATGAAATATAAGGGCATCATCTGCGAAAAGTGCAATGTCGAAGTTACCCTGTCCAAGGTGCGTCGTGAGCGCATGGGCCATATTGAGCTGGCCTCTCCGGTTGCGCATATCTGGTTCCTGAAATCACTGCCAAGCCGTATTGGCCTGATGCTGGACATGACACTGAAGGATCTCGAACGGGTTCTGTATTTCGAACAATATGTGGTGCTGGAGCCGGGCCTTACCCCGTTGAAGCCGAACATGCTGATCAACGAGGAAGAATTCCGGCGCGCCCAGGACGAATATGGAGACGACGCCTTCACCGCCGGCATCGGCGCGGAAGCGATCCGCGAACTATTGATGGCCATTGATCTGATTGCGCTGCGTGACAGATTGCGCATTGATTTGTCAGAGGCGACCGGCGAAGCAAAGCCGAAAAAGATCGTCAAGCGTTTGAAACTGGTTGAAGCGTTCATCGAATCCAAAAACCGTCCTGAATGGATGATCCTGACTGTCGTTCCGGTGATTCCGCCGGAACTGCGCCCGCTGGTTCCATTGGATGGCGGTCGATTTGCGACCTCCGATCTGAATGATCTGTATCGCCGGGTGATTAATCGCAACAACCGCCTGAAACGGCTGATGGAACTGCGCGCGCCGGATATTATCGTGCGAAATGAAAAGCGCATGTTGCAGGAAGCCGTGGATGCGCTATTCGACAATGGCCGTCGCGGCCGCGTCATTACCGGCGCCAACAAGCGGCCGCTGAAATCGCTTGCCGACATGCTGAAAGGCAAGCAGGGACGCTTCCGTCAGAACCTGCTGGGCAAGCGCGTCGACTATTCCGGCCGTTCGGTGATCGTGGTGGGGCCTGAACTGAAACTGCATCAGTGCGGGTTGCCCAAGAAAATGGCGCTTGAACTGTTCAAGCCATTTATCTATTCGCAGCTTGAAGCGCGTGGTCTTTCCAGCACCGTAAAACAGGCGAAGAAACTGGTGGAAAAAGAACGCCCGGAAGTATGGGACGTTCTGGATCAGGTGATCCGCGAACATCCGGTCATGTTGAACCGTGCGCCAACCCTGCACCGTCTGGGCATTCAGGCGTTTGAGCCGGTGCTGATCGAAGGCAAGGCGATTCAGTTGCATCCGCTGGTGTGCGCCGCCTTCAACGCCGATTTTGATGGTGATCAGATGGCCGTGCATGTGCCGCTGAGCCTTGAAGCGCAGCTTGAGGCGCGCGTGCTGATGATGTCCACCAATAATATTCTGCGGCCTTCCGACGGCAAGCCGATTATCGTGCCCAGCCAGGATATTGTGCTTGGTCTTTATTACATGACCACTGAACGCCCCGGCGCCGCGGGCGAAGGCATGGTCTTCTCCGATCTGGGAGAGATCGAACATGCATTGGCCAGTAAATCAGTAACCCTGCATTCGCCCATCAAGGCGCGCCGCATCAGTGTTGATGCGGACGGTCAGGAGTTTGTCGAACGTGTGGACACGACGCCCGGGCGCATGATGCTTGGCGATCTGCTGCCACGCCATCCCCAGGTGCCGTTCAGCCTTATAAACCGTCTGTTGACGAAGCGTGACATCAGCGCCGTGATCGATGTGGTTTACCGTCATGCCGGACAGAAAGAGACGGTTATTTTCTGCGACCGCATTATGGCGCTGGGTTTCCGTCATGCCTTCAGGGCCGGCATTTCTTTCGGCAAGGATGACATGGTGGTTCCCGTCGCCAAGACAAAGCTGGTTGATGACACCCGCGCCCTGGCCAAGGAATATGAACAGCAGTACACGGATGGTCTGATCACCCAGGGTGAGAAATACAACAAGGTCATTGACGCCTGGTCGAAATGCACCGACCGGGTTGCCGATGAAATGATGGCGGAAATTTCGAATGCCGGTGTTGATGCGCAAGGCAAGGCGAAGCCGCTGAACTCGATCTATATGATGGCGCATTCCGGCGCGCGTGGCTCCGCTGCGCAAATGAAGCAGCTTGCGGGCATGCGCGGCCTGATGGCGAAGCCGTCGGGCGAAATCATTGAAACGCCGATCATCTCGAACTTCAAGGAAGGTCTTACTGTTCTTGAATATTTCAACTCAACGCACGGCGCGCGCAAGGGCCTTGCGGATACGGCGCTGAAGACGGCGAATTCGGGCTATCTCACGCGGCGTCTGGTTGACGTGGCGCAGGATTGCATCATCAAGGA
>CAYGDL010000168.1:0-4135 GCA_964348545.1 uncultured Alphaproteobacteria bacterium | reverse complement strand
TGTCCAGCCCCGGCATGTTTACGCAAGAAAATTCCAGGCACAAAAACCGCCCGCCCGGTTTCAGCACCCGATAGGCTTCGCGTAACGCCGCGTCGATATGCGTGACGTTACGAATGCCAAAGGCAATGGTATAGGCATCAAACGTCCCGTCCGGACAGGGCAAATTCTCCGCATCCCCCGCCAGCCAGCGAATGGGGGAATCGGGCGCGCGCCTGCGCCCCTCATTCAGCATGCTGACATTGATGTCACACACGGTAATATCGGCCTGCCCTTTTGTGCGCTCCAGAATCCGGCCCGCAATATCGCCGGTGCCGCCCGCCACATCGATCAGGACAAGACCTGCGCGCGGGCGCAGCCAGTCCACCATCGCGGCCTTCCACAGCCGGTGCATACCCCCCGACAGCACGTCATTCATCAGATCATAACGCTTTGCCACCGCATCAAACACGCCGCCCACCAGGCGCTGCTTGTCGCCCTCGGGCACGGTTTGAAAGCCAAAATGGGTGGTTGATGTCATGGCTGGACCATAGCGCAAGCGGCAATGCGGCGCCAGAAGAGCCTGCCAGAAGAGTCTGAATGGTGTGAAGCCAGTGCTTCACTTCCGGGCAATGCCGGGTCTATGCTGAACCCCTAACCGCCCGCGAGAGGCGGCCTATGCCGATGCGGCCCAGATTATGGCCTTAACCAGAGAGGGAAGCCCATGTCCAGCACACAACGGAGTTCGTCCATATCTGCCGCGTCTGCGGTCAAACACTATGACGCCATTGTTATTGGCGCGGGCATTACCGGAATTTATCAACTGTACCGCCTGAAACAGGCGGGACTATCGGTGCGGGTGTTCGAAGACGGCGGCGGTCTGGGCGGCACCTGGTACTGGAACCGCTATCCGGGCGCGCGCTTTGATTCCGAAAGCTATACCTATGGCTATTCTTTTTCCGGTGAACTGCTGCAGGAATGGAGCTGGAAAGAGCATTTTTCGCCGCAGCCGGACAATCTGGAATATCTCAATTATGTCGCCACGAAATTTGATCTGCACAAATATATTCAATATGACAGCCGCGTGCGATCAGCCACCTATGATGAAGCCACAGATAGCTGGGAAATAGAAACCGATGGCGGCGAACGCGCGCGCGCGCGCTTTTTGATCTCGGCGCTGGGGATTTTGTCGGCGCCCCTGCTGCCCGATATAGAGGGGAGCGGAAGCTTCAAGGGCGAGACCTATCAGACCTCGCGCTGGCCGCGCGATCCAAACGGCTATGGCGGCAGCAAGGACGTGGTCTTCAAGGGCAAGCGCGTGGGCATTATCGGCACCGGCGCCACCGCCGTGCAACTGATCCCGGAAATAGCCAGGACCGTCGGCCATCTCACCGTGTTTCAGCGCACGCCGCAATATTGCTCGCCCCTGCACAACAGCAAGATCGATGCGCAAACCCAGGCCAAAATCAAGGCGAGCTATCCGGAGATTTTCAAAAAATGCTGGGAGTCCTTTGGCTGCTTTCTGCACAGTTACGACCCGCGCTCGGCGCTGGAGGTGACGCCGCAAGAACGCGAGGCGCTGTTTGAGCATCTCTACACACAGCCGGGTTTTGCAATCTGGTTTGACAATTTCTCCGACATCATGACCAACAAGCAGGCCAACGGATTTATCAGCGAGTTCATCCGCAAAAAAATCCGCCAGCGCGTCAAGGATCCTAAAATCGCGGAAATGCTGTCGCCAAGAGACCATGATTTTGGCACCCGCCGCGTGCCCATGGAGACCGGTTATTACGAGGTCTTCAACCAGCCCAATGTGACGCTGGTTGACATTAACGCGACGCCGATCGGGGGCATCACCGCCAAAGGCGTCAAAACCAGCGATAAGGAGCATGAACTGGACATGCTGATCTATGCTACCGGGTTTGACGGCGTCACCGGCTCGTTTACCCGGATCGATATCCAGGGCGTGGGCGGGCTGAAACTGAAGGACAAATGGGCCGATGGCGCGCGCACCTATCTGGGTATTCAAAGTGCTGATTTTCCAAATTTTCTGGCGCTGATGGGGCCGCAGGCGGCGTTCTGCAATGTGCCGCGCTGCTCGGAACTGAATGTGGATTTCGTGACCGATATGATCATGCATATGCGAGACAGAAACTACACCCGCGTCGCGCCGCTCAGGGAGGCGGAAGACGCCTGGACCGCGCATGTCGAAGAAACCGGGGATGCTACGGTATTCGCCACCGCGAAGTCCTGGCTGATGGGCGACAATGTGCCGGGCAAAAAACGCACCCTTCTGCTCTATGCAGGCGGCGCCCCGGCCTACAAGGCCAAATGCGACGAGGTGGTGGCGAAAGGCTATGAAGGGTTTGAGTTCAGGTAATTGCAGCTATCCGTCACACTGGACCCTATAACTATATAGTCATAGATTGGCGCACGGTTGCATTGTGCGCCAATCATTGTTGCAAGAGGTATTGAATTATGTCCAGCACCACAGCCCCACACTATGACGCGATCATCATTGGCGCGGGCGTTACCGGCCTGTACCAGCTTTACCGGTTGCGCGAGATGGGCCTGTCTGTGCGGGTGATCGAGGCGGCGGGCGGCGTGGGCGGCACCTGGTTCTGGAACCGCTATCCTGGCTGCCGCTTTGATTCCGAAAGCGAATCCTATGCCTATTCGTTTTCGAAGGAATTGTTGCAGGAATGGAGCTGGACCGAGCATTATTCACCGCAGCCGGAAACCCTGCGTTATCTTAATCATGTCGCGGATAAATTTGATCTGCGCAAGGATATTCAGTTTAACACGCGGGTGCGCGCTGCAAATTTTGACGCCACCGCCAATTGCTGGGAGATTGAAGCCGAATCCGGCGAACGCGCCCGCGCCCGCTATCTGATTACGGCGCTGGGGCCGCTGTCGGCGCCCATGATGCCCAAAATTCCCGGCATGGAAACCTTCAGGGGAACCGCGTTTCACACCTTCAACTGGCCCGCCGACCCCAAAGGCTGGGGCGGCGCGGATGTGGGCGTCAAAGGCAAACGTGTGGGCATTATCGGCACCGGCGCCACCGGCGTGCAGGTGATACAGGAAGTCGCCAAAACCGCCGGAAGCCTTACCGTGTTTCAGCGCCGCCCCAACTGGTGCACCCCGCTGGGCAACGGCCCGATCAGCGCGGAAGAACAGGCGAAAATCAAGGCCAGCTATCCGGAAATTTTCGCAAAATGCAAAACATCATTTGCCAGCATGGTGCATGATGCCGATCCGCGCTCGGCGCTTGAAGTGTCAGCCGAAGAACGCGAGGCGTTGTTTGAAAAACTTTATCCCGGGCCGGGCTTCAGCCTGTGGCTGGGCGCGTTTGGGGATATTCTTACCAACCAGAAAGCCAATGATCTGATCTCGGACTTTGTCGCCCGAAAAATCCGCCAGCGGGTGAAAGATTCCAAGATCGCGGAAAAACTGATCCCGAAGGATCATGGCTTCGGCACCCGCCGCGTGCCGCTGGAGACCAATTATTACGAGGTTTACAACCAGCCCAATGTGACCCTGGTCGATATCAGTGAAACCCCGATTGAACGCATCACGCCAAACGGCGTCAAAACCAGCGGCGGGGAATATGAACTGGATATTCTTATCTACGCCACCGGGTTTGATGCGGTCACGGGTGCCATCACCCGCATCGACATAACCGGCGAGGGCGGCGTAAAGCTGAAAGACAAATGGGCCAATGGCCCGCGCAGTTTTCTGGGCCTGCAAAGTGCGGGCTTCCCCAACCTGTTCACGCTGGTCGGCCCGCAGGGCAATTCCGCGCTGTGCAATATTCCGCGCTGCGCCGAACTGAATGTCGAATGGGTGAGCGATCTTATCCGCCATATTCGCGACAATCAGTTGGCGCGCACCCAGCCCAGCAAAGCCGCAGAAGACAATTGGGTCAATCATGTGGCCGAAGTGGCCGATGCAACCCTGCTGGCCAAAACCGATAGCTGGTACACCGGCTCCAACGTACCCGACAAGAAACGCACTTTCCTGATCTGGGCGGGCGGCAACCCGGCTTATCGTGAAATATTGGCCGATGTCGCCGCCAGGGGCTATGAGGGGTTTGATCTGCGTTAGAGCGGGATGATATTAGGTCCGTCCATATCCGTCGTTTTTAAAGTAGTTTTCG
>CAYGDL010000167.1:0-4186 GCA_964348545.1 uncultured Alphaproteobacteria bacterium | reverse complement strand
CAAAGGTCTTTGATGTGCCGGGGCATACTGCGGGTCATATCGCCTATTGGTTTGCCGAGGACAAGGTGGCGTTTGTCGGTGATACGCTGTTCGCTCTGGGCTGCGGGCGGTTGTTCGAGGGTACGGCGCAGCAGATGTGGACATCGCTGCAAAAGCTGATGGCGCTGCCGCCAGAGACCAGGGTTTATTGCGCGCACGAATATACCCAGTCCAATGCGCGTTTTGCGCTTAGCGTGGACCCGGAAAATGCGGCGCTGGTTGCGCGCGCCAAAGAGATTGACGCGATGCGCGCCAAGGGTATTCCCACGGTTCCGAGCAGCATCGGCCTTGAACTGGCGACCAATCCGTTTCTGCGCCCCACAAGCGAAAGCCTGCAACGCAAGCTGGGAATGGTTGGGGCCGATGCGGTGGCGGTGTTTGCCGAAACCCGCAAGCGCAAGGATAATTTCTAGCGCCGTTCTGGTTGTTTTCGTTTGGGCGGTTTTGGTGCGGGAAGTTTCCCGCCCCAACCATAGGCCACTTCGCGTAATGTTTTGCCGCCGAAGTCTTGTGTCCGTTCGCTGATTTGCTGGCCACCCATGCGTTCGTAAAATTTGCAGGCTGAATTATCCGCCAGCACCCACAGCATGACAGCGCTATAGCCCGCGCGGCTCAGATTGGCGAGGGCGGATTCCAGCAATTGCGCGCCAAGTCCCATGCCCTGACAGACCGGGCGGACATACAGCCGTGATATTTCGCCACGAAAATTACCGCTCTCAATACGAATCGGATCGCGCGCGAGGCCACTACTCGCAAAGCCCATGGGGCCTAATTTATCATCCTCGGCGATGAACACACCCTGTGGCGCATGCACCAATTCCGTCTTCCAGAATTTCAGGCAGGCGTCATAATTGTTGGCCGTAATCGCCTCGGGCGGCAGAATGCCGGCATAGGTTTCCGCCCAGGTGTCCGCGTGAATGGCGGCAATGGCGGCGGCGTCGGTAGGGCGGGCGGCGCGAAACTGGATCATGCGTAAATGTTGCGCCGGTTAAGCGGTGGCTGCAACGCCTTTCCCGGTCAGATAGTCGGCCAGCTCGCCGCTTTCATACATTTCGCGCACAATATCGCAGCCGCCCAGAAATTCGCCCTTCACATACAGCTGGGGAATGGTCGGCCAGCTTGAAAACTCCTTGATGCCGTTGCGCACTTCGGCGTTTTGCAACACATCGACGCTTTTGAATTCAATGCCCAGCTGGTTCAAAATCTGGCATACGGTGGATGAAAAACCGCATTGCGGAAATTGCGGAGAGCCTTTCATGAACAGCAGGACATCCGTACTGTCTACGGCATTTTTGATTTCGTCGATTATCGTGATTTCGCTCATGGCATGGGCTCCTGTAGAATAAGATGTTTGTTAGCTAAGCAGGCCGGTGGTTGGCGTCAAGGGGCAGTCTGCCAAGTTTAGGCAAAGTTTTAAGCGTCGCACCAATCTTGCGCTCCGCGATCCGGAGTTCGTAAAGCTTTTGCAGATTAAGCCAGAAGTCCGCGCTTGTTCCAAAAAAATGTCCAAGCCGTAGCGCAGTGTCTCCTGTAATGGCCCTCTCTCCGCGCAAAATTTCAGTAATGCGGTTTGTCGGAACCTTCAATTGACGCGCAAGCCCGGCGGCGCTCATCTCAAGCGCCGAGAGTTGTTCTTCAAGATGTGCGCCGGGATGAACAGGAAGACGACCCATATTTAACCTCAGTGATAGTCAACAATTTCGACATTTGCAGGACCAGGTGAACCATTTGCCCATTCAAAACATATCCGCCACTGGTCATTGATGCGTACACTGTATTGAGCTTGACGGTCGCCGCGCAAAGCCTCCAGCCGATTCCCGGGCAGGGCGAGGTCACGCAAAGCGATGGCGGCGTCAAGCTGATCGAGTCTCAAAATGGCCTGTTTCTGAATGCCTTCAAAGGCTTTGATCCGTTTCCCGTCGGCGAACTCGCGTGTGCGTTTATCACGAAAGCTGACAATCATTACGCATTCTGCTACAAAATTATGCGTTACGTCAAGCATAATTATGCGCGCGCCTAATCCGGGACGGAGGTGTGTAGCGCCAGGGCGTGCAGGGCTTCGCCCATATTGCCTTTCAGGGCAGCATAGACCATCTGGTGTTGTTGTACCCGTGTTTTTCCCCTGAAGGCGGCGGATTTGACATAGGCGGCGTAATGATCGCCATCGCCACGCAAATCCTCGATGCGGACCTCGGCGCCGGGCAGGCCATCTCTGATCAGACGTTCAATTTCAGATGCCTGCATTGCCATTTTCAGCCCTCCATATAGTTGGGAAACCAGTTTTCATGGGTGTGGCGAAGCGCGGTGAGCGTTTGCACGGGTTTGCCGTCCAGTACGATATCGCGCCCGCCAACTGTTCCCAGTTTAGTGACCGGAACCTGTTTTGCGTTTGCCGCCGCGACCAGTGCGTCTAGCCGGTCTGGGGCAACGCTCAATACATATCGCGCCTGATCTTCGCCGAACCAGAAAGCGTGGCCGGGGCCTGTGTTTTTCGGCAGGTTCAGGGTACAGCCGAGATCCCCCGCCAGGGCCATTTCGGCAAGCGCCACCAAAAGGCCGCCATCCGATATGTCATGCGCCGCAGTGACATTTTTCATAATAATCTGTTCACGGATAAAGTCGCCATTGCGGCGTTCGGCCGCCAGATCAACGGGTGGCGGCGCACCATCTGTGCGGCCCGCAATTTCGCGGGCATAAATGGATTGCCCCAGATGGCCGCTGGTTTCGCCAATCAGCAAAATCACATCGCCGTCCTGTTTGAAGGCGATGGTCGCCATGTGATCAATATCGTCAATCAGGCCAATGGCGCCGATGGCGGGCGTAGGCGGTATTGCTGCGCCCATAGTTTCGTTGTACAGCGACACATTACCGGAAACGATGGGCATATCCAGCGCGATGCAGGCCTCACTGATGCCCTGGATGCAGCCCACAAACTGCCCCATGATTTCCGGGCGTTCGGGATTGCCGAAATTCAGACAGTCGGTGGTGGCCAATGGTTTTGCACCGACGGCGGACAGGTTACGGAAGGCTTCGGCGATCGCCTGCCTGCCGCCCTCAATGGGAGAGGCGGTGCAATAACGCGGTGTGACATCGGTGGTGGCGGCAATGGCTTTGCGGCTGTTATGCACACGCACCACGGCGGCGTCACCGCCCGGGCGTTGTATGGTGTCGCCCATGACCATATGGTCATATTGTTCCCATATCCAGCGGCGGCTGGCCAGATGCGGGCCACCCATCAGCCTGGCAAGGGGTGCGCCCGGATCATCCGTATCCGGAACGTCTTTGGCAGATAGATATGGCGCGGACGGGGTGGGCGTCCAGGGGCGCTGATAGACGGGGGCCTGTTCCGCCAGCACATCAACGGGCAGATCGGCAACCTGTTCGCCCTTGTGGCAGACGATAAATCGTCCGGTATCGGTGGTTTCGCCGACAATGGCGAAATCCAGTTCCCAGCGCTCAAAAATGGCGCGCGCCGCCTCGGTACGCTCAGGGTGCAGCACCATCAGCATGCGTTCCTGGCTTTCCGACAGCATCATTTCATAAGCGGTCATGCCCGCCTCGCAGCACGGCACCTTGTCAAGATCCAGCAACAGGCCAAGCCCGCCTTTGGAAGCCATTTCGACGGCCGAGCAGGTAAGGCCTGCCGCGCCCATATCCTGTATGGCGATGACCGCATCGCCCGCCATCAGTTCCAGGCAGGCTTCGAGCAGCAATTTCTCCGTGAACGGATCACCGACCTGTACGGTTGGACGTTTTTCTTCAGAATTTTCGTCAAACTCCGCCGACGCCATGCTGGCCCCGTGAATGCCGTCGCGGCCGGTTTTTGATCCAACATAGACGACAGGATTTCCCACGCCGCTGGCGGTGGAATAAAATACCTTGTCCGCATCGGCGATGCCAATACACATGGCGTTGACCAGAATATTGCCATTATAGCCGGGATCGAAATTCACTTCGCCGCCGACTGTGGGCACGCCAATGCAATTGCCATAGCCGCCAATGCCCGCCACAACGCCAGACACCAGGTGCCGGGTTTTGGCATTGCCGGGCGCGCCAAAGCGCAGGGCGTTCAGATTGGCGATGGGGCGCGCGCCCATGGTGAACACATCGCGCATGATGCCGCCAACGCCGGTGGCCGCGCCCTGAT
>CAYGDL010000166.1:0-4204 GCA_964348545.1 uncultured Alphaproteobacteria bacterium | reverse complement strand
ATCAATGATGTGCATGACGATGACAAATTGCGCGATGCGGCGATGGAAATGGCGCGCCGTCTGGCACAAGGCCCGACCCGCGCCTATGCGTTGACGCGCAAGGCATTCTGGGAAGGGTTTGATAATTCGTTCAGGGAACAATTGCTTGTGGAGCGCATGTATCAGCGTACCGCCAGTCGCACCGCAGATGCACAAACAGCTGTGCGTGCGTTTCTGGCAAAAAAACCACCAAAATTTACCGGCAAATAAGGACGTTGTAGAAAATGCAATTTGCAAATGACGGACAGAAATTCGGGGTCATTGCAAAGCTGTTTCACTGGATCGCAGCGCTGCTTGTATTCGCGCTGCTTCCCATAGGTTGGTACATGCATGATTTACCGCGTGGGTTAGAGAAGTTTCGCTATGTGGAGCTGCATAAATCGCTGGGGCTTTTGCTGTTGGCGTTTATGATCGGGCGCAGTCTTTGGCGGGCCTATAATCCGCCGCCGCCATTGCCCGCCGGTCTGCCCATCTGGGAAGTGCGCGCCGCAATACTGACGCATTGGGCGCTTTATGGGGCGCTGTTCGGGCAGGTTTTTATCGGCATGGGACTGGTCTGGACCGCGAATTCACCGCTCACATTTTTTGGCTGGATTCCCGTGCCCAGTCCATTTGCCCCCGACCATGATCTGCATGAACTGGGTGAAGAGCTTCATGAGTTATTCGCGTTCGGCATTGTTGGATTGCTCGTAATGCATATAGGCGCGGCGCTACGCCATCATTTTATTCTGAAGAATGATATTTTGCGGCGGATGCTGCTCGTGATGCTGATCGCATCTGGCGTTTTTATAATAGCGCCGGTTAATGCAACAACATGGAATGTGGCGCCGGCGAGCCAGCTTCTGTTCCATTTTACGCAGTCTGGCATGTCCATCACGGGAAAGTTTGAGCGCTTTGACGCGCGCATCGAGTTTGATCCGGACAAACCCGAGGATGGGCGCATCGATGTCACTATCGATATTGCCAGCCTGGATACGCAAAACGCGGAACGCGACGCCACGCTGCGTTCGGCTGAATTGTTTGACGCCGAAAAGTTTCCGCAGGCGCAGTTCTCCGCTGATAAAATCCGGGTTGCATCGGAAGGACAATATGAGGCCGCAGGCACACTTACGATACGTGACATTACATTGCCGCTGGTGTTACCCTTTGCCCTGCAACTGGAAAAAGATGATGGTGGCGGCCGTAATGCATCTGCTTCCGGCATGGTTGCCATTTCGCGCCGCGATTTTGGTCTGGCGCGGGGGCAGTGGGAAGCAACTGATATTGTGGCGGATGAGGTCAAGATAGAGGTCAAGCTGGAGGCCGTGCAGGCGCCGAATTAAAAATCCGATCCTTAAAAATCCGATCCAAGGGGGAAAATGATGCGAAGTGTGAAAGCCAAATTAGTTTCTGCCGGTGTCGTTGTGGCCATGACGGGTCTGGCGCGGCCCGCAAACGCGGCGGATAAATTTCTGCTGGATCCAACCCATGCAAGTGTCTTGTTTGGTGTGTCGCATCTGGGATTTTCAAAAACCTTTGGGCGCTTCAATACAGTTGAGGGGACCTTTACGCTGGACGCGGAAGCGCCCGAAAAATCATCCGTGATCGTCACCATTGATGCGGCCAGCCTGGACACAAATCACGAAAAACGCGACGAACATTTACGCGGCAAGGATTTTTTCGATGTCGCGCAGTTTCCGGCGCTTACCTATAAAAGCACATCTGTGAAACTGACGGGTGAAAAGACGGCGACGGTCACGGGTGATCTGACAATGCATGGGGTGACAAAATCTGTGCCGCTTGACGTGACGCTGGTGAATGTCGGGCCAAATCCGATGGACCCGACAAAAACCAAAATAGTCGCCGGGTTTTCCGCGCGCGGAAGCCTGAAGCGTACCGAATTCGGCATGGGATATGCCGCGCCGGTGCTGGGCGATGATGTGGAAATCATCATCGAGGTGGATGCGATCAAGCAGCCATAACAATGAAGGTAGGCCAGTCAGTTTTAAGCGTCACCTGCTGCATCGCGGGCGGCGGACCGGCAGGCATGATGCTGGGGCTGTTACTGGCAAGGGCGGGAATAGAGGTTGCAGTCCTGGAAAAACATGCGGATTTCCTGCGCGATTTCAGGGGCGACACCATCCATCCTTCAACGCTCCAGCTATTGCATGAACTGGGTCTTCTGGATGAGTTTTTGCAACAGCCGCATCAGAAAGTTTTTCAGATACAGGGTTTTGTGGGAGACCGCGAGGTGGTCATTGCGGATTTCTCCAGACTTCCGGTGCGCGCGCCTTTTATCGCCTTCATGCCGCAATGGGATTTTTTAAATTTTCTGCTCCGGAAAGCCGCCGATTATGCCTGTTTCAAGCTTCTCATGCAGACGGAAGTGAGCGGGCTTGTTATAGCAGGTGGACAAGTGGGCGGCGTGATTGCGCAGACGCCGGATGGCGTAATTCAGATCAACAGCGATTTGCTCATTGGCGCGGATGGGCGGGATTCAAAAGTTCGCAATCTGGCGGGATTGAAAGTCCGTCCGTTTGGCGCGCCGATTGATGTTTTATGGTTCCGTTTGTCACGGCGGCCATCCGATCCGGCAGAAACGCAAGGGCGCTTTCTGCCTGGACGTATCATGGTCATGATCAACCGGGGCGAATATTGGCAGTGCGCTTATGTAATTCCCAAAGGACGGCTGGAGATGATTCAGCAGGCTGGCATACCGGCTTTTGCAGGCAATATAGGCGTCGCGGCTCCTTTCTTGGAGGATCGTCTCTGCGAGCTTGAAAGCTGGGATCAGATAAAGCTGCTGACAGTTAAGATCGATATGCTGGAGAAATGGTTCAGCGGTGGGCTATTGTGCATCGGTGATGCGGCGCATGCAATGTCACCCGTTGGCGGGGTTGGGATTAACCTTGCCATTCAGGATGCGGTGGCCGCCGCAAATATTTTGAGCGGGCCATTACGATCCAGCGCCTTGCGGACGCGTGATCTCGCGCGGGTTCAGAAGCGGCGCGCCTGGCCCGCGCGCATGACGCAGCGGGCTCAGTTGCTTGTCCATCGGCGTATTATTCAGAGTGTATTGCAGGATAAGAGCGGGTTTCGCGCGCCATTACCGGTGCGGCTGCTCGACAAGTTTCCAGCGCTGCGTCGGATTACCGGCCATGCGATTGGAATCGGATTAAGGCCGGAGCATATAACCTCGCCGGATGCTCGCCGGTAAAATTCATTTTTTGCGGCGATGCGGGGATTTTTTCCTGGCCCCGCGTTGCGCGGCTGCAAAGGCGTTGCCAGCCCATTGCGCCAGTTCTTCAGTATCGTCATATAGTGAGTCTGGAATCAGGTAATACGACATGGCCATGGTGCGGCCATTCTTGCGTTCATACAGGAACGGGCCCTGTCCGGCGTCCTCAAAGTCGGCGCGGTTATGGTCGTCCACTTTCAGATAAATCTGATCGTCAATGATCAGCCCGAACATCAGATCATCACGAAAAATTCCCGCGCCGCCAAACATGCTGCGGATACGAATGGCGCCAAATGCGGTAAACAGGTCGCGTACATATTCGCGATATTCATCGCTGACCGGCATGATTCTGATCAGCTAACGCGGAAGGATTCGCCGCAGCCGCAGGTATCGACAGCATTGGGGTTTTTGAACACAAAGCCGGATTCGAATTTGTCAGTTTTGTAATCCATTTCGGTGCCAATCAGGAACAACACCGCCTTGGGATCAATCAGGATGGTGACATCCTTGTCCTCGACCTTTTCATCCAGCGGGTTCATCTCGGATGCATATTCCATCGCATAGGACATGCCGGCACAGCCGGTGTTTTTAACGCTGATACGCACGCCAACAACCTTGCCATCGGCGCGCGCCATGATTTCCTTTACGCGGCTGGCGGCGGCATCGCTCAGGGTAATGGCTTTTGGACGCGGGCGTGTGGGTCTGCGCGCGGGCTTGCCGGAATTACTGTCGGTTATTTCAATCGCCATTGCCGCAGCACCTTTTCAAAACATATCCAGCGCGACCTGCGCCTCGTCCGACATGCGTGATTTATCCCATGGCGGATCAAACACCATATTTACTTCACACCCCCGCACACCGGAAACCTGAATGACCGCATCACGCACCCAAACCGGCATTTCACCGGCAACCGGGCAGGCGGGCGCGGTTAAGGTCATGTCAATATCG
>CAYGDL010000165.1:0-4313 GCA_964348545.1 uncultured Alphaproteobacteria bacterium | reverse complement strand
GCCTTTGGCCGGTCCGCCGGACGCCGCGATTCGATCAGCGTAATCGCCCGCGCCAGTGCGCGGCGGTCGCCTGCGATCACGCGCCCCGCCAGTTCCGTTACCTGCATTGTGTCAGGCTGTTTTGTCATGCCCTCCGCCCAAGCTGCCCGGCTGAATCCACTCAACAAATTGTTTACAGGATATGCCCGCCATCAGCCAGCAGGACTTCGCCGCCACCCATATTCGTCCAGCCGGGTGATCGGGTGCTGCATCGCCGCTATCGCCCTGGGGTTCCAGCAATTAAAGGGAATTAAAGGAGGGAGTTAAAGGGTAACGTCCCCTTTAATCCCCTAAAGGGTAACGTCCCCTTTAATCCCCTTTAATCTGAAAAGGTAACGTCCTCTTTAATAATAGCTGGCCTGCGTCGGCGGCGCAATGTCTTGCCCGTCTGTTTCTTATGCATTGGCTTTTGGTACACAAAAAATTCAGCCAGGGATGTGTTGTGCGGGTCGTCTACGTTGTAGGGATAGATGTTGGGAACATGATCAACAAGTTTCCAGATGGGAAACATCTTTTCTGCCCACTCTGAAAACGCGCGGTGTTTTACGTGCGGCGCAGAAAATGACAAATTGTAATTAGCGTTGTCGGAGGAATAGATTATTACAAATTTTGATGAAGAATCAAAAAGACGCCGCATATAGGCCTCGAACACCTGATCCTCAATCAAATGGTAAATCACATCCAGTGACAGGGTTAGTTCGGCAATTTCGCCCGCATACGCATCCGCCACCCTGAATGATTTTGTCGCATCGTCCTTATAGCGAACTTGACACTTCTGCACCGCTGTAGGCGACACATCAAATCCTGAATATTGCGGATAGTTGGACAAACCCAGCTGATTTCCGTCCCCGCAGCCATGCTCAATCACGCTGCTGATCTGATTTTTCTGAACGAAATCATTGATGACAGCAGCTTTATACTGCGCCAGTCTGTTATATGATCCAGCGCCTGAATTGCCGCCCATGCTGTATCTTGCTTCCCAGTAAATCTGCGAGCCTGGGAATTCAGCGGTGTGATCGGGCATCCTGGGCACCTCTTGCATTGGACTTCACCCTTTCATAATGTTGCTGGCATAACGCTGCCGGACAGATAATTACCGAGACAGATAATTGCCGAGATTGGTTAGTTATTTGTTAATTTCTCCAGCAGGAACTGCTTGCGCCGCCATTCACGGGAGAGCCAGTATGGGCTGGCAATCAAGGAGAAATACCAAATATAAAGGGGACGTTACCCTTTAAGCAGAATATAATATAAGAATATAAAGGGGACGTTACCCTTTAAGCAGTGTGCTGGGCTTTCAGGCCTGGCAGGAAATAATTACCGGTCTGGGTGTGTTGAGCTTTATCCTGACGCGGCGGCGCAAGGCGATTTTGCCCTTTGTCCGGGAAAGCGGCCTTACCGGCGTTTTCGCGGGCGCTTTGTCGGTTGGCGGTTATCTGGCCTACCTGGCAGCAGCGAAAGTGTTGCCCCTGGCCTCGGTTTCGGCGCTGCGTGAAAGCAGCGTGATTTTTGGAACGGTCATCGGCGCGGTGGCGCTGAAAGAAGGCTTTGGCGCGCGCCGCATTACCGCTGCAATATTGGTGACCTGCGGCATCGCCGCACTTGTATTGGCCTGACAGACATGACACCAACCGTAATCGCCGTGGCGGCCAGCGCCGCGCACACCATGACCAAGCCAATCCAGGATCGCATCCGGTTGCTGGCCGGGCTTGGCGTTGCAGGCGATGCGCATATGGGCGAGACCATCAAGCATCGCTCGCGCGTGGCGCTTGACCCAACAGCGCCCAATCTGCGTCAGGTGCATCTGATCCATGTGGAGTTGTTGGATGCGTTGCGCGATGCGGGCTTTAGCCTTGCGCCCGGTCAGATGGGCGAGAATATCACCACGCGCGGCATTGATTTACTGGGGCTGCCAACCGGAACCCGATTACATATTGGCGAAATGGCCGTAGTCGAGATCACGGGTTTGCGCAATCCGTGCGGCCAGCTTGATGCGCTTCAACCGGGCCTGATGGCGGCGGTGATAGAACGCGGCCCGGACGGCAAGCTTATCCGCAAGGCAGGCGTCATGAGTATTGTCATCACCAGCGGTGACGTGCGCCCCGGCGATGCTATCCGTGAGATACTACCCCCGCTGCCGCATATGCCGCTCGAACGGGTATAGAATGTCGGCTTGCTTTCGCCGTTAATATAGACTAGACTAAATAGACTTAGTTTGAATCGTTTCCTGATTGGATTGAAGCGCAACCCCTTCCATTGTCATTGCGAGGAGCGAAGCGACGTGGCAATCCAGAAGCCTCAATCGGAGGCTTTCCCGTGTGGCTCTGGATTGCCGCGCTTCGCTCGCAATGACGAAGCAGAAGTCTGTGATTCAATCTGTACAGGAAATGCGCTAGTTGAGGCCGTAACATGCGCACTGTTAATATGCACGAAGCAAAGACCCATTTATCCCGGCTGGTTGGGCTGGCCTCTCAGGGCGAGCCGTTCATTATCGCCAGGGCTGGCAAACCGCTGGTGAAAGTTACCGCGCTTGATGTCCCTGTGGGCAAGCAGGTGCAACGGCAAGGTTTCATGGCCGGACAAATCACCGTGCCGGATGATTTCGACAGCATGGGAAGCAAACAAATCGAACAGATGTTCGGCGCTGAGGAATGAAGCTGCTGCTGGATACGCATCTGCTGTTATGGGCGGCTGGCCAGCCGTCACGGCTATCGCCCGCAGCCCGCGCATACCTGGATAACCCTGACAATGAGTTGCTGTTTAGCGCCGCCAGTTTCTGGGAAATCGCCATCAAGCAAGGGCTGGGCCGGGACGATTTTCGGCTCGATGCGCGTTTGCTGCGGCGCGGCTTGCGCGACAATGGCTATGGCGAACTGCCCGTCACCAGCGCGCACACGCTCATGCTGGACACATTGCCGCCGCTGCATAAAGACCCGTTCGACCGTATCCTGGTCGCCCAATGCATCGCCGAAGGCATCACGCTGTTAACCGCCGATCCGCTGGTGGCGCAATATCCCGGCCCGGTGCGCAGCGTCTGACACCAATTAAAGCCCGAACAGCTTTTTGGCGTTGCCGCCCAGCACTGCGTGTTTGCGCGCATCAGAAAGCCCGGCCACACTGTGGCGCACCTGGGAAACTGCGGCCAGATCGCTGTCGATGTGCGGATAGTCCGAGCCCCATAAAATGCGGTCCTCGCCCACCAGATCCAGCATCGAGGCAATCGTGCGTTCTTCCGGCTCGGCGACAAACCACAGATTGCGGCGGAAATAATCGCTGGGCAGGTCCAGTTTCAGCGGCGCCTGCCATTTGAAGCGCTTATATTTTTCATCCAGCCTGTCCATGGCGTAGGCGGCCCAGCCTGCGCCCGCTTCGACGCTGGCGACCTTGAGGCGCGGGAATTTATCGAACAGCCCGTCCACCACCATGGCGGCAATGGCCGGCATCAGTTGCGATGTGCCGCCCATGCCGAAGGAAAAGGTCAGGTTCAGCTTGCCCGGGCTGTACCAGTCACCGGCAAAGCCCGTGACAATGCGACGTGTACGGACAATCACATGCGGCAGCAGCGGTACGCCCGCTTCTTCGATGCGCGCCCAGAGCGGGTCGAAATACGGATCGGCGAAACCCTTGCCGTCGAGGCGTTCCGGCGGCAGAAACACGCCGCGAAACCCCTTGTCGAGACAGCGCTCAAATTCGCTAATGGCGCCCGGAATATCGCGCAGGTTGAGATGCGAGGCGATGATGATGCGGTTGCGGTCCGCCGCCTGAAAATCATACACCCAGTCATTATAGGCGCGGCAATAGGCGTTCGCCAGCGGCGCATCATCCTTGTCCCACAAGATGCCGACCGTGGGCAGCACCAGCCCCGCACTTAATCCCCATTCGTCAAACAGCTTGATGCGTTCCGGCCCGGACATGCTGGCGGGCGGCGCGCCGTCCATATAGCTCAGTTTGCCGTGCGGATCGAAAAGTTTTGAGGTGTCCATGTCCACGCCGCCAATCGCCGCCAGCCGGTTGGGCATGATGACTTCGCCATCGCACCACAGCTGATCCACGCCCTGTTCATTGGGCGTAATGCGGATGGCGCGGTCTTTGAATTTGGAATCAAGGTAATTATCCCACATATCGGGCGGCTCCAGCACATGGCTGTCCGCGTCGAAAAGATATTCGTCCTGTTGTTGCGACAGCGCCATGACGGCCTCCTTTTAAGTTTGAGAATATTCTAGAACACATCCCAGCTATTTTTTCACAAAATCATCCGGCCGGAACTTTTTCGC
>CAYGDL010000164.1:0-4465 GCA_964348545.1 uncultured Alphaproteobacteria bacterium | reverse complement strand
TTCACCATGGGCGCGGTGATGGATGTGGAAGCGGCCATTCTGGCGGCGCGCACCAAACGGGTGAAAATCGCGCTGATGGGCAATCCGCTGCCGATCACCGATCCGCTGCGCCTCGCCGAGGAACTTGCGACCATCGATATGATTTCGCGCGGCCGTCTGGTTGCGGGCTGGGTGCGCGGCGCGGGTTCCGAACAGATCGCCAATAATGTCAACCCCGCCTATAACCGCGAGCGTTTCAACGAAGCGCATGATTTTATTCAGCAGGCCTGGACGCGCCCCGGACCCTGGCGCTATGAGGGCAAGCATTATCATTACCGGCATGTCAATCCGTGGCAAAAGCCGTATCAGCAGCCAGTGCCAGAATGCTGGATCCCCGGTCTGGTCAGCCCGGAAACCGTGATCTGGTGCGCGCAGCACCGCTACCCCTATCTGGCGCTGGCGACATTCCTGGAGCCGACCATGGAAATGTGGGACATGTATGCCGACGAGGCGGAACGTCAGGGCTATCAGGCCGGGCCGGAAAATTTCGGTTATCTGCAAAAGATCGTCGTTGCCGAAACCGAAGAAAAAGCTCAGGAAATGGGCCATGCCTGGCTTTATGGCGGCGGGCAACCGGCCTTTGCGCGCCCGGAATGGATGTTTCCCTCCGGCTATAACACCAAGGCGGCGACGGCCCGTCTGGCCAAGGCGTTCACCAACCCAGAAACCGGCGATGTGGCGTTGGCCTCTGCGACCTATAGCGATAATATCGATGTCGCGGCCGCCAAGCGCGCCACCATGGCAACCTATCAAGGCTTCCAGGACAGCAACCAGTTCATTATCGGCACGCCAAAATCCGTGCTGCCCAAACTGCGCCATGTCATGGAAACCATCCGCCCCGGAATCTTCATCTGCTGGCATATTGAAGGCGGCACGGTCAGCCAGGAAGACGCCATGACCAGCCTGCGCCTGCTGGGCACGCAGGTGCTGCCGGAAATGCGCAAATACGCAAAGGAACTGGGCCTGACCAGCCCCGACGAAGTAAAACCCGGCTCGCGTCCGCTGCCCGGCAGCGGCAAACGCCTGCCCGTGGTTGGCAAGGTCAGCCGCGCAGCGGAATAACGCCATATTCGGATCAGGTGGAATTACCAATGGCGATTTCATCTGATCCGTAAAACATGGCCGTGTTGATCTTTCAGGATCATTCAGATTGGAAAATCGTCCAGACCGATCAATTTATATTCCAGCACCACGAACAGCGCCGTCCATAATATAATCGCCACGATGGTGGTGATGCCCACCTTTAACAACATACGCGGGGCGACCGGCGCGCCGGGATCGGTGCCTTTTACAATCTCTACGCCTGCCTCATGCGGATTGTGAATGCCCCAGGGCAGGACCAGAAACAGACTGACCATCCAGATGCAGGCAAAAGCAACAGTGCCGCCGACGGGGCCCATGGGCGTATTCCTATATTTGTTCGAGTTCGATCAAGGTGCCGCTGAAATCTTTGGGGTGCATGAACACCACGGGTTTGCCGTGCGCGCCGATGCGCGGCTCTCCGGTGCCGGTGATGGTCGCGCCCATTTTTTTCATCTGCGCGCAGGCGGCATTGATATCCTCCACCTCATAGCAGACATGGTGCATGCCGCCCTTGGGGTTTTTGGCCAGGAACGCGGCAATCGGGGAATTATCCCCCAGCGGCTCGATCAGCTCGATTTTCGTGTTGGGCAGTTCCACAAACACCGTCCACACGCCATGATCGGGCTGCGCCACCTTGCCGGTGACTTTTGCGCCCAGCGTTTCTTTATAAATTTTACCCGCTGCTTCTGCGTCCGGCACCGCGATGGCGACGTGATTTAATTTACCGATCATTTATTGCCTCTTTGTATAAACACATTCGTCATTGCGAGGGGCGCAGCGACGCGGCAATCCAGAGTCACAAACACAGGCCTTTGCGTGAGACTCTGGATTGCCACGCTTCGCTCGCAATGACGCCGTTGAGTAATAACCCATAACAGAAAGACATCATAGCCGCACGACCTCAACCTGGGTCACCGGTTTTTTCCCAATGGCGTCCTTGACCGCGCGGCGCGCGGCGCGAAGGGCTGCTTCTTTCACCGGCACGTCATCACGCGCCTGCTTGGGGCGCAGTTTAGCCACGGCCTCTTCGACCGCATCTGCGACATCCTTGCGAAGATTGATCAATTGGCCATCCTCCGTCGGCAGACCGAATGCGGTTACGCGCGGCGCCGCCGCCAGCCTGCCGTCCTGATCCACCACCAGCATAACGCCCAGATGACCCGCGCTGGAAAGTTTCAGGCGCTCACCCACCTGACCATCATCCACCGGCGTCAGCACATCGCCATCCAGATACAGACGCCCGGTATATACCTCCTCGACAATGCGGGCCTTGCCGGGGGCCAGTTGCACCAGATTGCCATTGGGCGCCAGTATGGTTTGCGGTATCTGAATATCCTGCGCCAGTTTGACATGTTCCATCATATGGCGGATTTCACCATGCACCGGCACCGAAATTTCCGGGCGCACCCAACGATACATATCCGCCAGTTCATCGCGGCACGGATGCCCGGACACATGCACAAAATGATCTTTTTCGGTGATCACCGAAACACCGCGTTCGGCCAGTCTGTTCTGTAGACGGAAGATCGAGCGTTCATTACCCGGAATGATGCGCGATGAAAAAATCACCGTATCGCCGGAACCCAGCGCAATACGCTGATTATCGCCATAGGCGATGCGCGAAAGCGCGGCGCGCGCCTCGCCCTGGCTGCCGGTGCAGATATAGAGCACCTGATCGGGGTGCAGGCTGGCGGCTTCTTCTTCGCGCAATACGGGTGGGAAATCTTTCAGATAGCCCGCCTCGCGCGCCGCAGCGACAACCTTGTGCATGGAACGCCCGACCAGCGCGATCTGACGCCCATGCTGGGCCGCCACCTTGCCGATGGTGTCCACCCGCGCGACATTGGATGCGAACGCCGTCACCGCCACGCGGCCCTTCATGCCACTGAGCAGGGTTGACAGGCTGGACTTTACCGCCGCCTCGGAACCCGCACGGCCCGGCGTGAACACATTGGTGCTGTCGCACACCATGGCCAGCACGCCTTCATCGCCAAATGCGGTGAGGCCTGCAATATCTGTGGCTTCGCCCAACAGCGGATCGGGGTCAATTTTCCAGTCGCCGGTATGCAGAATATTTCCCAGCGGTGTGCGGATCGCCAGCGCATTGGGTTCGGGTATCGAATGGGTCAATGTCACGTAGGTAATATCAAACGGACCAAGTTGCAGACGCCCTTCCAGCGGCACAATCGTCACTTTGGCGTCGCGCACAATGCCTGCTTCCTCCAGTTTGGAGCGCAGCATATTGGCGGTAAACGGGGTTGCATAAATCGGGCAGCGCAAATCCGGCCACAAATGCCCAACCGCACCCAGATGATCTTCATGCGCGTGGGTCAGCACAATGCCCAGCAGATCTTCGCGCCGCTCTATGATGAAATCCGGATCGGCCATTATCAGATCAATTCCCGGCACGGTGTCATCGCCAAAGGTGACGCCCATATCGACAATGATCCATTTCTGTTTGCCCCTGGGACCAAAGCCATACAGATTGAGGTTCATCCCAATCTCGCCCGCACCGCCCAGAGACAGAAAATACAGACCGTCGCTCAAACGCTCGCCCTCGCCGGGCGCTTTTTGGGACGGTTGCGATAATAAATTTCGGCCAGCCCCTTTATGGTGAGATCCGCGTCAAAATGTTCGATCACCGGCGTGCCGTGGCGCAGCAGATGCCCCAGACCGCCAGTGGAAACCACCGTCATCGGCGCGCCAAACTCTTCCTTGATGCGCGCCACCAGGCCTTCAATCAAACCAATATATCCCCAGTAAATGCCAGACAGCATGGCGGTTTCCGTATCCTTGCCGATCACCCGGTCGGGGCGGCGCACGGCAATATGCGGCAATTTCGCAGCGGCGTCATGCAGCGCCGACAGGGATAGATTTACCCCCGGCGTAATGATGCCGCCTTCAAAATCACCATTTTCAGAAACGATATCGAACGTGGTGGCGGTGCCGAAATCAATAATGATCAGATTGCCCGGGTAGGCGCTGTGCGCGGCAATCGCATTGACCAGCCGGTCGGCGCCCGCCTGTTCGGGCCGGGTGATATTGACCTTCAGGCCGATATCCACGCCATCCTCGCCCACCACCAGCGGTTCGCCATTGAAATATTTACGGCACAAGGTGCGGATATCGAACAGCGCCTGCGGCACCACGGTCGAGATAATCGTGCCGTCAATCTGCGTGGGCGCAATGCCCTTTAGCTGCATTAGCTGGCTGAGCCAGACCATATATTCATCGGCGGTGCGCACCCCATCTGTGGCGCTGCGCCATTCACCCAATATCTCCATGCCCTGCAGCACGGCGAATACCGTATTGGTGTTTCCCACATCGATGGCCAATAACATGC
>CAYGDL010000163.1:0-4481 GCA_964348545.1 uncultured Alphaproteobacteria bacterium | reverse complement strand
GACCCGGCATCATCATGCCGACAAAGCCCATTTCCTTGGCGCGGCGGAAATCCTCAATCGCGCTATCCACCGACAGAACGGCGGTTTGCGCCAGACCGAACAAACGGTTCGGCAACCCGCCGCAAAATTCCTGCAGCCAGCGGTTATAGGCCTGCATGCAGGCATTTTTGTATTCCACATCCGGGTGGGTGCACAGGATCATGCCAACCGAGGCATAGATGATCTCGGCGGCGACGCCGTCCAGGTCCATGTCGGCGGCGCGCGCCTTGGGATCCCAGGCGCCGCGGCGGATGCCGTCGAACTTGGTGGTCGCGGCAAACTTGGCGCGGTCATTGGGCGTCATGCCGCAGCCGGCCAGAAAGCCCATCGGCACGTTTACCTTGATGTCCTTAATGACGATGATGTCCTGGCCATTTGCGCCGGTCGCGATGTGGGGCGCGACATCACGATATTTAGGATCAATATAGTCGATATAACAATTTGGCGGCTCGACAATGTGGCTATCCGCCGAAATTGCGCCTGGTCCGATCAAAGATTTCATGGCGTTTCCCTCCGTTGGTGCATTTTTCGCAATCTATGATCATAATTATGAGCAGAAAGCCAATCCCAACGCAAGCATTTCCATAATAATTTTGTGGATGTTGTGAGATTACATCAGATCAAGAAACATTCGCAGACTGGTAAGCGCCAGAAACGCCGCAAAAGCGCGGCGCAGGGCCGGGCGGCTGATGGCGTGGGCAATCTTCGCACCCCAGGGGGCCGCCAGAATCGTGGTGGGCACGATCAGCGCGAATCCAATCAGATTGACATAACCCAGAGAGAATGGCGGCAACCCGGGCGCGCCCCAGCCATTCAGCATCATGGCGAGTGTTCCCGGCACGGCGATAATCAGCCCAAAGCCCGTGGCAGTGCCGACCGCGCGGTGAATGGGAATATTGTAGAGATTAAGGATCGGAACCCCCAGTGTGCCGCCGCCAATTCCCATCAGCACACTGATTAATCCGATAAATGCGCCAATGGCCGCGCGGGTGACGCCTGCCGGAAACTGATCCGCAATGCGCCAGGTTTCGCGCCCGAACGCCATGTGAATGGCGACAATCAGCGCGACACTGGCAAACACCAGCATCAGCGCGCCGCCATTGACGCCGCCCGCAATCAGCGATCCCAGCAGAACACCCAGAATGATGGATGGGGCAAGCTGGCGCAGCAACGCCGTATCCACCGCGCCTTTTTGATGATGCGCGCGGATGGAGCGCATCGAGGTTGCAACAATTGTGGCCAGCGACGTGCCAACCGCCAGATGCATGCGTACCGCCTCGTCTATGCCCAGCCCCGAAAACACATGATACAATACCGGCACGATCACAATGCCGCCGCCAACCCCAAGCAGACCCGCCAGAATGCCCGCAACGACGCCCGTCAACGCCAACCCGGCGACGAGCAAAGCCAATTGAATGAAGCTGTAACCGGCGAGTAAATCCACTTACGCCGCCGCCCGCGCAATGTCTGGATCAAGCACACGCGCCAGCGCATCGCGAATAATTTCAATACCTGCATCGCGCCGGTGCGCATTCTCGCTGATATGGCGCCGCCAGGATTTCGCACCCGGCTGCCCCTGAAACAGGCCGAGTATATGCCGGGTGATACAGTGCAGCGGCACGCCCTGCCCCACCTGTGCTTCGGCCCAGGGCAATAGATGTTCAATCACTTCCATGCGCGTGGGCGGCTTTGCTGCGTCACCGAACAGACGGCTATCCACCTGCGCCAACAGATACGGATTGTGATAGGCCGCTCGGCCCAGCATCACTCCATCCATGTCCGCCAGATGCAGGGCGGCATCGTCCAGCGTTTGCAAGCCGCCATTCAGCACAAAGCCAAGCGATGGAAATTCCATCTTCATGCGATGCGCAAGATCATAATCCAGCGGTGGCACATCACGATTCTGTTTGGGGCTAAGCCCCTCCAGCCACGCCATGCGCGCATGAAGGATAAACAGCGCACACCCCGCATCGCGCACCGTGGCGATAAAGCGCGGCAGAATTTCTTCGGGTATCTGCTTATCAATACCGATGCGGCATTTCACTGTTACCGGCAGATGCGGCACGGCGGCGCGCATGGCGGTGACACAGCGCGCCACCAGTTCCGGTTCCGCCATCAGACAGGCCCCGAAACGTCCGGACTGCACCCGGTCGCTGGGGCAGCCGACATTCAGATTGATCTCGTCATAGCCAAAATCCGCGCCGATTTTCGCAGCCTCCGCCAGCGCGCCCGGTTCACTCCCGCCAAGCTGTAACGCCACGGGATGTTCCAAAGCATCAAAGCCCAGCAACCGCGCACGGTCGCCATGCAGCACCGCATTGGCCGTCACCATTTCCGTGTATAATCGCGCATGGCGCGACAACAGGCGCAGAAAGTACCGGTCAAACCGATCCGTCCAGTCCATCATCGGCGCGATGCAAAAACGGTGTGCAGACATGATTTACATCCAGCAGCGCAGTCAGTTGAACGAACCTTGCGCGCCGCTATAGCTTATTTATTCCCTGGCGAAGCGTTGAACGGCATGTCCTTGTCCACGCGGATATCTCCGGGCAGGCCCAGCACCTGTTCGGCGATAATATTGCGCAGGATTTCGTCGGTGCCGCCGCCAATGCGCAGGGCGGGCGAGGTGATCCAGGATTCCTGAAACCCCGCCTCCTGCGGTGATAGTGCGGGATCGCGGATGATACCGCCCATATCCATCAGCTCCATGGCGAAATGCGGCAGATCCTGGCCATAGACCGCGCCGACCGCCTTGGCGATGGCGTTTTCAGCACCTGGAACCACGCCTTTGCTGATCGCGGTCAGGGTGCGGTAATGGATATATTTCAGGCCTTCGGACTGGATATACCAATCGGCGATTTTTTCACGCACGGCGGCATTGCGAAGTGCTGGCCCATCGCCCAGTTGCGTATCGCGCGCCAGCGCCAGGAATTCGCCCACGCCGTGGCCCGCCGACATATTTCCGACAACGACACGCTCATTCATCAGCACCGTCAGCGCGGCGCGCCAGCCATCGCCTTCATTACCCACGCGCATCGCATCAGGAATGCGAACATTTTCAAAAAACACTTCGTTGAAGCTGCTGGCGCCAGAAATCTGTTTGATCTGCTTGACCGTAATGCCCGGGGTTTTCATATCCAGCAGGAAGAAACTCAGCCCCTTATGCTTTGGCTTGTTCGGATCGGTGCGCGCCACCAGAATGCCCCAGTCAGCAATATGCCCGAGCGTGGTCCATATTTTCTGTCCATTGACGACCCATGCATCGCCGTCTTTTTCAGCGCGGGTGCGCACCCCGGCCAGATCGGAACCCGCCCCCGGTTCGGAAAACAACTGGCACCAGATTTCCTCGCCATATAATGCGGGTTTGATGAAGCGTTCCTTCTGGGCGGGCGATCCCATCACCATCAGTGTCGGCATGGCAAGACCCAGACCCAGAATGAACAGATCGCTGGAAACCTCGAACTGCGCTTCTTCCTGCGAATAAATCACATTCTGCATTGGCGTGCCGCCCATGCCGCCATATTCTTTTGGCCAGCTAATGGCGGCATAGCCCTCGGCCGCTTTTTTCGCCTGCCAGGCCTTGGAGCGCGCGATTAATTCCGCGTCTGCGCCTTCCATCGACAGGATGGAGGAGGCGTTTTCACCCTCAACCCGGCGCGTTGCGTTCGCTGCCAGCCAGGCGCGCACTTTGGCGCGAAAGGCGGCTTCTTCCGGCGTATCGTTGAAATCCATGCTATATTCCCGTTTCTGTCAATGTATCTTGAAAGCCCTTGCATCAGTCTTACTTTAGACGCGGCCCATGGGCAATGGGGCGAACGCAATGCCCCCGCCACCCGTCATATTTCATCCAGAGATACCAGTCCGCCCAGATCGCCTTTTCCATGCTCTTAATAAGCAGACTAAATTCCTACAAAAGCAGGTTTACGCGGTCCCCTTATACACTCATAACGGCGTTGGTGTGATCCAGACTCATGTTGCTCCATTTACCCCAACCCCGGCCCTGCTCACTCCAGGCTTCGCCTGGCGAGGGGGGAAGACCCCGAACGCTGAGGCAAGCCCCTCGCCGCAAACGGGTTAATCTGGGGGCGGTTGGCATAAGGGGAATGTCAGTGCTGTTTCCTGCATCTAAAGAGAAGTGTCGGTTTTATTTTTAAATGGCCGCCAAAAAAATGGAAGCGTCCCACTACTGTCCGGTTGTTAATCGAATAATTTCAATTGGTTGTCGTCGTCGTCCCGGCAGGGTTTGCCACTCGCATCGAAAAAGACCTGGTCTATGGGGGTTTTTTCGAAAGGCGTGACACTCAATATTTGTAGAATTGTGTAAAGACCGGCCTTGACGCCAGGCCGCTTTTTGATGATGGCGACGAGGACATAGACCGAGACGGCGATGCATATTCCCAACATCCTTCCCATTGCGGGGAATTTTGGGGTGGTTTGACAAT
>CAYGDL010000162.1:0-4506 GCA_964348545.1 uncultured Alphaproteobacteria bacterium | reverse complement strand
GAAATTGGCGGCTTCGGGTCTGTTGTCGGCGCCGCCCCGCCGGGCGGCTCGCGCAACGCCTTCGAAGTGGCGCAGTCCACCTGTAATATCATCGGGGCGAGCGGCGCAACCTTTGCTTTGGCGGCTGGTGGCGTCGGTTCCGCAAGCACACCGTTTTCCTTTGATCCCAATGCCGATGGCATTGCCGGGTTCGGTCCGGGCGATGCTGCCGCCAACAGCCAGCGTGACCTGGCGGCGGGGCGCCTTGCTCTGGCGCTTCCCGGCGGCCGCACCAATTGCAATAATATGGTGCAATTGTTCAACCGTGGCGTCGCCTCGATCGAGGACATAGCGGCGGCGGCGCTGGCCAATACGCAGAGCTACCGGCTGCATTATCCCAAGGACGTGCAGACGGTCGGCCTTAGCCTCAGCACCACGGTCAGCGGTGTCGCCGTGCAGGCGGAAGCCACCTATCGCCATGATCAGCCGTTCAACTATGCGTTTGCCGAACAGGCGGCGCTGGCCAGTGACCTGAGCGGTCTAACGGCGTTAGCCACCCGCGCGCCCCAGGCGGGCGGGCTCAGCCCGTTTGGCTTTCCGTCCAGCGTCAAGCAGGTTGTCGCTGGCGCAGGCGCCGGACCTGGCGGCGTAAACGTGCTGGATGCAGCGGTGCCTAGCTTCGCGCCTACCCAGATATCTGCACTTAATCAGACCGCTGCGCGCACCGGGCAGACGACATTCACGGATGTCGCCGCCCTGCAGGAAGCACTTCTGGGCCTGGCGCCCGGCACCATCAACAGAGGGACGCCACCAATCGCAGGCCTGCCGGTCATCGGCCTGCGGCGCGAAATACCCTCCGCCCTGGCCGACAAGGCTGCGGCGGGCACGCTTACGACAGCCGATGTGCTGGGCATACTTCCTTCCACCGCCGCAGATGCTGCGGCGCTTGGCCTTCCATTTAACGATGCCTCTGCCCGCGCCGCGCAGGTGGTCGCCACCTCCAACGCTACCGGCTATATCACCATCGATGCGTTGAATACCAATCCGCGCACAACGATGCCAACAGGCACCCCCCTTTCCGGTGGGGTGAATGCGGCGGGCGCGCCGGTTCTGAGCGGATTTATTGCTCCGGCCTCGGCCATCGTCTCCGCCAGCCCCGCCGACGTGCCGCTGACAGCGACCCTCGGTGGCCTGCCGGTGGCGCAAACCGTCAGTTCGGCCATCCCCAACTCGGCGATGGGCCGCGACGGCTTTATCAAGCCGGCCTATGAGGATGTGTTTACCGCCCAGGCCACGATGACCTCGCTGCTGTTCGCCTCCAACCCGGTGGTGCAGTTCGCCACTGCCGATGGCGGCGTGCTGGTGACGGAAGTCGGCATGGTGATGGTGCCGGGAATTTCCACGCAATCCGGCATCGCGGGCGGCAATACGAAGGGGCTTGCGAACAGCCTGGCGGCGCAAACAGCCGCCCTGAACGCGGACCTGGAACTGGCCAGCGGCTACGCCACCAAATTCTCCTGGGGCGCTCAGGGACTGATGTCGCTGACCTATAACCGCGCCTTTGGCTCACCCGTCAATCTCAGCCCCAGCGTCGCCTGGAAATGGGATTTCGGCGGCAATACGCCAGCCCCGTTCGGCAACTATCAGGCGGAACGCAAGGCCATCACCCTTGGCCTGAGCGGCACCTACCTGGCCAACTGGGCCGGCTCGGTCAGCTGGACCTCAAACTTTGGCCCCGATGCGCCGCTGGATGACCGCGACTTCGCCGCCGCAACGGTTTCCTACGCTTTCTGATTTACACGGTCACAAAAAACCCCGGAGTTCAGTACTCCGGGGTTTTTTTATTCTGTCGTTACGTGGTCCCCAAAAAAATCACCGCCGCTCAAACAGCGCCACCAGTTCAACTTCGGCGGACCAGCGAAACTGGTCAACCGGCGCGACCCAGCGCAATTGAAATCCTCCATCTACCAATGATCTGGCGTCCCGCGCGAAGGTGGCGGGCGCGCAGGATACGGCGATGACCTGGCGCAACTGGCTTGCCGCGATCTGTTCGGCCTGTTTACCTGCACCCGCCTTTGGCGGATCGAAAATCACCGCCGCATAGGGCGCCAGTTCATCGACAGATAATGGACCACGCTGCAAATCCCGGTGGCTTGCTTCAACCTGTTTGAGGCCCTGCATCCGGTTGGCGGCCTGGCGGATAGCCTCTGTCATGGCGCGGTCGCCTTCAACGGCATGTACGCGCGTAAGCTGCGCAACCGGAAAGGTGAAGGTGCCACACCCGGCAAACAGATCAAGAATGCGCGCGCCTTTTACGGCCAGGGTTTTTGCGCCCAGCGCCTCCAGAACAAGTGCGATCAGGGCTGCTTCGCCTTCGCTGCTTGCCTGAAGAAACGCGCCGGGCGGCGGGCACACCGGCGTTGCCGCCAACAGAATTTCCGGTTTGCGCCGTTCCAGCAGGATCACACCGTTCCAGCTTAATCGCGCCAGATCCATTTGCTCCGCGCTATGCGCCAGTAAAGTGCGCAAACGCAAATTTGGTTCTGCCTTCTGGCCCGAACCAAATTGCACATCCACATCCAGTCCCGTCACCGTCTGCGTTACCAGCAGCCGTACAGATTGACCATGGCGTAACAATGGCGCCAGCATTTTCTCCAGTCCCGGCATGGCCTGTACGATATTTTTATCCAGCACCGCGCATTGCGAAACAGCAACCAGCCGCTTGCTCATGCGCGCGTGAAAGCCGATCTGAATGCCGTCTGCGCCATGTTCCGCCGTGAAGGCGGCACGGCGGCGCGATGCGGGCGGCATGGTCCGGGTTGGCCGCACCAGCACATCATGCAGGCCGCGATGCGCCAGCGCGTCAACGATCTGCTGGCGCTTCCAGTCCGCAACAAAGGGGTCTGACAAATGTTGCAGCGCGCAGCCGCCACATTGCGTGAAATGCTGGCAGGGCGCGGTGACGCGCGCATCGCCCTGTTTCAGAATTTGCACAATGGCGGCGCGATCCTTGTCGCCAGCATCGCATTTTAACTGAAGCCGGTCACCCGGCGCGGCATAGGGCACGAAATATTTTCGGCCATCAAATTGCGCCACGCCGTCGCCGGAATGGCCCAGTTGGGTGATTTCAGCTTCAATGATGCCTTCGTGAGCTTGCGCCACTATGCCCGCAATATTTCTACGCGCGGAATTTCCGCACCCAGCAAAGCCAGAACATTGGCGACAATATGCGTGGCGTCCAGCCCGGCGTCGGCATACATTTTTTCAGGCGCGTCCTGATCCTGAAAGCGATCCGGCAAACACAGGGGACGCACCGTCAGGCCTTTATCCAGCAGGCCAGCCGTGGCAAGATAATGCATAACCTGCGTCGAAAACCCGCCAATGGCGCCTTCCTCAATCGTAATCAGAATTTCATGTTCACGCGCCAGACGGCTGATCAAAGCAGTATCCAGCGGTTTGGCGAAACGCGCATCGGCAATACTGATCTGATGCCCGTAACCCTCCAATATCCGCGCCGCCTCGCACACCTCGGACAAACGCGCGCCAAAATTCAGAATGGCGACACGGTTTCCTTCGCGGATCATGCGCCCCTTGCCGATGGCCAGCACTACGCTCGCATCTGGCAACGCCACGCCCGTTCCTTCACCGCGTGGAAAGCGAAACGCGCTTGGCCTGTCATCAATACTGGCGGCCGTCGCCACCATATGCATCAGTTCGGCTTCGTCAGCGGCCGCCATCACGACAAAATTCGGCAGATTGCACAGATAGCCAATATCAAATGATCCTGCGTGGGTTGGCCCGTCGGCCCCCACCAGACCCGCGCGATCAATGGCGAAACGCACCGGCAAACACTGGACCGCCACATCATGCACAACCTGATCATAGGCGCGTTGCAGGAAAGTGGAATAGATCGCCGCAAACGGTTTGTAGCCTTCACAGGCAAGGCCCGCTGCAAAGGTCACGCCATGCTGTTCGGCAATGCCCACATCAAAACAGCGATCTGGAAACGCCCTGGCAAACAGATCAAGCCCGGTGCCCGACGGCATGGCCGCCGTGATGGCGACAATTTTTTCGTCTTGCCGCGCCTCTGCGATCAAGCTTTGCGCGAATATTTTCGTGTATTGCGGCGCATTGGGCGTGGATTTTTTTTGCGCGCCGGTGACCACATCGAATTTATTCACGCCGTGATATTTGTCCTCGGCGGCCTCGGCGGGCGGATAGCCTTTGCCTTTTTGTGTCACCACATGCAGCAGGATCGGCCCCTGTTTGGCCTTGCGCACATTTTCCAGCACCGGAATCAGATGATCAAGATTGTGTCCATCAATCGGGCCTACATAATAGAACCCCATTTCTTCAAACAGGGTGCCGCCCGTGGCGAAACCCCGCGTAAATTCTTCCGCCTTGCGCGCGGTGCGTTCCAGGCGCTCGGAAATTTTATGCGCAATTTCCTTGGCGGTTTGGCGCAGACTTAAATATTTCTGCCCGGACAGACGTTTTGCGAGATAGGCGCTCATGGCGCCCACCGGC
>CAYGDL010000161.1:0-4560 GCA_964348545.1 uncultured Alphaproteobacteria bacterium | reverse complement strand
CGCCGCCTGTGCGGGCTTTGAGGCGAATATCCGCAATACCGTCAGATTGCTGTTCCGCTCTGGCAGCCCGGCTGGCAAAGGCCAGCCCGCGATCACCGCACAGGTGCGCGCCAATGGCGGCTGGTTTGGCCCCGGCGTAAAAGCGGCCCCGGATTTTCCCCGCGATGAAGCTGTGCTGACCGGGGAAGACGAGCATCGCTATGTGGCCGCACTTGAACGCAACGGTTTTTTCGGCCCCGATAGCTGGTACATGAACGGCCCGGCCAACGCCGCCTATGCGGAACACGCCAAAGCCAATTGGCGACTGCAAATGCCGGTGCTGTTCCTGCACGGGCAATATGATTATGTGTGCGAGACAGTTGAATCGCGCCTGGCCGATCCGATGCGGGCGCATTGCGCCAACCTGAGCGAAGCCATCGTCAAGTCCGGTCACTGGATGGCGCAGGAAAAACCGCTTGATGTAAACGCGGCGCTGACGAAATGGCTGGCGGCGCAGTTTGGGGAATTGTGGTTGCGGGCTTAAGCCGCGCTGCGTTTCATGAAGCGGTCGAACGCCGACCAGAATTGTGCGCGAATATCATCCGTCTCCTGAAGAATTTCGTGGCGCGCGTCATTGATGCACACCGCCTGGCACTGTCCCATCTGCGACGCCAGCAAAGACTGCTTTTCGGGCGAAGACACCTGTTCCTGCGCGCCATAGAACAGGATGGCGGGGCATGTAATGGCCGCGCCATAAGCGGGATCCATCACCATATCAATGGAACGCAGGGCGCCATGCAGCCATCCGATGGTGGCGCTGCCCAACGCCAGTTCTGGATTGTCATCGAGCATATCGGCATTGCGCGCGAAGCGCTGCGCATCGCCTGTCAGCAGGTTGCCTGCAAAAGGTTCGCCATCGCGTGTATAGGCTTTACCGCCCGGAACATAGCTTTCAGTTAAGCCCATAGCCGAACCGACATTGGCGATGACGCGCGCAATAAAATTGGGCAGGGGCGCCGTATTGATATAGGCCATCGGGCTGCACAGCACGGCGCGGCTGAACATAGTCGGCCGGTCATGCAGATACCGCACGGCGATATGCCCCCCCATGGAATGCGCCATCACAATATAGGGTTCCGGCAAATCCGGATCTTTCTGAATGAAATTTTCCAGAACACAATCCAGATCACGGTGATATTCGCCAAAATCCCGCACATGGCCTTTATGACGATCCGCCAGGGCGCGGTCCGACAGTCCCTGCCCGCGCCAGTCAAAGGCCGCAACGGCATAACCCCGGCTGCGTAATTCGACGATGGTTTCATAATATTTTTCAATATATTCCGTGCGGCCCTGCAATAGCACCACGGTCGCCACCGGCATTTTTCCGGACCAGCAGGCCGCGCGCAACTTTACACCGTCCATGGTGCGCAGCCAGGCAAACCGGCCCCCTTCGGGCACGGGGCTGGGCGCGCTCACGAACCCTGGGCCACCCGGTAGGTGCCAAGCAGGGTGTCGATTTTTAGCACCAACGCCATGTCGCCGCTCAGCCGGATTTTGCCCTGGGTGAAAACGCTCTGGCTGTCCACCTGGCCGGACATCAGCCGCCACATATCTTCCAGGCTAAGCGAAATCATACAGGCACCGCCGCCATTCTCGTGGGTGATCCGGTGCGGCACGGTTTTGCAATCCACGTACACATAGCCGTGTGGCCCCAGATCATAGGTCCAGGCCGCATTGATGCCGCAATCGGCCCCAATGCGCGCGGCAAGGGCGGCAATTACATTTTCCATCATTTCGTCATTCGCGGGCATTGGCTGGACCCTTGTTTTTGCTGTGTGCGACCTTTTTATCAGATCGGAGGCGCAGACACAGCATGCTAAATTTCTTCCTGAACGCCAATTTTCACCACCTGGGGAATGGGCAGATGAAAATAATCTACCGCGGACTGGGCATTGCGCGACAGCAAAAGCCAAAATGCAGCACCACCCGGTAAAAGCCATGGCCAAGATCTTCAATATTGGCGCGCTCGGCGCGGGAAATGCGGGGCTCATCCGAAATATAGATCGCCATCAGCACAATACTCTCATGCAATACTTTATTATGCTTGAGATTATGCAGCAGGGTGCGTGGCAAACCTTCTCCCGCGCCTGCCTGAAAACGGCGGTGCCGGGTACGCGCGTGGCGCGGCCTTTGGCAAGGCCCGCAATAAACTGCTTAACAGGCAGCGGGTCGCGGCGATTGGCGGCGGTAATATCTTCGCGGCCCTGCTTCCAGTACGGTCGTCATCGCCTTGCCGCAGAGATAATGATGCAACAGACGTGCAGATCCAGAGGCGCGTTTCAGCGCATTGATCCCGGCTCTACCCGCGGTGAACAAAGTATCTGCAAGCTGGGCGGTTTATGGCTGCCACGGTCTTTTGCAAGCAATATTTCGTGCAGCTCCCGTAGCAGCCGCAGGCTAAGAGGAAAACCCTCCCGCAGGCGCTTTAGCCCATGCTCCAGCGTGGCGACATAAGCAGCACGCTGTTCGTTACGCCTGAGCTTGTGCAAGGCACGCTGAAAAAGGGATGCGAGATTTATCAAAGCCTGGAAGCGCCGTTGCACCGCGCCGTGTACGGATGTTTCTGGCGGAAAAGGATATGAGCATACCATCCGAACAGGTGGTTTTGCTAAAGGGCGAACAAAGGCTGCCCGAATTTCTTACGAAAAACCCGGTGGGACGGGTTCCGGTGCTGGAGCTGGATAACGGAAAATTCCTGAGCGAGTCACTTGCGATTTGCCGCTATATTGAAGAGATGCACCCCAATCCGCCGCTATTTTGACGCAACCCGGAAGAACGCGCGTTTACCGCCATGTGGCAGCGGATCGCAGAATTTGAACTGCTGTTTCCTGTGACGCATGCATTTCGCCATGGAACCGAAATTGCCAGGGCGATGGAGCCCAATCAGAACGCTGCATGGGCCGAGACCAGCCGCACCCGCGCGCTGAACGGTATGCGCAATCTGGATACAGTGCTGCGTGACCGGGCCTTTGTCGCCGACGCGGATTTTTCCGTCACGGATATTACCACACTATGCGCTGTGGATTTTGGCGTGGCGACAGGCGCGGTGCAGATACCGGACGATTTGCAAAATCTCAAACGCTGGCATAACGCCATGTCGGCGCGCCCCAGTGCGAAGGCCTAATCCGACTTCAGCCCGAACGCCGCTGCGATCAGCTCATAAGATCGCACCCGGTCGGCATGGGCATGGGTGATGGTCAGCACGATAAATTCATCCACCCCATGCAGCGCGCCCAGCGCGGTGAGCCTGTCGCGGCATTCCGCACCGGTGCCAATAATGCCGCGCGTCTGGATGCTGTCATACAGCCCGCGCTCGGATAGCGTGAACGGGTGCGCGTCCACCTGTTCCGGGCTGATAAAACGCCCGCGTGATCCCAGCAGCAATTGCGTTACCCATAAATTGCGAGGTTTGGCAAGGTGCTGCGCCTGTTCTGGCGTATCTGCCGCCAGCGCGTTGACCCCCAGTGCGGCGTAAGGTTCCGCCAGCAGTTTGGATGGCTTGAAATTCTTGCGATACGCCGCCACCGATTGTTCGGATTGTTCTGGCGTGATAAAATGCGCATGGCAATAAGGCAGGCTGAACTGGGCGGCATAGAGCGCGCCCTGAATGCTTGATCCCAGCATCCAGCATTCAGGCTGTGTCGCCACCAGCGGCATGGCGTGAATGCCCGTATACGGATGATCCGGGGGAAAATCATCGGCCAGAAATTGCTGCAATAATTCGATCTGCTGCGGGAACACGTCGATGGGATAGGCTTTCGGACCGGGTTGCAATGCGGCCATGGTGCGCTGGTCGGTTCCCGGCGCGCGGCCAAGGCCCAGATCAATGCGTCGGGGATACAGCGCCTCCAGCATCTTGAAACATTCAGCGACTTTCAGCGGGCTGTAATGCGGCAGCATCACCCCGCCTGCACCCACGCGCATATGTTTTGTCTCTCCCGCTATCTTGCCAATCAGAATTTCCGGCGCCGATCCGGCAAAGCTTCCGGTATTGTGATGTTCGGCCACCCAATAGCGGTGATAGCCGAAACGCTCGCAATTTATGGCCAGATCAACGCTTTCCGCCAGCGCCTGCGCGGCGCTGCCGCCATCGCGGATGGGGGATTGATCGAGTATGCCAAGTCTGGTCATCACATGCCTATTGAGGCGTTACCCCTAACCTCATAAGCGGCATAAGGCAATTATCTCTGTTTCAGTTAGTTAGACTCTTTCCGTTTTAAGTTGAAGCCCCCCTTTCATCGTCATCGCGCCTGAAGGTTCAGGTGCAAACAAGCCGCGAAGCGGCGTGGCGACCCGCAGCGCCAGCGCTTGCGCGGCGTGTCCTAAAGCCAAACATTCAAGCTTTTCCTTGAGACTCTGGATTGCCGCGCTTCGCTCGCAATGACAATAAAAGGTTATGATTCAACCTGAGCAGGAATGGCTCTAGCACAAAAAAAGCGTATTAACGCCTCGTTAAAGGGAAGCAGTATACTAATAGTGGCAATGTAATTTTATTACATCTTTAGATGGGTGAAATTGGGC
>CAYGDL010000160.1:0-4589 GCA_964348545.1 uncultured Alphaproteobacteria bacterium | reverse complement strand
TTGTGGACAAGGACCGGAATTTTTATTTTCTGGAAATGAACACCCGCTTGCAGGTCGAGCATCCGGTCACCGAACTGATTACCGGCATTGATCTGGTCGAACAGATGATCCGTGTCGCGGCGGGCGAGGAATTATCGTTCAAGCAATCCGATGTGAAACTGAATGGCTGGGCAATGGAAAGCCGCGTCTATGCCGAAGATCCGTTCCGCAACTTCCTGCCCTCTATCGGGCGGCTGGTGCGCTATCAGCCACCGGCTGAATCCGTGCAGGACGGCATTACCGTGCGCAATGATACCGGCGTGTTTGAAGGCGCGGAAATTTCCATGTTCTATGATCCGATGATCGCCAAACTGTGCACCCATGCGGCGACCCGCAGCAAGGCGATTGCGGCAATGAGCGAAGCGCTGGACGCCTTTCATATTCGCGGCATTCAGCACAATGTGCCCTTTGTCGCGGCGGTCATGCAGCATCCGCGTTTCGAAGAGGGGCGTCTGACCACGGCGTTCATTGCCGAAGAATGGCCCGATGGCTTTCACGGCACGCAATTATCCGCAGAAATAAAACGCGATCTGGCCGCGCTTACCGCATTTATCTATTTGCAGCAGGCGGCGCGCGCCGGGGATATTACCGGCCAGATCAAAAGCAGCTATCAAAAACCGCGTGATCAGGATTGGATGATCACGCTGGATGATGTGAATTATCCGGTTAGCGCGGCGCTGGTGGAAGGCGGTTGTGTTGTGACATTTGAAGGCGTCGCCAAACCCGTGCGCGTTGTAACGAACTGGACGCCGATGCAGCCGGTGATGCGCGCCACCGTGGATGGCCGCAAGCTGATCGTGCAGATTGACCGGAAGGCCAGCTATCGCCTGCTGACCCATCGCGGCGCCACAGCCAAAGGTGTTATGCGCAGCATGCGTTCTGCGGAACTGTTCGCGCTGATGCCGGAAAAAGCGGCGCCCGATCTGTCGAAATATCTGCTGTGCCCGATGCCGGGGCTGGTGGTTTCCATTGCGGTGGAAGTTGGACAAGAAATCAAGGCGGGTGAAACCCTGGCCATTGTCGAGGCGATGAAGATGCAGAACATCCTGCGCGCCGAAAGTGATGGCGTCGTTGCCGCCATCAAGGTCAAGGCGGGCGAAAGCCTGGCGGTGGATCAGGTGATCCTGGAGTTTGAATAGTAGATTGTGTGGTTGGATTATGCTTTGGATTGAATCCTGTTTCAGTCTAAAAACAATTTCTTTAACGCACACCCAACCGGCGGATTGAATCTGGCGTGTAACGATCTTCTTTCAGCTCATCGGCGAAAAAGTTTATCTGCGGCTCCTGATTGGTGAAACCTCCCACCAGATAGCGTCCTGCGTCGAGATCATAGGAGACCCCGCCGGTACTGCCGCAAACCGGAACTTCATAAAATGTGGCCGCAAAAATTTCCTGCACCCGCCACAGGCCGCCGCGCGCGTCATATTGGCTGGCGTTGATCACTTCCCATGCGTCCGTCTCTATCCAGAATTTTCGTTTGGGATACAGATGACGGGTGTTGGGGCGCAGATTTGCCTCGATCACTTCAGCGCGTTGAAGCTCATAGCGGATTAAATCCTGGTTAATGTGGGCGCCGGTGTTAAATATGTCCTTGTACTGAAGACTGCTCTGCTCCAGACGGTAATTGTTTGCGGGCAGATAGGCTTCCTGACGGCCGATATAGGTCCAGTCGTAGCGGTCGGTTGCGCCATTAAATCCGCCAAAACTGTCGACGGTTTGCAGGCCATCCGAATTGGTTCCTGGATTATCATATGCAATGTCGGGCGCGCGCCGGACACGGCGCGTGCCGGGGCTATACACCCATGCCTTGCGTGAGCCTTCCACCTGATTGATGGTTTCGTGCACCATGACCACGTTTCCCGCCGCGCGCGCCGGTGCGATTGTGTGAGCAATATAGCGCAAGCTGATATTTCCAAGTTCCGAGACGTCAGTCTTGGTTGGATCAGAATAATTTTGCAGCACTTCATCCTGCACGACATAGGGGGTGAACTCGCCATTGCGTGTCGGCACCGCCGCGACAAACTGGCGGGTCACTTTGAAGTTGCGGAACTTGAGCTTATGGTTCCAGAGCATTTTCTGCGCCGTGCCGGGTATTGGAAACGCAGTGCCTCGAATTGCGCCAGTAAGCCCAGCGCCATCTGGAGTTTCTTCACTATTTAATGCGTTCAGTTTTATCGTGGTGTAAACGGAAGCTGGCTGCGCGCAGGAACGCCGGCCCGGAAATATATGCATTTTGTATGTGTTTGGATAAGTGGCGAACATCGCCTTGGCGGTTTCGGTCAGATTTTTTTCATACTGCCCTGAATTTTGCGCAGTGATCGTGAACATCACTTGGTCATCTGCATAGGGGTCAGGGTGCCGGTCGCCCACTTTGTAGGTGATATTGGCGGGCGGCGTTTGCAGGCCGCCGGTCCATTGCGGAATCGTCCCGTCCTTGTTGCCGGATTTTTGCGACCCCATCGGGGTCAGGTCATTGCCCAGACGGTCAGCTACTTCGGTGGGCACGCCAGCGAGCGCAATGGAAGACAGCGCCAAGGCGCTAAGAGCTGTTGCAAACATCTGGAGGACTGTGGTTTTGATCGCATGGGGCAATGAAGGTGCTTGTATGCACACGGATAGATCTCCCGCAATTAATTTTGAACCGGGAAAGTCCCAGGCTCTCACACAGGCCAGCACAAAACAATATTTTGTGACTAAAATAAAAATTATCCCTGCGGACTATTCCAGGTCTGCGGAAGCTGTGGTTTTTATCAGATTGCCCGGCACGGGTCGCAAGATGAAGGCGGGCACATGATCGCCCATGCCTATGATGCGGTGGTGATCGTCACGCCGGTGATCTTCACGGGGCAAGGGGCGTGAAACATGGCGGTCATTGATGGGTTTTGCCACAACAGGTTTTTCTGGCAGCGCAACCGTGCCGGTTTCGGATGGTTTTTCAGCCTTTACGCGCCTTGTGGTGGATCGGCGGTGCTTGGGGGCCGCCTCGGTTTCCATTTCCACCAGTAGCGTTTCCGGCACAGGCTCACTTACAGCGGCCCGGCTATTTTCCATCCTGGGTATGGCAATACCTGTCATGCGTTCGATAGCATCAACATATTTTGTTTCGGCGGGGGAGGCGAACATAAAGGCAAAGCCTTCGCGGCCTGCGCGCCCGGTGCGGCCAATGCGATGAATGTAATCTTCGGAATGGATCGGCACATCGAAATTGAAGACGTGGCTGACCTTGGGAATATCCAGTCCGCGCGCGGCAACGTCGCTGGCGACCAGTATCTGAATTTCATCGGCCTTGAACTGTTCCAGTACCTGCAAGCGGTGCCGCTGTTCCATGTCGCCATGCAGTGCGCCGACGCTGAAATTATGCTCCTTCAGGCTTTTGAACAGCATATCCACATCGCGCTTGCGGTTGCAGAAAATAATGGCGTTCGCCACCGGCTCGGAACGCAGCAGGGCGCGCAGGGCCTTGCGCTTTTCGCGGGCGTCCACAATGACCAGAGACTGTTTTACGGTCTTTGCGGCCGAGGTGGGCGAGGCGACTTCGATGCGTTTGGGATTATTCAAAAAAGCCTCGGTCAGGCGCTGAATTTCCTTTGGCATGGTGGCCGAGAAAAACAGCGTTTGGCGTGCCGGGGGCAGCAGGCTGCAAATTTTTTCAATGTCCGGGATAAATCCCATGTCCAGCATCCGGTCGGCTTCATCAATCACCAGAATTTCAACGCCGTGCAGCATCAGCTTGCCACGTCCGAAATGGTCCAGCAGCCGCCCTGGCGTGGCGATCAACACATCAACGCCCCGGTCGATCAGTTTCGCCTGATCATTGAACGATACGCCGCCAATAAGCAGCGCCATGCTGAGCTTGTGATATTTGCCGTAGGTTTCAAAATTTTCGCTGACCTGCATAGCAAGCTCGCGCGTCGGCTCCAGGATCAGGGTGCGGGGCATGCGCGCTTTTGCGCGGCCCTGCGACAGCAAATCGATCATGGGAAGCGTGAAACTGGCAGTTTTGCCTGTGCCGGTCTGGGCGATGCCAAGAATATCCCTGCCGCCAAGAACTTCGGGAATGGCTTCTGCCTGGATTGGCGTTGGGGTTGTATAGCCCGCGTCGCTAACGGCGCGCAGCAGGTCCGGGCTCAGACCGAGATTGGAAAAGTCCATGTGTGGTTAGGATTACCTGTAATTGTTAATGACAAAGAGTATGAAAAAATGATCTGGAAAATACGCCGGGCGAATCTCGCCACACCCGTAAATCCGGGTAATTTACGCCGGACAATAGTCATATGGGCTGATTTGTCAACAAAACTAGGGCCGCGCATGAGGTTAATAAGCCTTTCCCAGCGCTTTTCGTTTTGAAGCGTAGCGGTAATACAGGGTTGGCACCACGAAAATGGTCAGGATCGTGGACATGGCGGTTCCGGCCATCAGGCTGACAGCCATGCCGGTGAACATCGGATCGGTATAGATCACCGCCGAGCCGAGAACGATTGCCAGTGTCGTCAGCATGACCGGCCGAAGTCTTACCACGCCAGCTTCCAGTGCGGCCTCGCGCAGCGGCA
>CAYGDL010000159.1:0-4649 GCA_964348545.1 uncultured Alphaproteobacteria bacterium | reverse complement strand
CCATCAGGGTTGGCATCAGATGAATGACGCTGACCTGCATGCCATTGGCGCGCAACCCATTGGCGGCTTCCAGCCCCAGCAGGCCGCCGCCGATAACGATGGCGCGTTTATGTATGCGGCTGGCCTCAAGCATTTTTTCCACATCCAGCACATCGCGGAATGTGACCACGCCGGGCAGGTTCGCGCCCGGAATAGGCAGCATGAACGGATCAGAGCCGGTAGCGATCAGCAACCGGTCAAATTTGGCGCGGATGCCGCAGGCGCTGACCACTTCACGCGCCTCGCGGTCAATGAAATCGATCTTGGCGCCCATATGCAGCACAATGCCATTATCGGCATACCAGTCGCGGCCATTAATGACGATGTCCTCAAAGCTTTTTTCGCCGGCCAGCAGCGGCGAAAGCATGATGCGGTTATAATTTACATTGGGTTCCGCGCCGAACACGGTGATGTCATACGCACCCGGCGCGCGTTCGAGCAATTCCTCCACCGCGCGCATACCCGCCATTCCATTGCCGATAACAACCAGCCTCGGTTTCATCACTACTCACCTTGTTGCCATACACTTTGATACAGGCTGATGAGCAACAATTGGGCCAATTGGATAGAAAAGGGAAAATGGCATAAATTAGGGAGTTTTATGCCTAATGGCGTGGGGGCTGCCATTTTTTTTGCCACATTAAGGGGCAATCGCTCATTTGGCAGGCAGGGCAAGGGGCGTAAATTGTCCGGGGATTTTAGGCTTTCCGCCCAGCCCTGAAGCTCCTTGATGCGCATATAGCCACCCTCGCCTTCGACAACGCCTTCCTTGCGGGCATCATGAATGCAGTCCACAATGTGAGCCGTTAATAAACGACGGCATGGTCTGATTATACCGGAAGAAATAATCGCGACGCAGTTGGTCGTTTGCTGCGACAACAAAACGCGGCTCGCCCATGCTCGGATAATTCAGCGTCAGGGAATGGTTTCAGTTTGTCGACAATGATATCTGCGCTCACTGACGGATCCTCCGTTTGTGTCGGGCGCCGATCGCGTCAGGTCGACCTGGTTGGCAGGGCAAGTGATATTGCCTCTATTGAGCAATCAGTCGATAACTTGTTGATGCATATGTCAATAGTTTTTTAATGGACCAATTTTCCCATGAATCTCTGATGATAGATCGACATACGCTAATTATTGTAGTACATATAAAGCCATGAATTTACAGACCGTACGCAGACGCATGAACCCGGATGAACGACGCGCGCAATTGCTGGCGCATGGTGTGCGTGTGTTTGCGCAACTGGGCATCGGGCGCGCCAGCCATGCCGAAGTGGCCCGTGCGGCGGGGGTGTCTGTGGCGACGGTGTTCAATTATTTTCCCAGCAGGGAAAATCTGGTCGAGCAGGTTTTGAGCCAGGTTGACGATTTTCTGACCGGAATGATGGCTAGTGTGGAAGCCTCCAGTTTGAAGGCCCCCGAAGCGCTGTACAGACTAATGACCGTCTTTGCCGGCGCGGCCAAGACGGATACGGACATGATCCGGGTGTGGCTGGAATGGAGCACCTCAATTCGCGATGATACCTGGCCCAAATATCTTGAATTTCAGGAACGGGTTATTGACCGGATTGAACAGGTTATTGTGGCTGGCAAACTGGTCGGCACGGTGGCTGCGGATGTTGATCCTGAGGATGCCGCGCGCATTGCGGCTGGTGATGCGCACATGGTGGCGTTGATGCAATTTGCGCATAAGACTTCCGCCGACATGGATCGTTTTCTACGGCATCTGGTCGAAAGCGTACTGAAAATCCCCAGCATTGATGGCGTGATGCGCTAGACTGCGGCGTTAGGCACAGACGCGTCCCAGCCCTTGGCCACCCCCCTGATTTATGCCGCTGTAATGCGTGTAATATTTCTATTTTTATTAGACTGGTCTATCCGGATTTTCGGTGAAATTAATTTTCCTGGTTCTTCGACGCCACTATACCCCTATATTGGCGCTCTGATTTTGCTATGATGTTTCTTTGCGGTGGCAGCGAGCGGTCTAACGTATTTTCAATTTCAACGCCTGCGCCCTGTCTGAGAGTACGAATGCGGGTACTGCATATCATTACTGGTCTGGGGGTTGGCGGCGCTGAATACATGCTGGACCGCCTGTTAACCCAACTCGACCCCCGGCAGGTGACAAGCCATGTCATTGCGCTCAAGGAAGGTGGGCCCATAGGCGATTCCATCGCGGCGCGTGGTATTCCCGTTGAAGTCATGGGGCTGGATAATTTTTTGCCGCGCACTCTGATGCCGCTGCGGCTGGCGCGCCATATCCGGCGCATTCAACCGGATGTAATCCAGACCTGGTTATATCATGCCGATCTGATTGGCGGTATTGCGGCCTGGCTGGCGCGGCCTTTTGGTCCTGCGATTCCGGTTGCCTGGGGGGTGCGTCAGTCGGTAGTGGACCCGGCATTGCTGAAACCGTCCACCTGGCGGGTCATTCGTTCTGCGGCCATCGCGTCGCATATTATCCCGCAACATATTGTAGTCAACGCCCAGGCGTCCGTGGCGACCCATGCCAGGCTTGGATATGACACCAGCAAGTTTCTGTTGATACCCAATGGGTTTGACTGCGCGCGCTTTCGGCCCGATAGCGCCGCACGGCAGCAATTGCGCCGACAATTGGGCATTGCGCCGGAAACCATCCTGGTTGGACTTGCGGGCCGATATGATCCGCACAAGGATTATCCAGGTTTTATTGCTGCGGCGCATGCGATCGTGCGGCGGCGTCCCGACATCGCATTTATGGCCTGCGGAGATGGCGTTGAGGCCAGCAATCCGGCGTTTGCAGGCCTTCTGGCAAAACATGGCCCCTTGCCGCAATTGCATTTACTTGGCCGTCAGAATGACATGCCTGCGTTCTGGGCGGCGGTTGATATTGCCGTATCCGCATCGGTGGGCGAAGGATTTTCCAATTCTATTGGCGAAGCCATGGCCTGTGCAGCGCCCTGTGTCGTGACCGATGTCGGCGATTCCGCCCATGTGATCGGGGATAGCGGATGTGTCGTGCCCCCCGGGCAACCGGAGGCGTTGTCACAGGCAATTCTGGCGCTGGCCGGGACACCATCTGAAACGCGAAATACGATGGGACAACGCGCCAGGATGCGGATACAAAGCCATTACAGCCTTACAGGTGCGGCGGATTCGTTTCTCGCTTTGTGGCAAAGCATGCTGAAAATAAAAAGCTGACCATGAATTTTATCAGGTACGCAATATGACGATATTGGTTACCGGCGCTGCGGGCTTTATTGGCTCCTATGTTTGCCACGCCCTGCTAGCGCGCGGCGCGCAGGTCGTTGGCGTGGATAATCTGAATGATTATTATCGGGTGCAGTTAAAACGCGACCGGCTCGCGCCCCTGTTGAAAAATCCTGCTTTTCAGTTTTTTGAAGTTAATATTTCGGACACCGCCGCATTTAACGCCGCATTGCAGGGCGTCAAAGTCACGCGCGTCATCCATCTCGCGGCGCAGGCCGGCGTACGCTATTCCATCGAACATCCGTTCGCCTATACAAAGGCAAATGTCACCGGGCATTTGACAGTGCTTGAATATTGCCGTCATCTGGATGGCCTTCAACATCTTGTCTACGCTTCTTCCAGTTCAGTTTATGGCGGCAATAAAAAGCTGCCATTTTCGGAGAACGACCCCGTTGACCATCCGATCTCACTTTATGCCGCAACCAAAAAAGCCGATGAATTGATGAGCCACACTTACTCACATTTATACCGGCTTCCGCAAACTGGCCTGAGGTTTTTTACCGTGTACGGACCATGGGGTCGGCCCGATATGGCGCTGTGGGTGTTTACCGAGGCGATACTGGCGGGCAGACCCATTCGGGTGTTCAATCATGGCGAGATGAAACGCGACTTCACTTTTGTCGATGATATTGTGGTGGGTGTGCTGGCCTGCCTGGATGGCCCGCCTGCGGATGATGGGGTCGCCGCTCCGCACCGCATATATAATATCGGCAATCACCGCTCGGAAAAACTTACCCATATGATTGAGGTGCTGGAAAAGACGCTGGGCCGCAAGGCCGAGAAAATATTTGAACCCATGCAGCCGGGCGATGTGGCGGAAACCTATGCCGACATCACCGCCATTCAGCGCGATCACGGCTTTAGCCCCACCACCCGTATTGATGTGGGCATTCCGCGCTTTGTGGAATGGTATAAAAGCTACCACCGGATTAACGACTGACGGATCTATGTCAGCTTACGGATGATTTCCAATGCACGCGAAAAAGGCGGCGCATCGGGGGCGGCATCTATTTCATCGCTGACCCTTGCAAGACCGCGCTGGCCAAATTGTTCGCGCACCAGCTCCGTGAGCCAGTGATGCGCCTGCCTGATGCGCGCGCGCGCGCCAGTGCTGGTCTGGGCCAGCCAGTCACGATGCCGGTCGATCTCGCCAACCAGTGCATCAATTCCGTCATGGCGGGCCGCACTTACACTCAACACCATCGTCATCCATTCATCTGCGCCAATTTCCGACAGTCCCAGCGCGCCTTCCACATCCGCTTTGGCGCGCCGCGCCGCCGCATTCATATCGGCTTTCGTCACCACGGCGATATGCGGCACTTCCATGATGCCTGCCTTCATGAATTGCAGGCTGTCGCCGG
>CAYGDL010000158.1:0-4794 GCA_964348545.1 uncultured Alphaproteobacteria bacterium | reverse complement strand
GGATGAAAAAATTTCTGGAAATGCGCGGCGCCGATGGCGGCCCATGGCGTTCACTATGCGCGCTTCCCGCATTATGGGTTGGGCTGCTCTATGATCAGGGCGCGCTGGATGCGGCATGGGATCTGGTGAAAGACTGGACCAATGAGGAACGCCAGGCGCTGCGCGACGGGGTGCCGAAGCTGGCGCTGCACACGCCATTTCGCGGCGGCACATTGCAGGATGTGGCGCTGGAGGCGCTGAAAATTTCTGCGGGCGGTCTGAAGGCGCGGGCGCGCATTGGCAGCACAGGACTTGATGAACAGCATCATCTGGATGTGCTGCTGGAAACCGCCGTGTCCGGCAAGTGCCCCGCCGAGATTATGCTGGACCGCTATCATGGCGCATGGAACGGGAGCGTGCTTCCGGCTTACGATGAATATGCCTATTAACGGCGGCTGATCCCTTCCGCCAACATTTGCCCGTGCAAATGGGGCGGAAGAGCAATGCTCAGTATAGCCATACGATGGTAGGGGCCCCGCGCGCTATTCGCGATTGCCGCCCATCAGGCGCAACATCATCAGGAACAGGTTCAGGAAATCGAGATACAGCGCCAGCGCGCCCATGATCGACTTTTTACCCGCCACCTCGTGGCCATCGGATTCGGCGTAGATTTCCTTGATCTTCTGCGTGTCATAGGCGGTCAGGCCGGTGAACACCAGCACGCCGATCACCGAAATGGCGAAATGCAGCGCAGAGGAGGCCAGAAAGATATTCACTACCGACGCGATGACAATACCGATCAGCCCCATGAACAGGAATGAGCCAAAGCCGGTCAGATCCCGCCTGGTCGTATAGCCATACAGGCTGACCGCGCCGAACATGCCCGACGTGATAAAGAACACGCGGGTAATGCTGACCCCGGAATAGACATAGAAAATGCCCGACAGCGACAGGCCTACCAGGCCCGCATAGATCCAGAACCAGGTTTGCGCGGACGCAAAGCTCATCGAATGGATTTTGGCGCTGAGATAGAACACCACTCCCAGCGGCGCCAGCATCACCACCCAGATCAACGGCGACCCGGCGATTGACGCATAAAAATCAGTGCGATAGCCCAGATAGGCGATGATGCCCGTAAGGGCCAGGCCGGAGGCCATATAATTATAGACCCGCAGCATGTAATCGCGCAGGCCCTGATCGATAATCTGGGCGCGCGCGCCAGCACCGCCCCGCGCCGCAATATTCCGGTCGAACTCAGCCATTTTGGTCCATCTCTCCCTAAAAGAATCCCGTAGCTCCTATATTGGCAGGATCGCCGCCAAATTCAAGCCAGTACATTGGCTCAGCCCCGATAATCCGTTATCTGCCATTCTCTCTTGCGCCCGCATGGGTTTCTGCCGCCGTCAAATATCGCCTTTGACAAGGCGTAGCGGCGTCACCCGGTACGCAACAGGCCCGCCGCCTTTTGCCCCAACGCCCGCCAGGTGACGCCCAACCCCAGGAAAACGGTCAAGAAAACCGTGGCGACCAGTGTCACGATCAGGGTGACCGGTAAAAACACAAACTCTGCATGCATCAGATAGGTGACCGTCATATAGGCGGCGGCCGTGCCGATCAGGCTGGCCAGGCTTGCTGCCGCCAGACCCAGCAGGGCATATTCCGCCGCATAGGCCGCAACAATGCGCGCCCGCGATGCGCCCAGCACCTTCAGCAGCACCGCATCATACACACGTTGTCCGTGCCCCGCCGCCAGCGCGCCCGCCAGCACCAGCATGCCCGTCACCAGCGTTACTGCACCCGCCGCACGCACCGCCATGGCAAGATTGTTCAACAGAGCGTTGACCGTTTCCAGGGTTTCGCGCACCCGCACCACGGACACGCCGGGAAATTGATCCGTCACCGCATTATGCAACGGCGTTTCGGCATTTTCCCTGGCCCGCGCGGTGGCGAGAAAACTGTGCGGCGCGCTGGAAATCAGCCCCGGTGAAAATATCAGCGCGAAATTCACCCCCATGGTGGACCAGTCAATGCTGCGCAGATTGGCGATCCGCGCCTCAATATCCCGGCCCAGCACATTCACCGTCATGGTGTCGCCTACGCCAAGCCCCATATCCGTGGCAAGCCGGGCGTCGAGTGACAATAATGGCGGTCCGGCATATCCGGGTGGCCACCATTCGCCCGCTGCAAATACGGTATTCTCCGGCGGGGATACCGCAAAGCTCAGGTTCCTGTCCCCGCGCAGCGCCCAGCGCGCTTCCGGTGGAACGGATTCGACAGTGGCGGGCCTGTCCTTGATACGGACAATCCGCCCGCGCAATGTTGGCATACTCTCCATATGCGAAACGCCATCAATGCCGTTGGCCAATTTCCGGAACGCATCAATGTCCGCAGACTGAATATCAAGAAAGAAAAATGATGGCGCCTCGTTTGATGCCCGATCCGTCACCTGGCGGTGAATATTGCCTTCAACCATGGCGATGGTAACCAGCAATGACAGCCCAAGCCCCAGCGACAAAAAGACCGTAGGCGCAGGGCTGCCGGGGCGGTGCAGATTGGCCAGCGCCAGCCGCAATTCAGGCCGTGGCGGAGCGGGCAGGCTGCGCGCCAGCGCCATGATCGCGGCCCCAAGCAGGCGCAACACGGCAAAACTCGCGCCAATGCCGGTCACGAACCAGAATGCAAATCGCGCATCGCCTGCAATCAGAAAGGCCAGCCCGGCCAGCCCGCCAGTCAGCGCCACAGTGGCGGCAATATAAACCGGGCGCGGCCAGCGGCGTACCGGCGCAACAAGTTCGCGAAACAGCGCCGCAGCCGAAATTTCCCGCGCCCGCGCCAGCGGCCAGATGGCGAACAGCACAGCCGTTATCATTCCAAAAGCGCTGGCATACAGCAAGGGCAGGGGATAAACCGCAAAATGCGCGGGCACGGGCAGCAGATCCGTCAATACCGCCGACAGCAAAAACGGGATCGCCGCGCCAATCCCCAGCCCGATGGCAATGCCCAGAAATGCCAGCAAAATAATCTGGGTCAGATAGATGCGGAATATCACGCCGCCTTGCGCACCCAGGCATTTCAGCGTGGCGATGGTCACGCGCTTGCGCTGCAAATATCCGTGCACGGCATTCCCCGCGCCCACGCCGCCCACCACCAGCGCCGTCAATCCGGTCAGGGTCAGAAACATCGCCATCTGATCCAGAAATTGCCTTGTGCTGGGCGCGCTGTTGTCGCGGTTGCGCACCCGCCATGCGGCGTCCGGAAATTGTGCGTTCAACCGCTCCAGCCAGATTTTAAGATCGGCCCCCGGGTGCAGTTTGATGCGGTAATGCCGCACTTGCAGGCTGCCGGGCTGCACAAGCTGCGTAGCGTCCAGGGCGTCGATTGAGATCATTACCCGTGGCCCCAGCGCCAACCCGCCGGATGCGCGGTCCGGTTCACGCACAATAATCCCGCGCACCTGAAATTGCAGCGCCCCGATGCGCAGCAGGGTTCCTGTCCGGGCATTCAGCCGCAGCGCCAGCGGCCCCTCGATCACAGCGCCCCAGACGCCAGCCTGTTGCGCCAGCGCGGATTGCAATTCCGCATTTTCGCGCAAGGCCACTGCGCCGAAAAGCGGATAGGCGGCATCCACCGCCTTCAGTTCGATCAGGGTGCGCACATCATTGACGTGACTTTTCACCATGGCGCGCATATCGCGGCTCAGCGAAACCGCGCCGCTCGCCTGCATATGCGCAAGCTCGGACGCAGTGGCGTCACGATAGTTCAGTTCCAGCGCCACATCGCCGCCCAGAATGGCCTGTCCCTCGGCGCGCATGCCCCCTGTAATCGCCGCGCCCAGCGATCCCGCCCCCGCAATGGCCGCCACGCCAACAGTCAGGCAGGCCAGAAATATATAAAACCCATGCAGCCCGCCGCGCAGTTCACGCAATGCAAAGCGCAGGGATAAGGGAATGTAATGCTTGACTGAGGCCATAATTTTCTCTATTTAATGTACACAATTATGAGGAATTCGTAGCCATGAAAACCCATATCGACATTGATGATCATCTGCTTGCGGACGCCATGCAGCTTGGCGAATGGCCAACCAAGAAAGAAGCCGTCAATGAGGCGTTAGCCGCGTATGTGCGCTTCCTAAAGCGCGCACGCCTATTGGCGCTGAAGGGCAAAGTGTCCTGGAGCGGCAATCTTGACGAAATGCGGGCAATGCGTCCAGATTCTGAACGCCAATGATATTGGCTGATACGTCGGTATGGATCGATCATTTCAATGGTCACGCATCGCCGGAAGCTATTCGGCTGGCGGATGCATTGGCGGATGGCAGCGATACAGGCATCTGGGTGCCGGGAATTGTGCTTGCGGAAATACTCAGTGGACTGCGCTCTGCTAACGAAGCGCGGCGCATTACGGCATTGCTTGAGGGGCTTGACCGTTTGCCGGAATTTGACACAAGCGATTACATTGCAGCGGCGGACATCTTTCGCACTTGCCGCAGTAAAGGTGAAACCATCCGATCGCTTATTGATTGTCTTATAGCGCAATTGTGTTTGCGTTATAGCTGCCGTCTTCTCAGCCGGGATCGTGACTTCACAAAAATAGCGCGATATTTCCCGCTCATTGTCGAGGTTGGCTGAGAAAATAACCGTCAATAATATCATGCTCTGGCGCTAACTATCGACGCGCCGCCATTCGTCACCCGCGCGATTTTTCCGTCTGCCAGATGCACCACCCGGCCGCAGCGCGCTGCCAGGCTCGCGTCATGCGTAATCAGCAGCAAGGTGGCGCCGGTGTCGGCCTGCAAGGCGAACATCAGTTGAATGA
>CAYGDL010000157.1:0-4849 GCA_964348545.1 uncultured Alphaproteobacteria bacterium | reverse complement strand
CATCCAGCGCCATCAGCCGGTTATGCGACGTGGTGATATACATCACGCCACCATAGATAACGGGCGAGGTTTCGAACTGGCCCGTTGTGCCGGTCGGAAAGGACCAGGCCACTTTCAGCTTTTTTGCGGCGCCGGGTGTGAGGGCTTTAATCGGGCTGTGGCGGAAATTGGTGTAGTCACCGCCATACATCAGCCAGCTTTCCGGGTTTGACGTGCCAGCTTTCAGCATTTCGCCCGTCACGCCCGCCTTTGGGCCAACCGGCTGTTTGGCAGGGCTTTGCACGGTACTGGGTGAAGACAATATATCATTGAAATGTGCTGTTTGCGCCGATTGTGCGTCAGAAATATGGCCAAGCGCCAGTAAGCCCATGGCTAATCCGGTTAGCCATTTCCCCGCTTGCTGCATTTCCACCCTCATTTGTTCTGTTTGAAATCTGTTACTCTCAAACTACACAAGAAACGCCCACCCGCAAAGCCGTGATTTATTTCCGCCATAATTTATGTTTATCAGACGCATACTGGCTTGTTCCAAAGAAGGGAAAATTAATGCGCAATCTGATTCCTGCCGCTCTATTGTGTCTGTTGATGACCGTTGGCCCCGCCCGATCGGACGATGCGACCCAGACCATGGTGCAGCAGTTTCTTGCGACCATCACACCACCCGGCGCAAAAGTCAGCTTTGCCTCGGCCGACACAAACGGCGAAACCATCACCGTTCGCGATATTGTGGCGCATGCGCAATCAGCAGACGGCGAAGAAACCCTACAGCGTATCGGCCAGATGAAGTTGCAGGGACTTGAGGCGTTGCCATCCAGCCTGTTCAAGCTTGAGAATATGCGCGCCGAGAATATTCGCATTGACGGCGCATCCGATTTGCAGGGCACGGGGCCGGGCAGCGTGACCATTCGTAGCGCCACGGTCGCTGGCGTTAACGGCGCGCACATTAATGCGCTGGCGATATCTGATATCGAAATCAGCGCCTCGGCGGTCGGCACGGCCTATGCCATCCGCATCGCCAATGCCGACATGCGCAATGTGGATACGCAGTCCGTGACCCGCGCCGCCATACGCGCGCATACTGAACCGCAATCGGCGCGGCGTGAAGATGCCTTGCTGAATAGTCTGTTGAATACCAATTCATACGGTGCGCTGCACCTGCGCGGCGTAAGTGTGCGCAAGGGTAAAACCCATCTGTTGTCCATGGCGGAACTAAACAGCGAACCAGATGGAAACTATGCGCCCTTTCCGGCATCTGGAAATTTTTCCATTCGCAACGCAAAGCTGGATTTGCGCGATCCGATGGCGGCGTCCCTGCGTCAGTGGCTGGGACAGGACGCGCTGCAATTTGATCTGGAATCACGCCATCATTATAGCGCACCGGCATCCCACCGCTGGGACACCACATTGAAACTTTCGCCGGATGCGAAGCTTACCGGCGTTTGCAATGCGCAAAATCTAAACGGGTTTTCGCCCGCCCTTATTCGTCAGGCACAGGCGGCCAGCACCAGCCCCGCCACATTGCGCAACTGTGATCTGAACTTTACCGGGACGCAATTCGTCGATCGCTGGCTTGCCCATGATGGCGCCAAACAGGGACTGAGCCTTGAAGAAGCGCGCGCCAAATATCTGGCGGGATCCCTGATGGCGTCATTCGATCCGCAAACCGCAAATGACCCGATGGCCACGCAATTGATCAGCGCCGGGCAAATTTTCCTGACCCAGCCATCACGACTGAATGTTCGGCTTGCCCCGCCCGGCGGCCTGAAATTCCCTGACAGCGTCACGAGCTTCATGATGCTGTTTCAGGGCGGCCCCGAACAAAAGCAGCAGGCAATGCAAAAACTGGGGCTTGGCATCAGTGCTGTGTCGCTGAATTAACCCTTCACGGCCATTTCACCACAGGCGGCATGGAGGACAGGATCGCGTCTACATTGCCGCCGGTTTTCAGGCCGAATGTGGTGCCACGATCATAGAGCAGGTTAAACTCCACATAGCGACCGCGCCGCACAAGCTGATGTTCGCGCTGTTCCGGGGTCCATGCCTTGTTCATATGGGTGCGCACGATCTGAGGATAGATGCCCAGAAACGCCTCGCCCACATCGCGGGTAAAGGCGAAATCGGCATCCCAGTTTCCGGTATCGTGATGATCATAAAAAATGCCGCCAACGCCGCGCGGCTCGCTCCGGTGCGGCAGATAAAAATATTCATCGCACCATTTTTTGAAGCGCGGATAATAGTCCGGGGCATGCGCATCACAGGCGCGTTGCATCGCGCGGTGAAAATCATCCGTATCCGTTGCATCCGGAAACATCGGCGTCAGGTCGGCGCCGCCGCCAAACCAGGCCTTGATAGCTTCACCGCCGCCACTGATGATATGGCGCGTATTCATATGCACGGCGGGCACCAGCGGGGATTGCATATGCGCGATCAGCGATATGCCCGCCGCCCAGAAACGCGGGTCGCTGCGTCCGCCCGGCATCTGCGCCAGCATCTCTGGCGTAAATTCTCCGTGCACGGTTGAAATATGCACGCCGACTTTTTCGAACACGCGCCCGCGCAGTATCGACATTTCGCCGCCGCCGCCCGCCTCGCGCCGCCAGGGCGTGCGCACAAAACGCCCCGCCGGGCGATCTGAAAATGTGCCGCTCAGGCCGTCTTCCAGCGCCTCGAACTCTGCGCAAATACGATCACGCAGGGCGGCGAACCATGCGGCGGCCTGCACTTTGCGCTTCTCGGTCAGATCACTCATGTTTCACCTACGCTCATAAATCCATCCAGTTGCCGCAACCCCTCGCCCAGCGCCATTGCCGCCGATAACGCGACATTGAGCGAACGCCGCCCCGCCAGCATCGGAATGACCAGACGGGCGTCGGCGCGATCATGCACCTCATCCGGCACACCCGCACTTTCACGGCCAAGCAATAGCGTATCACCGGGCCGAAAGCGAAACGCGGTATAGGCCAGCGCCGCTTTGGTCGATAACAAAATCAGGCGTCCCTGGCGTTGATCCAGATCATGGTGGAATGCGGTCCACGAATCGTGGCGCTGCATGGCCGCCATTTCAAGATAATCCATGCCCGCGCGCTGCAAGCCCCGGTCGCTTAGGACAAAACCGCACGGCTCGATAATATCCACACCCACCCCAAGACACGCGCCCAGACGCAATATTGCGCCGGTGTTTTGTGGAATATCCGGCTGATACAGGGCGATACGCAGCATTATCCTACTATTTCCCTTGGGTAAGTGGGGGGATATCAAACCATAACCGCGTACTATCTCTAGACAAGCCGTTTTTCTAATGCGAAAAGTGCGCGTTCATCACGTCCGCGCCGGGGGACGCCGATGCCTGTATATAACAGGCGCCGCAACGCCCCAAGCGCGTAAGCAAGAGGGAAGCGATCAGTGAGTGCTGGCCATGCGGAAGAACCCACCAGACGGGACTTTCTTTATATTGCAACAGGCGCCGTCGGTGCTGTCGGCGCGGGCGCATTAGCCTGGCCATTTATAGATCAATTGAACCCGGACGCATCGGTCAAGGCGCTGGCCTCAATTGAGGTAGACCTGTCCGCCATTTCCGAAGGGGCCGCGATCACGGTCACCTGGCGCGGCAAACCGGTATTTATCCGGCACCGTTCCGCGCAAGAAATTTCTGCGGCCGGAGAGGTGGATATAGCCGAACTGCGCGATCCGCAGACCGACGCGGACCGGGTGCAAAAACCTGAATGGCTGATCATGGTTGGCGTATGCACCCATCTGGGTTGTGTTCCGCTGGGACAGAAAGGTGATTTTGGCGGCTGGTTCTGCCCCTGTCACGGTTCGCATTATGATACATCGGGCCGCGTCCGCCTGGGTCCAGCGCCACAGAATCTGGCCATTCCGGAATATGTCTTTCTGGATGATAACCGCGTCAAGATAGGTTAGGTGCACATATGAGCGGACATACAGAATTCCAACCCACCAGTGCGCCCGCCAAATGGCTGGAGCGGCGATTGCCGATCCTCAGCCTGATGCATGGCGCGGCCGTTGCGTTCCCGACCCCCAAAAATCTGAATTACTGGTGGACCTTTGGCGGCATTTTGATGTTCTGCCTGATGACGCAGATCATTACCGGCGTCATTCTGGTGATGCATTTCACGCCGCATGTGGACCTGGCGTTCGCCAGTGTCGAACATATTATGCGCGATGTGAATTATGGCTGGCTGATCCGCTATATTCATTCCAACGGCGCGTCGATGTTCTTTCTCGCTGTGTATATCCATATGTTCCGCGGCCTGTATTACGGTTCCTACAAGGAGCCGCGCGAGCTGATCTGGATTCTGGGCATGGTGATTTACCTGCTGATGACGGCGGCCGCGTTCTTTGGCTATGTGCTGGTCTGGGGGCAGATGAGCTTCTGGGGCGCGACCGTGATCACCAACCTGTTTGGCGCGATCCCGGTGGTGGGCGACTATCTGCTGGCTTTGCTCTGGGGCGGCTTTTCGGTCGATAACCCGACGCTGAACCGGCTGTTCAGTCTGCATTATCTGGTGCCGTTCCTGATCGCGGGCGTTGTCGTGCTGCATATCTGGGCGCTGCATGTCCCGGGCAACAATAATCCGCTGGGCATCGATGTGAAGGGTCCGCAGGATACCGTGACGTTCCATCCCTATTACACCATGAAGGACACGTTTGCTGTCGTCATGTTCATGCTGTTCTTCGCGCTGTTCGTGTTCTACATGCCGAACGCGCTGGGCGAGCCGGACAATTATATTGAGGCTAACCGGCTTTCCACGCCCGCGCATATTGTGCCGGAATGGTATCTGCTGCCGTTCTATGCGATTTTGCGTTCGATCCCGGACAAGCTGCTGGG
>CAYGDL010000156.1:0-4895 GCA_964348545.1 uncultured Alphaproteobacteria bacterium | reverse complement strand
GCCAGTGGCGGTCTATCCTTTTATGAAGCGGATCACTTATTGGCCGCAATTATTTCTGGGCATTGCCTTCAATTGGGGCGCGCTGCTGGGCTGGGCCGCCGTTACGGGGACGCTGGCGCCATCTGCCATCTGGCTGTATCTGGGCGGCATATTCTGGACCCTTGGCTATGACACCATCTACGCCCATCAGGATGCCGAAGACGACGCGCTGATCGGCGTCAAATCCACGGCGCTGAAATTTGGCGCGCACAGCAAAGTCTTCATTGCCGGATTTTATGCAGCGGCCCTTGCACTGTTCGCACTGGCCGGATGGAGCGCAGGTATGGGCTGGGGATTCTGGCCAATACTTGGCCTTGCAGGCGCGCATCTGACCTGGCAGGTGGTTCAATTGGAAAGCGGTAATGCCGTCAACTGCTTACGAATATTCCGCAGTAACCGCGATTTCGGGGCGATCCTGTTTATAGCTATAGCGGCGGGCCTGATTTAGGAAAATATCCGCATATAAGCATATAAGACGGCCTGTCATTCTGCGCGAAGCGAAGAATGACAGCGATACGGTGTGTGCACACCTAATATCATCACGCGCTATAATCCGGCTTTTTTCAGCAGCGCCCTTAGATCGCTTTGCGGGCGTGGGCCGATATGGGCGATCACTTCGGACGCGGCCAGCGCGCCAATGCGGGCGCTGGTTGCGGTGTCACGGCCATGGGTCTGGCCAAACAGAAATCCGGACGCGAACAGATCGCCCGCGCCGGTCGTGTCAAGAAGTTGGGCGGGCCTTACCGCATCAACGATATGCACCTCATTACCTGCCACAACGACACAGCCTTTTTCGGAACGGGTCAGCACCGCGATGGCGCATTTGCCACGCACGGCCTGCAACGCCTCATCAAAGCTTCTGCTTTGATAGAGCGACATGATTTCGGCTTCATTGGCGAACAGAATATCCACCTTGCCCGCCGCCAGATGTTGAAATTCATCGCGGTAACGCTCGACGCAAAAGGCGTCGGAAAGGCTTATGGCGACTTTGCGTCCCGCGGCATGGGCAATGTCCATGGCCTTGCGAAAGGCGTCCTTCGCCAAAGGCGGATCCCACAGATAGCCTTCCAGATAGGTAATCTGCGCCGCCTCAATCACAGCCGGGTCCACATCGCGCGGACCTAATTCCTGACCCGCGCCCAGAAACGTGCTCATTGAACGTTGCGCATCCGGGGTCACCAGAATAAGACAGCGCCCGGTCGGCGCTTCGCTGGTGCTTTTGGGGGTATCATACTGGACCCCCATGGCGCGCAGATCATGGGCAAACACTTCGCCCAACTGATCCTGTTGCACCTTGCCGATAAAAGCCGCCTTGCCCCCCAGCGCCGCAATCCCCGCAATCGTATTGGCCGCAGAGCCGCCCGATGTCTCGATGCCCGGCCCCATCGCGGCATATAATTTATGCGCCGCGACCGCATCGACCAATGTCATGCCGCCTTTGGCAATGGCGTGATTGACCAGAAAGGCGTCATCGGTTTGCGCGATGATATCGACGATGGCGTTACCAATTCCCGCCACGTCAATTGTTGTGGGTTTAGACATTCAACGGCTCCTGTATTGTTGCGGCGCAGTATAGGGTGCAATTATGATCATGCAAGCGCCCAGACCTGTGCGATCCTGGTTGATCAGGGACCGGTAAAAGGCGCATAACATGCCGGTCAATAGATCGGTTGGGGGGCAATGATTAGGCGGGTGCATTTTCCAATATTCCGGGTGCTGGTGCTGGCGTTCACGCTGAGTGTGACGCTGACGGCGTGCACCAGTGATGGACGTTTGGATATAAAAAAGCTGGACCTTGCGAAATTGAAGGTCAAACAGCCGGACTGGATGCGTTGGGACAGGGGCAAGAAGCCCATACCTGCGCCGTCACAGACCGCCCAAACGACGCCATCTGCAACGGCGGAGGCCACGCCGGACAATATACAAACAACAAGTCCAACGCGCCGCGCCGTTATGGCCAGCGCCTTGGCGTCTTACCCTGCTTTTTTGCCGACTGCGCCACGGCCACGGCCCGCGCGCGCCACGCCGCAATTCATGAAATCCTCGCCACCGCCGCCCTCAAGGTCCCGGATGGCGGAACCTAAAGAGCAACCCGCAAAAGCGCCACAGGGAAAAGTCACCAGCGAAATTCCAGAGGCGCTGGCCGTGCTTGCGCCACCCGGCAAGACACCGCGCGCCGAAAGCAAGGGCGGCTACAGCACCAATGATCTTGTTGGCCTGGATGGCCCCGCCGTTGAGAAATTGCTCGGCAAGCCGGATCTCAGCCGCAAGGAACCCTTTGCCGAAGTATGGCAATATGCGCATGGCGATTGCGTACTGTTTTTATTCATCTATACCGAAGCGGGCGGCGGCGCGCGGGTATCGCATGCGGAAACCGGCGCGCGCGATGGCGGGGCCGGCCCGGATGCCGGGCAATGTATTGGCGCCATTCTGTTGCGCAATGCGGCCGCGCCTGGATAAATTCCGGCTTCTTTATCCCGCCTTGCCGACATAGTGGCACAGATCGCGCACGATGCAGTTCGGACAATCGGGCGCGCGCGCCTTGCAGACATAGCGCCCATGCAGAATCAGCCAGTGATGCGCATAACGCATGAAACGCCGGGGAATATGCGCCACCAGCGCGTCTTCCACTTCACGCGGATTTTTTCCAGGCGCCAGCCCGGTGCGATTTCCCAGACGGAAAATATGTGTATCGACCGCCATGGCGGGTTCGCCAAAGGCAATATTCAACACCACATTCGCAGTCTTGCGGCCTACACCCGGCAGGGCTTCCAGCGCCGCGCGCGCGCGCGGCACGACGCCTGCATGATCGCGTATCAGTTGCGCGGACAGACCAATAATATTTTTGGCTTTGGTGCGATACAGGCCAATGGTTTTGATATAATCGCGCACCCGGTCTTCGCCCAGTTGCAGCATTTTTTCAGGCGTGTCGGCAATCGCAAACAGCGGCCCTGTCGCCTTGTTCACGCCCTTGTCGGTCGATTGCGCCGACAGCACGACAGCCACCAGAAGCGTGAACACATTACGATATTCCAGCTCACTTTTTGGTTCGGGATCGCGCGCGCGCAATCGCGTAAAAAATTGCGCGATTTCTTTGGCTGTCATGCGTGAGGGCGGCGTGGGATGATTAACCATATATTATGCTTAACGCATTTTTTACTCGCGCGAAATGCGCGTCTGGCCTAGTCTGTACATATGACGATGCCAATGCACATATCTGAAAATATCAGCCCGGAAATTTCGGCGGGCAGTGCTGTTGGGCGCACCGTCGGCGGGTTGCGGTTTGACGCTGTGCTATATCCCCATCGCTCGCTTGATCCGCGCGGATTTATGACGGTGATGGCCTGCATTACGGTGTTCAGTTTTATTGCGGGCCTGTCGTTTTTTGTGCTGGGCGCGTGGCCGGTGCTGGGTTTTTTCGGGCTTGATGTGGTGCTGATCTATGTGGCGTTTCGCGTCAATTTTCGCGCCGCCCGCATTTATGAGACGGTGCAGCTTGATGACGCCTGCCTTTTGATCCGGCGCTTCCTTCCGGATGGCCGCATTCTTAGCTGGAATCTCCAGTCCTATTGGGCGCAGGTTGAACTGATCACAACGGCGCCCCGCTCACCGCTGCTGGCGGTGCGCTCGCATGGAAAATATCTGGTGTTCGGATCTTTTCTCACAACGGAGGAACGCCTTGAATTCGCCACCGCCCTGCGCTCGGCGCTGGCGCGCAATCGCACCCCCCAATATGCCTGAGCCGGTTCGCTGATTCTGCAATCATTGTGATGCCCGCACCCGGCAGCGCACCTGTTTCAACTCTGGCGGGAATGCGCTATGGTGCCGTGATAGCTTGAGCGCGAGGCGCCACGAAAATGCGAAAAATCTCTCTCACGGATGGAAAAATGTCGGTCGATATCGTTCCCGATTGTGGCGGCGCGATTGCGGCGTTGCGCTGGCGCGCGCCATCGGGTCAGCCCCATGATCTTTTGCATCCCGCCACCGCCGGGGAAATTTCCGGCCGTGTTGCGAACAGGCTTGCCTGTCTGCCGATTGCGGCCTTTGGCAATATCGGGCCGCAGGGCGATGTTCCCGGTGATCTGACGGAATGGACAGTGCAGGATGCGTCCAATATCCGGGCCACGCTGACCGCGCACAAGGAATTTGGCGTCTCACAAGACCCTGCCTCGGCATTACATTGGGTCTGTCAGCTTTTGCAGCGTTTTGAGCTTGGCCCCACCGGGCTGCGCCTGCAACTGACGGTAACAAATATTGGCGTACAACCCATGCCCGCCCGAATTGGCCTGCGGCTGCAAGTCAGCCTGAAGGATCCCATGATCCTTCAGGGCCGCTTTGCGCCAGCCGCATTGTCCGCGACGCCCGATCCTGATCCGGCAACGCCTACAGCCGAGAGCTTTGCCGCCGGATTTTCTCCCGCCCGGAGCGATGTCCATATTTGTTACCGCAGCCTGGGGGGCGAAGTCGGCATTGCATGGCCGCGGGAAAGACTGGCGCTCAGTCTGCTCCTGACGCAGGGCCTGGATTTTGTGCAACTGGATTATGATGCGGATCAACGCGAACTCTGGCTGACGCCGCTCAGCCACACCGGCGCGCCAGACGCCGACTCATCGGGCTGCCAGATATTGCAGCAGGGGGATTCACTTGAAGCCAGCCTGCTCCTGTCCCCCGCGCCAATGCGCGGATAGGCCACATCGCTTGTATTTGGGGCTGTCGGATGATAGTGTTCGGGACAGTGATTTCCCGTTCCAAAGGACTAATTAAACTCTATGCGTTTGATTGCGGAGCACAGCTGACTTGGCGAAAAAGCTGTTCATCAAGACCTATGGCTGTCAGATGAATGCCTATGATTCGGA
>CAYGDL010000155.1:0-4914 GCA_964348545.1 uncultured Alphaproteobacteria bacterium | reverse complement strand
GAGCAGCGGACTGAAAATCCGCGTGTCGGTGGTTCGAATCCGCCCCTGGGCACCAAATCACCGTCCAACCAAATCCAACAACATACAATAATATATCATAATCAATATGTTGTTGATTTTGGTAGTCCGGTGCAATGCAGCAACATCCATTGCTATCTAGCCAAATATGCAGTAACTTATGCAGTAACTCACCCTGTTGCTGCTTTTCCCCGGATGAGTTACTGCTATTCTCTGGAGGCGTGACTCAATGGCCCGACACCTGATCAAAGCCGATGTAACCATCAAGTCCGCCAGGCCAATGGCTACCGTATACCGGATGAACGATGGAGACGGTCTGCACCTGCTGGTCAAGCCGGATGGCGCCAAGTGGTGGAGACTGGATTACTCAATCTCCGGCAAACGCAAGACCCTGTCCATGGGGGTCTATCCAGACACCACATTAGGCGCCGCCCGCAAAAAGGCGGAAACGGCGCGTGAACTGGTGGCGGCGGGGGTTGATCCCAGCAATATCCGTAAATCCGCCAAGCAGGAACAGACGAAACGGCTGGAAGCCGAAAGGCGGATCGATAGCGGACTGCCTGCCGCAGGTTCCTTTGAAGAAGTTACGCGGGAGTGGGCGTCTGTTCCCACTGACAAGCGTTCTGATATGCAAACGGACAGAATTATCCGGTGGATGGAAAGAGACATTTTCCCATGGCTGGGCAACCGGCCGATAAATGAGATTACCACGTCTGAAATCGACGCGGTCATCCAACGCATTGTGGATCGGGGCGCCTTGGATATCGCACGACGCGTCCTTTGGAACTGTGGCCGCATCTTCGGATACGCCGCCAAAAAGGGATATTCTGAAGGCGATCCGACCGCCCGTTTATGCGAATATCTGCCGAGTAAGAAGGTGGAGCACCATGCCGCCATTACCGATCCCGTGGCCATCGGGGCGCTGCTGCGCGCCATGGATGGCTATCAGGGCGCGTTCGTCACCAAATGCGCCCTGCTCCTCGCCCCACTGCTTTTTGTGCGTCCGGGTGAACTGCGCAAGGCCGAATGGGCAGAGTTTGACCTGGTCAAGGCAGAATGGAACATCCCGGCCCAGCGTATGAAAATGCGTGGCCCGCATCTTGTCCCCCTGTCCACCCAGGCCGTGGCGATCCTGCATGATCTGCACGCGCTCACCGGCGGCGGGCGCTATGTGTTTCCCGGCGCGCGCACTGAGACCAGGCCGATGAGTGATAACACCGTGCTGGCTGCATTGCGCCGCATGGGTTACGCCAAGGATGAAATGAGCGGCCATGGATTTCGCGCCATGGCGCGGACGATTCTGGATGCGATATTGCAGGTTCGCCCCGACTTCATCGAACATCAGCTGGCCCACGCGGTGCGTGATCCAAACGGGCGCGCCTACAATCGCACCGCCCACCTCGCTGAACGACGCAAAATGATGCAGCTATGGTCTGATTATCTGGATACATTGAAGGCGGGTGCAGATGTGTTGCCGATGCTTGGAAACGCGGCCTGACTCCTCAGGGTATGGCCCATACATCAATCTTCCAGGGCGTGCTTTAATGGTCCAATTATGAGCGCGATATGGGGAGCAGAATGCCGTGCTCAGACGGCAGGGGCCAGGGGTTCGAACCCCTTCGGGTACGCCAATAAAATCAATATGTTAGATGAATTAGCTTTGCGGCTCATAGCCTCCGGCTAACACCCGGCTAACACTGTCTTAAATTCCTGCGCGCCCAAACTTTGACGAACGTTAGTTTCACCGCAGGCTAATCAGCGCAGGAATCTCGACTTCGTATCCGATCAACTCACCGATGACCGCCGGTTCTGGGTCCTGACCGTGGTGGATGACTGTACCCGTGAGTATATAGCCTTTGCAGCCGACCCGTCGCGCGCCACAATTCCATTTCGCTTACCAATCTCTGTACCGCACAAAATACTCTGGGTCGGTGGGCCTGTGGGTCGACGTCTTCAAGCTTGTGACTATTGCGTTCCAATCCAATCGGAACTGGTGTGGACCGGCTTCAAACCGGGCAACAAGCCACAAACGTATTTGGCCGGTATATCGACGAGTTTTATAATCCAATCGGACGGAATTCGGCTTTGGCCTACACATCACCAATCTAATTCGAGACCAATATGGCCGAGACAGGCTGAATGTCTCTCCACTAAATAAGGGCAAGCCCAAACTGAACGAAAGCGGCAGGACAGCTCTGTCCGCCATGCTGAAAACGTCACTGCCGGGCAAGGATGACGCGGCTTTGCGGCCCAATTCACCCACATTCGAGCCTTCCGGTGACCGCAGACCAGGCTTGGAGTGCAAATTACTTGATCGGGAGGCAAAATCAGACGACCTTGCAATCAAGCGGCAAGCCACTTGGGGAATGTTGGTTCAACACAGGCCGGGGACCAATCAAAAGGAAAATAATAATGGGAGCGTTTTTTAAGGGGCTTGGGTTGGGGATCGTACTGGCGGCCCTGGTGCTTGGCGGCGGCGGCTATCTGTTTCGCGGTGCTTTGCCTCTGCTGCTGGGCGCGCCCGCACCGGATATTCCACATGATATTGCGCCCGAACCATCCCTGTCCACCCAGGAAGCCCATGAGAAAACCATTAAGGAACTGCCGTTTTCCAACCGTCAGGATTTCGACTTTGCCGAACGCGGTTTTGTTGCGGCCCGCGCGGAACCGCTGGTCAGGGACGCAGATGGTAAAGTGGTGTGGGATCTGGCCTCCTATGACTTTTTGAAGGGCGAAGCGCCGGCTACGGCAAATCCAAGCCTGTGGCGGCAGGCGCAACTGATCACCAGGCATGGACTGTTCAAGGTGACGGACCGCATCTATCAGGTGCGCGGGTTCGATGTTTCGACAGTCTCTTTCATTCTGGGGGATACGGGATATATTGTCGTTGACCCGCTGGTGACGGGAGAAACAGCGCGCGCCGCCTTTGAACTGGTCAAACAGCATGTTGGCGACAAGCCGGTTATCGCCGTGATCTATTCACACAGCCATGCCGATCATTTCGGCGGCGTTGAAGGCGTTGTGAATGACGCTGACGTTGCTTCGGGGAAGGTCAGGATCATTGCCCCGTCCGGGTTTCTGGAACATGCGGTGAGCGAAAACATCATTGCCGGAACCTCCATGAGCCGCCGTGCGAGGTTCCAGTTCGGCAGCACCCTGCCGCGCGGGCCGGAAGGCGAGATGACCTCGGGCCTTGGCCCGTCGCTGTCGCGCGGCAGACTTTCCCTCATCGCCCCGACGGACAGCATCACCCAAACCGGACAGGAAATGATCCTTGATGGCGTGACGTTCTCGTTCCAGATGACGCCAGGAACCGAAGCCCCGGCTGAAATGAATTTTTACCTGCCGCAATTCCGCGCTGTATTCATGGCCGAAAACGCCAATGCGACCTTGCATAACGTCCTGACGCCGCGAGGAGCGCTGGTGCGTGACGCCAAGCAGTGGGCGGATTACCTGACCCAGTCAATCCGCCTGTTCGGGGGGAAAAGCGATGTGATGTTCGCGGCCCATGGCATTCCGCGCTGGGGTAGCGATGTAATTACCGATTTTCTGAAAAAGCACCGCGACGCCTACAAATATCTGCATGACCAGTCGGTGCGCCTGATGAATGCGGGGCTGACAGGTTCTGAAATTGCCGAAAATATCAAGCTGCCGGATGTTCTGGCGCAGCAATGGTACAATCGCGGCTATTACGGCACTATGAGTTTCAACGCCAAAGCCGTTTATCAGCGTTACATGGGCTGGTACGACGCCAATCCCGCGTCCCTCAATCCCCTGCCCCCGGCTGGCGCGAGCAAAAAATACGTGGACGCAATGGGAGGCGGCGCGCAGGTGATGGCCCTGGCGAACACGGCTGTAGCTTCCGGCGAATACCGATGGGCGGCGACATTGTTGAATCATGTAATTTTCGCCGATCCTGAAAATTCCCAGGCGCGGGAACTGCTGGCGTCGGTCTATACGCAGCTTGGCTATCAGGCCGAGGCCGGGACGTGGCGCAATATCTATCTAAGCGGCGCCCAGGAACTGCGCCACGGGGTTGTGGCGCAGCCTGCGATCTCTTTAAGCCCGGGGCTGATACAGGCGACGCCCACCACAATGCTGCTGGATTTTGCCGCCGTGCGGCTGAACCCCGGCCGGGCGGAAGGAAAAAAGATTGTCCTCAACGTCGTACTTACCGACGTCAGCGAGCAACATCTGATCACGATAGAAAACGGGGTTCTGGTGCACGAGCAGGGCGTCCGCGACGACGACGCCAATGCAACCGTTGCGCTGGCGCGGGCGGACCTGTTGCAGACATTGCTGGCGGGCGTTCCGGTGCTGGTCAAAACAGCCAGCGGTGCGATCAAGATGGAGGGAGAGGCCGGCGCCTATGGCGATCTGGTCAGCCTGCTCGACCCCGTCGATTCAAACTTCCCGATTGTGACACCGTAGGGGGGGCGAAACCAAACAGCACTTCCCCCTTCCCGCTCACTCCGGCATCGTCTAAAACCCTCAATATGCCACAGACAGGGAAGCATATTGTAAGCAAAACTAGTCCGGGTAATTATTTCGAGGATTTCGAGGTTGGCCGGTTTCTGCGCCACGCCACGCACGGTAACTGTTCGTCGTCAGATTATTTGAGACAGTTGGCGGCGTAGATTATTGGAGTGCAGGCCTCATCTGGGGTTGATATTAGGCGGCTAGCTTGCGGTGTTGCAAGCGCCGATGTTCGATGGTGATACGTTTGATGCGGGCGCGCTCAGCGAGGATTGCTTTGTCCCTGCCGAAGTAGGCGTCCGCTGGCGTCACGTTGCCCAGGCTTTCATGGTAGCGCTGGTGATTATAGTGCTCGATGAAGGCCTCGATCTGGGCTTCGAGGTCGCCGGGCAGGAAGTAGTTTTCGAGCAGGATGCGGTT
>CAYGDL010000154.1:0-4989 GCA_964348545.1 uncultured Alphaproteobacteria bacterium | reverse complement strand
CCAAGACCGACTTTCATGCCGTCCGAGACATATTCCAGGGCTTTCAGTGCGGCTGTGCGTTTATAATCGTCTGTAGACATGAATTCGCTTTCATTAGGCCGGGGCGCCGCTGCTTGACCCCCCTATGGGGACAGTCTAATACACCGCGCATGCAACTCATCGCACAAAATTTAACCGGGCGCTTTGTCCAATTGGAGCCGCTGGCCGAAGAACACCGGGAGGGCTTGCGCGTGGCTGCCCGCGATCCGGAAATATGGACTTATATGCCTGACGATGGCAGTGGTCCGGGCTTTGACGCCTGGTTTGATGAGGGGCGAAAGGCGCATGAAAGCGGCGCGCATCTTGCCTTTGCGGTGCGGCGGCTGACGGATAACACGCTGGTGGGAAGCACTCGTTTTTTTGAAATTGTGCCCGCCCACAAACGCGCCGAAATCGGCTGGACCTGGTATGCCAAACCGGCCCAGGCGGGCATGGTTAATCCCGAATGCAAATTGCTATTGCTCTCCCATGCTTTCGCGGCGGGCGCCAACCGGGTGGAGCTGAAAACAGATGCGCGCAACGCCCGCTCGCGCGCCGCCATCGCCAAGCTTGGCGCGAAACAAGAGGGCATATTCCGCGCCCATATGGTGGTGCGCGATGGGCATATCCGCGACACGGTATATTTCTCAATCATCCGCAGCGAATGGCCGCAAGTACGCGCGGCGCTCGAGGCGCGGCTCGCGGCCGGGTGAGGCCGCCAATTATTTTGACGTCAACCCCGGCTTCACTTCCTTCATGAACAGCTCCATCGACTTCTGGCTTTTGGCGGGGTCGAGGCCCGGCAGATGCATGCCCAGCACCAGATGCGTGGTGCGCATGCTATCCGTCATGGCGTTGATCTCGCGCGCCACCTGCGCGGGCGTTCCCACAATCGGTGCGTTCAGGGTGCTGGCATAGGGGCCGTCTTTATCCCCTTCATAATTCCTTTGCGAGAGCGCGCGCAGTTCGGCGATGGAGGGTGTGTTGGCCATCTGCGCCGCGCCGGGAAAGTCATTGGCCTCGGAAAGCCAGCGCCCATACCAGGTGAGCATATAATGCAGATGCGCGCCCGCATCCTCCCAGGCCTTGTCGTGGCTTTCCGCCACATAGGCAAAGCGCAGTTGCGCCGCGTTGAAATCTTTCGGGTCGCGGCCATGGGCGCGCAGGGCGGCGTCGTAAATCTGCTGCGAATTTGGGCTCGACATGCCCAGATAATGACAGCCCAGCCGGGCCGCACGCTCCACCGCTATTTTCGCGCCGGCGCCGATCCAGATTGGCGCAGGATTTTGCGCGGGCTTGGGAACCATGGTGATATTTTTGAAATTATAATGTTTGCCGGAATAGGAAAAATTATCCTGCGCCCACAGGCCGCGAATGACCTCGACGCCTTCCTCGATCAGCGCGCCCCGCTGCTTGCGGTCAATGCCATAGGCGGCGAACTCGCCCACCGCATAGCCCTGCCCGACGCCCAGATCAAAGCGGCCATTGGAAATGAGATCGACCGTCGCAGCATCTTCGGCGACGCGCAGCGCATTGTGCAGCGGCAGCAGCAGCAGATAGGTTCCGATCCGCACCCGGCTGGTCATGCTGGCGACGGCGCTGGCAATCGGCAGCAAGGATGGCGAATAGCCATCCTCGGCAAAGTGATGTTCGGTCAGCCAGATCGTGTCATAGCCAAGCTGTTCGGCAATCTGCGTCTGGCGCAACTGTTCGGCATAAAATTGTGCAAAGGGTTTGCGCCATTGCGGCGGATTACGGAATGGAAACAGCAGGCCGATATCCATGTGGTTTCTCCTGGGTTTTCCGGCAGTCTACAGGCCGGGGAACGGCCTTCGCAACCTTAACTTCCGGTGCGGCGATAAGCTGGGGGGTATTAAGGAACAGGCGCTGACTAACTATTTGTCATTACCCGGCTTGACCGGGTAATCCATGATACATATCGGGCCCCTATTGTGTCTCTGGATTGCCCGAATAAATCGGGCAATGACAAAGAGAGAATGGATTGGCATAAACTTGATTGATTACCATTAAGAGGACAACAAATGCTGATGAAAAACCCGCCGCATCCAGGCAGGATTATCCGCCAGGAATGTATTGAAACGCTTGGCCTGACCGTTACGGCGGCCGCCGCCGGGCTGGGCGTTGCACGCAAAACCCTTTCGGAAATCCTGAATGGCCGGTCCGGCATTTCGCCTGAAATGGCGTTGCGTCTCGCCAGCGCCTTCGGCAGCAGCGCTGAGGTGTGGCTCGGCCTGCAAATGGATTATGATCTCGCCCAGGCGCAGAAGAAAGCCGGCAAGATCAAAGTGCGGGATTTACGCCGCGCGGCGTGATGATCTTCGTTAGTGAAGCGGTTAGCACTCCAATCTACGCAGGGTGAAATGATGTCGAAGACCGCATTGGAAAAAGACTTTGATACGGCAATGATGAATGTATATCTACGCGCGAAAACAGAAGTAAATTATACTGCGTCTCTTTTCCACTATATGCTTTCTGAGCATGGCGGGGTCGAGACAGCACGCAGACTGATCCACCGACCGACGCCATCAGATGGTTACACTGCTCTCTGGAAAAGAGGCCGTCTCGATCTGACCGTTGAGGCGGTCATCTGCGAGGATGCACGGTGGCATCCTCTTTTTTCCCAGGACACACTTGATATCGCTAAAAACAGACTTAAAGAATACAGATGTAAGCGACCCTTATGATAAATGCGTCTCCTCCTCTGCCACGGAATGCGGATGCGCGGGCGGGGTCACACAAAGATAAGGGTCAGGTCTCGACGTGGCAGTTTTTTTACCTTCAACGCCCTTTAACGTCTTTCGACAGCCGTTTGTAATGATAATTTTGGGCTTGCAATAACTACTCCATTGGAGTACATTTCAAGTGACGAACACAATTAATGTAATTCCCCTGAGCAGTTTTAGAAGAGCGGCTAAAAAGCTGTTTTCTGAAACTGAACTCTCCGCGTTGATTGAGTTCCTCGGCAACAATCCTGAAAAAGGCGGGGTTATTGCCGGTACGGGCGGGTTGCGGAAGTTGCGCTGGGCATTGGCGGGCAGGGGCAAGCGTGGTGGTGGCAGAGTGATCTACTATTACCATCGACCTGAATGGCAGGTATTGCTGTTGACGGCTTATGCCAAGAACGAGATGGAAGATTTGCCCGAACGGGAAAAGAAACTTCTCGCCGCGCTGATTAAAGAGATCATCGAGCAGGAGTAACGGACATGGCGCGGCCAGCGGGAAAACAGAGCCTTAACAAAAAGAGCCTTGGCCCGCTTGCGCGCGACATTGTGGAAAGCCTGGAGGAATACGCCGCCTACAGGCGCGGCGAAAAAACAGGCGTCAAAGCCTATGCCTTCGCCAGGGTTCCCGAAGATGTGGATGTGAAAGCCATACGCCAAAAACTTGGCATGACGCAGCAGCAATTCACCAGCTTCGGCTTTTCACTAAGCGCCATCCGCCACTGGGAAGCCCGCCGCCGCATGCCCGAAGGCCCGGCCCGCGTGCTGCTCATGGTCATCGCCCGCGACCCCGGCACTGTCCTGGAAACGCTGCATTCTGATTAAAGGGGAAAGGAAAACTATCATGTCAAGACCTGATACCTTTAGGTCATCTGACCCCTTTAGGTCATCAAAAATAATGTGAGTAGAGAATTGGGACAGAAAGGCAACAACAAGGATCGGGTGAGTAAGACTTTAGGGACGAAAATTTTAGACCTTGAAGCGCACCTCTATCTTCTTCGGAAGCATATGGATGGCCTTCGCGAAAGCCGGAGCCACATAAAGTCCATTGCGGGCGAGTTACGGCTTTTACTCTGTCGCTCTAGTGGCGCTGAAGGTCTGCTTTATCGACTCGTAGAGGAGTTGAGTGTGAATGACAGTGTCAATCTTCACGTTCCTGGTGAGTTAGACCCTGACCATCCGCTCACTAAAGGATTGCAGTTTATGCTGGTGCCTATTTGGCGAGGCGGGCAAGGACCGAAACCGAAAGAGATTCCAGCACACGATTATTCATTCTTAAAAATCATTCGGTATGCTCAAGCCCTTGTTGCTAGTGGGAAACCCATGACACACGAGTACTTGATCAAGGCGATTGCTCAGCAGATGGGTAGTGCACATGAAGATGAAGGCCTAGAACCCGCGTTAGCCCAACTCAATGAAATATTTATCAATGGAGTTGAGCCATTTTTTGATGTTCTTATTTTGGACGCCAAATTGACCTTAGAGGTGGGTGAACGTGTTCTGTTGGAAGCCAAAAAACGCGGTCTGCCATGGCGCTCGTTTCATGGTAATGACTATGGAAACGTGACAATTGGGTTCCGGATTTCAATAAAACAGTTGCCATCAAACCGGGTACTACTATGTCGTTTCCACGCTTATAGTTCATCCGTCACCATAAAATGTTTTGTTACTGCGGCTGGAGTGGAATTTTTACTGGAAAAAAATCATACCACAATCGCTGAAATACCTGTGCCGTATCCTGACGACTTTCAGTTTGGTAATCATATGGTATTCGCATTGTCATATTGCTCCCGAAAAAATCAAGCTCGCACGATTACGGCACAGGGAGTGAGCAACCCATTTCACTGCCAACTCGGATGGGTTCACGTCGCTGATCTCGATTATTTTATTGAACAAAACGATGAAGGAATTGAGGGAGTACTTTTTGGAGATGGACGCTTACTAGACCCAGCTTATATTGCTGGACTACAAGCTCAATCGCCCTACGGGAATTTAGAAGAGAGAGGAGAATCGGAGGGCGAAAGCCCATTTCCTACTTAGAAGATCGGGGTCACAGATAGCGTTCAGCAGACGAGATCGGGGTCAGACGAGATCGGGGTCAGGTCTTGACATGACAGTTTTTTACCTTTAATCCCCGCTTACTCCGCCGCCACGGAATGCGCACGAACGGGCGTTGCCCACATGGTGCTCATCTGGCGCATGATGCGGCGTTCCGATGGGTCAAAGGCGC
>CAYGDL010000153.1:0-5005 GCA_964348545.1 uncultured Alphaproteobacteria bacterium | reverse complement strand
CTAGAACCGGATGCTCACTCCGGCGGCCAGTGACCAATCCGCCGTCAACTGCACGCCGTTGACATATTGATATACCGGCAATTGCACAAAACCGTGGAGTTGCGCATTTTGCGTAACGGCAAAGGTCGCACCGGGGCTGAAATATACAAACTTGCCGCCTGTGTCTCGCGGCTCTGCTTCTGAACCTCGATCGCGCTCCAGGAAAAGCGTATTGATTTGAGTCAGCAATCCAATTTTTTCGTTCAGTTCATAGCGGTACCCCAGATCGGCTGATATCCGGTGACCGGGCTCATAATTTTCACGTTTGTTGAGCGGCTGTTGCCACAGCCCCTGAATAAACCAGGAGGAAGCCGGATCGCTTAGTAATCGGTTATAATAGGCGCCCAACAGCAGATCTGTTGTACCCGTGCCGGGTTGCAGGCTGCGTTCCGCGCGTTCACCATCTGAATTATCCACGTGAATTTGACCGGTGGGCAGTTTCGCTCCCAGCGTGACGCCGTAAGTGCTCAGGCTCGGCTTTTTCTGATTTTCCACGCTCCATTGATAGCGGGTTTGCAGGCGGATATCGCCCAGCCGCGTGAAATCCCAGTTTTCGGGAATTTTCGCGCCGCGATGATTATGAATATGCGCATGAGAGCGATCCGTCACCGGCACAGTCGCCGAAAAACCCAGGCGGTCATTAACGGCATAATCAAGCGTCGCCAGCACATTGCGGTTGCGGGTTTCAACCTCGTCATGGTGGCGCCTGATCTGACCAACGTCAACTTCACTGCCGCCCGTCATGGGCTGATCCTGATCAATATATTCGCCGCGCAGATCAAGCCGCCAGCCGGGTTCGACAGCGGCCCCCTGCATGTTCCAGTTGGTATTGATCGAACAGAACGAAGCGCCGCAGGAGGCTTGCGCGATTTGCATGGGCGCAACAGTCAGAAAAGCCCCCATAAGCAAGGGTCTGGAACGACGTAGCGTAATTGTGTGTATAGGTTGCACGATATTTTTCCTTAGCGAACATGAATGTGCGTACCCACGCGCAGGATTGCGCCGGGATGTTTGAAGGTGATTCAGTTGTGGCTAAGCGAAAAGAGGCGGCGCGCGCGGAAGTGCAAGCGTGAAACCATTATGTTGCGGCCGCCAGACGCCATACCGGCGGGGCGAAACAAAACCAATCAGCGGCGCCAGAATTAGGCCCAGCGCAATGGCCCAGGCCAGACCGAAAATAATCGTGCAGATGCCGCAATGTTCCGCATCGCCCTGTGATGGCGCATCCGGATTGACCCGGTTCATGTCCTGATCCACCAGGATCGTCTCGACGCCATGTGCGCTGCAAATAATAAGTTCGGACAATCCCTGTGGGATCATCATGCTCATGGGAAGCGCCACACGGATAACCAGCATAGCCACCGCAATCCATCCAGGAACGGAACGCAATTTGTGCCGGAATAATAACGCATTGGCCGTCATGGAATATGTCGTGTCTGGATATCGGGGATTTATGTTTTTCAAACCCCTTATACTGGCTATGCTGCCGTGGAAGTATCATAAAATACGGCGGACAGACGGGATGCGCAATCAAACGAACCGGCAAAATGTTCTGGCGTCCCGGCCTGTTGGCGCGCCCAGGGTTCAATGGAGTGACACAATTTCAGCAGGCGGCTTATTCATATCAGCGATGATCCAGCGAAATTAAGAGGCTATGAAAATGACGCAATCAACAGCCAACAATAATGCCGCGCAGGCGGAACTGTGGAACGGCGATCTGGGCCGGAAATGGGCCGAGGAACAGAATGATCTGGATAATATGCTCGCCCCGTTCGGCCTTGCCGGCATCGCCAAGGCCAATTTCAGGCCCGGCGAAAACATCATCGACATAGGCTGCGGCTGCGGCGCCACCAGCCTGGCGATTGCCGGAAAAATCCGTCCCGGCGGGCGGGTGCTGGGCGTCGACATTTCCGCGCCGATGCTGGAGCGCGCACAGGCCCGCGCCGCCGCCGCCGGGGCGGGCAACGCGGCCTTCACACTGGCCGACGCCAGCACGCATCAATTTGCGCCCGCCCTCGCAGATGCCGTTTTTTCCCGCTTTGGGGTCATGTTTTTCGCCGATCCCACAGCCGCCTTCGCCAATATCCGCACGGCGCTAAAGCCCGGCGGGCGGGCCTGCCTGGTGGTGTGGGGTCCGGTGAAGGAAAATTCCTGGGTGATGAAAAGCCTGATGATTGCGGCCAAGCATGTCGTCATGCCCGCGCCGCTCGGCCCCGAGGACCCCGGACCTTTTTCCTTTGGCGATCCGGCGCGCGTAACCCGCATTCTTGAAGGCGCGGGTTTCAAAAATGTGAAGCTGGAGCAACAGGATTTGCCGATCACCATTGGCGCGGGGCGCGATCTGAATGGCGCGGTGGATTTTTTGCTCGGCATTGGCCCGATCCGCATGATTCTGGCCGAACAGACCGATGCCCTGCGCAAAAAAGTGAGCATGGAAATCAGGGACGCGATGGCCGCCGATTATGGCGCGCAGGGATTGAGAATGGGATCGGCCTCCTGGATTGTCACGGCAACGAATGGGTAATTAGGGGAACGCCGTGAACGACACCGGGCGTGACGCCATCGAACGGGCCTGTGAAAAATCAGTATTGCCTGTGCCCGGCATATGGATTTTCGGGAATATGACGCCTTTACCAATCTGCTTGTGAAAGATGGCGAACTGGAGGACCAGGGCGCGCTGCTAAAGAGCCACAAAGCGATAATGGGATTTTTAGCAGCCCGCTTTTGTTTTTGGAGGACATCAGGCACACAATGGCCGATGCGAAGTGACTGATACTGGCATTTAGCCCGTTTCTTATTGACTCCTATGTTCCCTTTATGTTCTTATGGCTGCCCACTAGTTTTCTCCACTGGTTGCAGGGAGCGCGGAACATGCGGCGGCCAACGCAGATCGAACGGCTTTATCTGGATTTTGACGGCTTTTTCGCCTCGGTCGAGCAGCAGGCGCGCCCGCGTCTGCGCGGTCGGCCGGTGGGGGTGACGCCGTTTGCCGCCACGGAACATACCTGCGTCATCGCCTGTTCAGGCGAGGCCAAGCTGCGCGGCGTCAAGAATGTCATGCCGATTGCCGAGGCGCGGGCGCGCTGCCCCGATATTATTCTGGTGCCGCAATCGCCGGATCTGTACCGCCGCGCCCATAATGCGCTGATATCGGAAATTTCCGCCGTCCTTCCCATCGACGCAATTAAATCCATTGATGAACTGACCTGCCGGGTGGAGGCCGCCGACCGGGCCGATCCGCAGCGCCTGGGCCTGCGCATCAAGCAGCGCCTGGCCGATAATATCGGGCCTTATATCAAATGCTCGATCGGTTTCGGGGCCAACCGGCAGCTCGCGAAAATGGCCTGCAAGGCGGGCAAGCCCAACGGCAACATGGTGTGGCGGCCCGAGGATATGCCCGGCCCGTTGCTGACCTTACAGCCATCGGACGTGCCCGGCATTGGCGGGCGCATGGCGCGCCGCCTGATGCGCGCGGGTATTACGGACATGGCCGGACTGCTGGCCACACAGCCCAGGCAACTGCGCAAGCTGTGGGGCAATGTCACCGGCGAGCGGCTGTGGTATGCGCTGCATGGTTATGATTTGCAGGCGCAGCCTTCCAAGCGCGGCATGTATGGCCATGGCCGGGTATTGCCGCCAGCAAACCGCACGCTGGATCACGCGCGCGACGCCTCGCGCCTGTTGCTGACCAAAGCGGCGCGGCGCATGCGGCGCGACGGCTGGAACGCGGGCGGCCTGTGGTTGTGGCTGCAAATGCGCGACGCGTCGTGGACGCGCGCCGCGCCGCTGCATGCGGCGCACGATGATCAGGCGGTGCTTGCGGCGCTGGAGGGCCTGTGGAACATGGCGCGCAGCCAGTTGCCCCGCACGGCGCGGATCATCCGGCTGGGGGTGACGCTGCTGGATCTTACCCGCGCCGATGAACGCCAGCTAGATCTGCTGCTGAATGATGACCGCCTGCGGCGCCGCTGGGAACGCGCCACACAGGCCATCGATGCGCTCAACCGCAAGCATGGCCGCACGCTCGTCAGTCTGGGTCCCTGGACGCCGCCGCCCGGCGGCTATGCCGGCGGCAAGATCAGCTACACAAGAATTCCGCGCGCGGAGGATTTCTGGTGAACTGGAAAACTGATCTGAAACTTTCCGATCTGGACACACAAAGCCAGATCGAGGTGACGTGCAGGAAATGCGGCCTCAGCCATTATGAGCATGTGGCGCAGTTACTTTCCCGGCCCGGCATGAAGCAGACCTATCTGGACGAGACCGAGCGCCTGTTGCGCTGTGGCAACCGGTTCTGCCGCGGCCCGGTGCGCATTGCGCTCATCCATGACGGCAAGACCGAAGGCTTTGTGGGCGGCATGGCCTAAACCAGTTTGCCGGGGTTCATGATGCCTTTGGGATCAAGCGCGCGTTTGAGGGTGCGCATCAGCTCCATCTCAACTGTACTTTTGTAGCGCGTGATCTCCTCGCGCTTCATGCGGCCCAGGCCATGTTCGGCGCTGATGCTGCCGCCCATATCCGTTACAATATCATGCACGATTTTATTGAATTCGTCCCAGCGCGCCAGATAGGCGGCGCTGTCCATGCCCACAGGCTGGCTCAAATTGAAATGCACATTGCCATCGCCGACATGCCCAAACGGCACCGGGCGGATGCCCGGCAATAATTTCATAACCGCCGCACTGGCGCGGGTGATGAATTCGGCGATGGCGGAAATCGGCACGGAAATATCATGCTTGATGCTGGCGCCTTCGAGCTTTTGCACATCGGACAGATTTTCGCGCAAGTCCCACAGCGCCTGTGATTGCGTCAGATTTTCCGCCATCACCGCGTCACTGATCAGGCCTGTATCAATGGCGCGGGCAAGGGCTGCTTCCAGCATGGCGCGGGTGGCGGATGCTTCATATCCGGATGATATTTCGATCAGCACATACCAGGGATGGGCCGTGGCAAACGGATCGCGGGC